>CAYZDF010000017.1:0-49244 GCA_964477085.1 uncultured Gracilibacteraceae bacterium | reverse complement strand
AAAAAGGTGCTGGATGACATTCAATCGTTATTTATCAGCGAGACCTATAAGCGCAAAGACGGGGACGACATATTTGACCCCACAAAAAACAATAATGTCCGAGAAGTCTCGATGCCGGATTTTCTCTACCATGAGCTGCGTTACTACATGAACGCTCTTTATGGCCTGGAAAAGGAAGACCGGATTTTCTACTTCACAAAAACAGCGCTCAACAAGGAGCTGGACCGTCTCGCGGAGAAAGCAAACATCGAACGGATCCGCGTGCATGACCTACGGCACTCACATGTTGCGCTGCTGATCGAGCTCGGATACCGGACTCACGCCATCGCCCAGCGGATCGGCGACACCCCGGAGGAAGTAGACAAAACCTATGCTCACCTGTACCCAGGTAAGAGCCAGGTCATCGCCAAAGAACTCAGCCGACACCAGAATGGAATTGTCCGGGGTGCTGCGCCCATGGATGATGACGTGGAAGTTTACAATGAGAGAGAGGTCGCCGAGAGCCTTCAGGCCGAGCATATTTTCCATGATTTAAAGGTGGTTTGAGATAATTAATGCCATATTAATGCCACGGACAAAAAAATAACCCCGGAAACCCGCATGATTAGCGAACTCCCGGGGTTATTATATTCACTCCCACTCAATCGTGCCTGGAGGCTTGCTGGTAATGTCATAGACCACACGGTTCACCCCGTGAACTTCATTGACAATCCGGTTGGAAATACGCTCCAGCAGTTCGTAGGGCAGTTTGGCCCAGTCGGCGGTCATGGCGTCGTCACTGGTAACCGCACGCAAGACGATCGGATAACCGTACGTACGGCCGTCCCCCATCACACCAACACTGCGGATAGAAGGAAGCACGGCAAAATACTGCCAAACATCCCGGTTCAGACCCGCTTTGATGATCTCTTCCCTTACGATGGCATCTGCTTCCCGCAGATAACCGAGCTTTTCCGGTGTAATGTCGCCAATAATACGGATAGCCAGTCCCGGCCCGGGGAACGGTTGTCTCCACACAATTTCTTCCGGCAAACCTAACTCAATGCCCACCTGTCTGACTTCATCTTTAAAAAGCATCCTTAAGGGTTCAATCAGCTCAAACTGCATATCTTCAGGCAGCCCGCCGACATTGTGATGCGTTTTAATGGTTTCGGCCGTTTCCGTTCCGCTCTCCACAATATCCGGATAGAGCGTGCCCTGAACCAGAAAGTCAATTTGTCCCAGCTTCCTGGCTTCGTCCTCAAACAGCCGAATAAACTCATTGCCGATAATCTTTCTCTTATGTTCAGGCTCGGATATTCCTGCCACCTTGGCCAGGAAGCGTTCCTCTGCATCCACAAAATCGAGATTAAGTTTGAATTGTTCGGTAAACGTTTTCTTAACCTGCGCAGACTCATCTTTACGCATAAAACCATGATCAACATAAATACACATCAATTGATCCCCGATCGCTTTATGCACCAGAACGGCAGCGACTGATGAATCTACCCCCCCGCTTAAGGCACAGAGAACTTTTTTGTTTCCGACTTTCTGTCTGATTTCTGTTACCTGAGATTGGATGAAAGATTCCATGGTCCAATTGCCATGACAACCACATACCTTATAAAGGAAGTTTTCCAGCATGGCTTGTCCCTCAGGCGTATGCTTGACTTCGGGGTGATACTGAACACCATAGAAATTGCGATCCGGACAATACATCCCTGCTACCGGTGTATTTCCTGTGTACGCCGATTTACGGAAACCGGCAGGTAATTCCTTGACCGCATCACCGTGACTCATCAAACACTGACGACTTCCTTTTAAGCCAATCCAGATACCTTCATCAGCATCAATCGTTATATTTGTTCTCCCATATTCATGAGCAACAGGTCTTTCCACACATCCGCCTAACTGCACAGTCATCAGCTGCATTCCATAACAAATACCCAGGATAGGAACACCCAGTTCATAAATCTCTGGATCGATACGTGGGGCTCCCTCCTGATTAACACTGGCAGGCCCTCCGGAGAAGATGATCCCCTTAGGATTCATGGCCTTTATTTTTTCGACCGGTGTCTTATAGGATATCATTTCCGAATACACTTTTGCTTCCCTCACCCGACGGGCGATAAGCTGATTATACTGTCCGCCGAAATCCAGTACTAATACGATTTCCCTTTCCAAATCCCATCATCCTTTCGATGCGTTGAATTATACCAAAGGAAGTCAACATCTGCAATATTAATATAGCTTACATAACACCTGACCGATATGCTAAAGAAAATATTCGTCAATATATAAAGAAGTCGGTTTTATTTCCGACTTTCTCATTTGCTTAATAAATTGCTAAATATGAACTACATTAAAACTAATAGCTGAAATGTAAGTTTTATATGGAAATTTCATTTACTTTTGTATATCTAAGAACTTATTCTTTTATAAAACTTTTTTGATGGCTATGGTTTTTAGCCCTTTGTATTAAGATTATAAACTTAGTTCTACTTCTGGTAAGCCTCCGGTTTTAAAACACCAACATAAGGCAAATTTCGATAGAGCTCGTTAAAGTCTAAGCCATAACCTACCACAAATTCATTTGGAATAACAAAGCCGTTATAATCTGGATTGACTTCTACTTCTCGACGCTCAGGCTTGTCCAAGAGAGTAACGATTCTAAGACTAAGTGGATGCCTTCTGACTAAGTTCTCTTTTAGATACTTTAAAGTTAATCCTGTATCTACAATATCTTCAACAATCAAAACATGCTGATCTTCAACGCTTGTATCCAAATCTTTCAGAATTCTTACCGCACCAGAGGATTTGGTAGAAGCTGCATAGCTGGAAACAGCCATAAAATCATACCGCAAAGGAGTTTTGATCTCCCTGATCAGATCAGCCAAAAAAGGTACAGCCCCTTTAAAAATTCCAATAATCAATAGATCTTTTCCCCTGTAGTCTTCAGTAATTTGCTGGCCTAATTCAGCTACCCTTTGTTTTAGATCATCTTCGGATATTAACACTTTGCCAATAAACTCTTCCATTTTTACACTCCGCAATTCAAATTTACCACTGCATTATATCAAAAAACTTAAGACGTTGGAACTCTTTGCCTATATTAATGTTGCTCTTTGGTTATATTTCCCGCTACTTAGCTTTATTGATTTGTCTTTTTTTTATTCGTCAGACGCTGGGAAAGGATGCCCAGTCATTCTTGGACATCCTTTCCGTTAATAATCGATTATTATCATTTGGCTGTTGCAGGTGGCTGAATTGTGATTTTCCTGCCGATATCCTTAAACTCCAGAGAGATGGACATCGGCTCACCGGTCTCTTTATTCTTAGCCATCACCTCTGCTTTTGAGATTGTTTTGGTTGTCTTAGTTATATACAGTGTGTACTCAAATTCAGACCAAAACCTTTCAATCAGCTGATTTTGAACACTTGGCTTTAAGGTACATACCCAACATTTTTTGCCGTCAAATTCTTGTTGTCCTTTAAGCATCACCTCTCCCAACTCTTTGAGTTGTAAAGTTGCCAACGGATCAAGCTCCACCAGGAAAACTCTCTGGACCACTGAGATATCGCTGAATTTTACCCATTCTTTACTGAATGGATCTTTATTATACAGCGTATCTTTTATCTTGATCATCTCCACATCGCTTCCCGCCAACTGTCCCTGAATATGAACATTATCACCGTTCTTATGCCCGGAAATGCTGGTCAAAAGACGTTCTTTGCCTTCTACCGACTGCTTTTGAGTCAGACTGAAAGCAAAGGAGTTAGCCTTAGCCAAGTTTTCCAGGCCAAGAATTGTCAATTGGTTGGGATCAGGTTGGCGAACAAATGTAAATATTCCTGCTCCTATCAGTAAGATGACCAAAATGATTGATCCGAAGAGAATTTTTCTTTTCATACCTTGCCCTCCCGGCGGAGTTCTTACCTAATACTATGATGATTAAGCCTCAGGTATTACTGGTAAATTGTTGTTGTCAAGCCTTCTTATACCTGACTCATTTCAATTCTGCTCATTATACTCATTTTTATAACAAATGCAGCAGGTTTCAATATAATCACAATTATCCGGAAGTTTATTTACTGTGGAAAAAGCCCCTCCCCCGTTGTCTGAACGAAGGAGAGGCTTGCGATTTAATTGTGATCCATTATTACCTAGTGAAGAGTCTCGATAACAAAAGTCGTGTAATCTCAGGATGTTAGGGCTTTTCCTACATCATGCCGCCCATGCCGCCCATGCCGCCCATGCCACCCATGCCACCCATAGCAGCAGGATTTTCCTTTTCAGGAAGATCTGCAACTAAGCACTCGGTGGTGAGAAGCATAGCGGAAATAGATGCAGCGTTTTGCAGGGCTGAACGGGATACTTTAGCTGGGTCAACGATACCGGCAGCGATCATATCTTCGTAGACTTCAGTCATGGCGTTAAAGCCAACACCTCTGCCACTGTTTCTAACTTTCTCGACAACTACAGAACCTTCCAGACCGGCATTATTAGCGATCTGACGAACAGGCTCTTCCAGTGAACGACGGACTATAGCTACACCAGTCTTTTGATCACCACTAACATCCACATTTTCCAAAGCTGCAATCGCATCGATGAAGGTAGTACCGCCGCCAGCGACGATTCCTTCTTCGACTGCAGCACGGGTAGCTGCAAGTGCATCTTCAATACGCAGTTTCTTTTCTTTCATTTCGGTTTCAGTCGCTGCACCTACCTGGATAACAGCAACGCCACCGGCAAGCTTAGCTAAACGCTCTTGAAGTTTCTCACGGTCGAAATCAGAAGTAGTCTCTTCAATCATCTTCTTAATGGACTCTACGCGTCCGGAGATGGCATCAGCTTGGCCAGCACCATCAACGATCGTGGTTTCTTCTTTGGTTATTCTCACTTGACGGCAACGGCCTAACATATCGATGGTAGTATTCTCCAGCTTCAAGCCCAGATCTTCCGTAATCACTTGACCACCGGTGAGAACTGCAATATCTTCAAGCATCGCCTTACGACGATCACCAAAGCCAGGAGCTTTAACAGCGACAGCAGTAAAGGTTCCACGCAGCTTATTGACAACTAAGGTAGCAAGGGCTTCACCTTCAAGATCTTCAGCGATCACGAGGAGAGGTTTGCCGGATTGAACTACTTTTTCTAAAACAGGCAGAATATCTTGAATAGCACTGATCTTCTTGTCGGTGATCAGGATGAAAGGATCATTTAAGACTGCTTCCATCTTATCAGTATCGGTGATCATGTATGCAGAAACATAGCCACGGTCAAACTGCATACCTTCAACAACTTCCAGCTCGGTTGTCATGCCTTTAGCTTCTTCAACAGTGATAACGCCGTCTTTACCGACTTTTTCCATAGCTTCAGCAATAAGTTCACCGATCGTTCTGTCTCCAGCGGAGATAGATGCGACTTGGGCAATAGCTTCTTTACTTTCTACAGTCTTGGCATTACCTTTGATATCTGTAACGATGGCTTCAACAGCTTTCTCGATACCACGTTTGATCTCCATTGGGTTGGCACCGGCTGCGACATTCTTTAAGCCTTCACGGATGATAGCTTGTGCCAGAACGGTAGCGGTGGTGGTACCATCACCAGCGACGTCATTGGTCTTGGTGGCAACTTCTTTAACCAATTGAGCACCCATATTTTCAAATGGGTCTTCTAATTCGATATCACGTGCGATGGTTACACCATCATTAGTGATCAAAGGCGAACCAAATTTTTTGTCCAATACGACATTACGTCCTTTAGGCCCAAGGGTTACACGGACAGCTTCTGCAAGTTTATTGACGCCACGTTCCAATGCATGGCGAGCTTCTTCATTGAAAATAATCTGTTTTGCCACAGAGTATTCCTCCTTTATTTTTTATGAATACGTTGATAGCTAAATAATTATTATTGTTTAAATATTTAGTGGTTATCTCAGATCTAAAACTTTGAATGGTTATAGGCTTTTACCTGTTATCCTTTAACCTACAGGGCACAGGCTTAGCCAACGATGGCTTGAATGTCAGATTCTCTAAGAATCAAATACTCATCACCATCATACTTGACTTCGGTACCAGCATACTTGGAGTAGATGACACGGTCTCCCACTTTGACTTCCATAGGGATCCTTTCACCTTTTTCTACTTTTCCAGGACCTACTGCTACGATTTCACCTTCCTGAGGCTTTTCTTTAGCAGTATCCGGCATGATGATGCCGCTCTTTGTCCTTTCTTCGGACGGAATAGCTCTAATGATTACCCTGTCAGCCAATGGTTTTAGTTTCATAAAAATGATTTCCCTCCTTGAAAAATCTTTACTTAACATCATTTTGTTAGCACTCGACTAGGATGAGTGCTAATATCTAGGTATAATAATATGCAAGGATTGGGAGTTATGCAACCCTATCCAAGCACAATTATTGTTGATTATTGGCAATTTACTCTTGCTATCTATGATTATCTTTATATTACTATAACATTGTTTTAAAAAGCATGATTTCCTAATAGATTACAACCCTTAGACCAAATATATCGTAACCGTTTTTTTCCTTTTTTATTCTTAATATTCCATTAAAAATTGTCACTTTAACATAAACACTATCAACAGAATGAAATACACCTCTATGTTATTAGTGATCGATCATCAAACCTAACAGAGAGGTGCTTTTCCTTTAAGAATCTTCGTCGAGAAGGTTTTCACCGGTGCGAATCCGCTTAAACTCTTGCACCTTTGTTACCCAGATAACCCCGTCACCGATGTTACCTGTTTTGGCATTTTCAGCGATCAGACGTTGAACGTCTTCACATTCATCATCACTAACGATCACTTCAATTTTTACCTTGGGTAATAACCTTACTTCTACCTCTGTGCCCCGATAGACTTCTGTAACACTTCCTTTCTGTCTCCCCCAGCCAAGGGCCTGAGAAACAGTAATTCCGCTAACCCGGAAACGGCCTAAGGCCTTTTCCACTTGATCAAGCTTGTTAGCACGGATAACAGCCTCAACTTTTTTCACTAAATACACCCCTCAGTTTGTTTCCATATCGTAGAAAGATTTAAGAAACATTGTGAAACTTTAATTATTTTACTCCATAGCAATTAGCAGTGATTACAACAATACTATTTAATTGAGTTTCATCCCTTTGACCAGGTTTTCCCATTCCTCAGGCGTATTAGCATTAAGTACACTGCGCTCAATCAGTCGTTTCTGGGATATCTCAGGACTACTATCCAACTTGAAAACCTTGGTTCGACACTCACTTAAGACATCGGTAAGCCTAAGCTTATCACCCTGAATTTTCTCTTCTACCAGCAAAGCAAGTCTTTTATGGTAGAGAGCATGCAGCGGGTGTAAGCGTCCAGCTACATGGGGAACAACTGCATCGAAATCACCTATCTCTTTATATAGAATACGTATGGCATCCTTATTTAAGAAAGGCATATCACAGGCAGCTAAGAAAAGAAGCTCGTATTGTGCTTTTTGCAGTACGGTATAGATCCCTCCTAAAGGGCCTTTACCTTTAATGGCATCGGTCACGACTTCATAGCCATAACCATTGTACAACTCTTCATCCCTGCTGCTGATTAAGACTTCACTGCAAATCTGACTGAGGACATCCAGGTTCTTTTCGATGAGTGTTCTCCCGCCAAACTCGAGTAAGGCTTTATTGGTGCCCATTCTACGGCTTTCTCCTCCGGTCAGCAGGACACCGGTAATAGTCAGTTTATCGTTTGCCATCTCTTCTCCTTTCCAGGATTCTCTTATCCTTATTGACAGCAGCCCTTAACGATGGCCTTCCCGGTGTCATCCACCTTAACTTCGCATTCATCACGCTTAGGTTTTGCGGGAGCATAGACGCTGGAATAGGTTCGATATCCTCCATCCAGGTTGATAGCTTCATAGCCATTTTGAGTCAGAATCCGAACTGCCAGATACCCTCTCAAGCCAATTTGGCAAGTAATATAAATAGGCTTATCTTTGGGCAATTCATTTATCCGGCTGCGTAATTTTGGAAGCGGAATGTTGATCGATCCATTAATCATTCCCAATTCGACTTCTTCTGGTTGGCGGACATCCACTAAGATATTGCCGGAAGCTAGCAATTGATCAATTTCATGATACTGTATTGTTTTCACCATATGATTCAAGACATTGGCTGCAACATAACCTAACATATTAACCGGATCTTTCCCCGAAGAATAAGGAGGAGCATACGCTAACTCCAGATCCTGCAGATCATAGACTGTCATATTACCCTTGATAGCGGTGGCCAGAACATCGATCCGTTTTTCCACTCCTTTATGGCCTACAGCCTGAGCTCCAAGTATCTTTCCCTGATCGGTGAAAATCATCTTCATAGCGATCGGATAAGCACCTGGATAATAGCCGGCATGAGAGTTTGGATGGATATGGACTACCTTGTATGGTATGGCATCCCTCTGCAATAATTTCTCATTCATCCCCGTTGAAGCCACCGTCAGATCAAATACTTTGGCTACAGAGGTTCCTAAAGTCCCCCGGTAAGCTACCTTGTTACCGTAAATATTATCAGCAACGATACGACCCTGTCTGTTTGCCGGCCAAGCCAAAGGGATATGAGTCGGTGACCCTGTGATATAGTTTTTGACTTCAATGGCATCACCTAAAGCATAGATGTTTTCATCATTGGTCTGAAGGTACTCATTCACTTTGATTGTACCTTTTCCACCAGTCTCCAGACCTGCCTGAATAGCTAAATAACTTTCTGGCATAACCCCAATCGAGATGATCAGCATATCGGCTTTGATTTTCCTCCCGCTTTGAAGGGTGACGTAGGAATCAGCATATTCCGTGACCACGTCTTTAAGAATAAGCTCTATTCCTTTTTCTTTAAGATGGGTATGGAGCATACAGGCCATCTCATAATCCACGGACGGCTGCACCTGATCAGCAGCCTCTACCAGGGTAACTTGAAGACCTCGATCTTTCAGATTTTCTGTCATTTCCAGACCGATGAATCCTCCTCCTGCAACAGTTGCTGTCTTGGGCTGGAATTCTTCGATATAATTCAGAATAGCTTCAGCATCTGGAATGGTCCTGAGCGTAAAAACCTTATTACTCCCTTCAATCCCATAGATCGATGGAACTATGGGGTTGGCTCCAGGTGAGAGGATCAGGACATCATAGCTTTCAGTATAGACTTCACCGGTTTCCAAGTTTTTGGCTTCTATGTATTTACCCTCACGGTTAATACCTGTCACTTCTGTTTTGGTGCGGATATCCAGTCTATATCTCTCAGACATCCCTTTTACGGTTTGAACCAGTAATTTTTCTTTCCCATCAATAGTTCCTCCTACGTAATAAGGCAACCCACAATTGGCAAAGGAGATGTGTTCTCCTCTTTCAAAAATAACAATTTCGGCTTTTTCATCAAGTCTCCTTAAACGAGCTGAAGCCGTTGCTCCTCCGGCCACTCCACCTACGATTACAATTTTCTTCCTCATGATAACCTCCAAAACATTTTTTAATTGATTTTCCCAGAATGATCATTTCAAAACAACGATAGCAGCAAAACTAAAATGTATGACGATTTAACTTAGACTTCCATTTTGTTCAGTAAAAAGTCTGTCGACTATGTCTTTCACATGGTCATTCTGAACGGAATAGAATACTTCCAGCCCTTGTCGTCTCCCCTTGATGATCCCGACCGATTTTAGTACAGCTAAATGCTGGGAGATGGTGGATTGAGGAGCCATCAGGCAATTCTGCATACTCATAACATTCGTTTCTCCCTGATCAATAAGAGTTTTAACAATACATAAGCGAGCAGGATGTGATAGTGCTTTTAATATCTCCGCCCTTTTTTCATAATATTCGGGATTGGTCTTATACGTCGCCAATGAATCCCCTCCTATCTCTATAATCATATTCAAATATTACGATATATAAATATACTATGTCAACCAAAACACGTCTTTTTTCTATTTAGTGCTAATTATTATTGTCTGTATATTTCATGTCGTTTACAATAAACTATAAGTGAGGTGAGCAGAATGAAAAAAATGATTGCTCCTATTGTGGTCACCATTGTGATTCTTAGTTTTATGCTCTTTTACTTTTCCGCTATTGTCTATACCACAAGTCAGGTCGAAGGCTTAGCCAGTAACGCTTTCTTATTATTACTGATTATTCTTTTACTTGGTGCGATGCTCACCATGATCTATGTTCTCATCCAACGCCTAAAGGAAATTAAGGAGGAAGACAAAGATGATCTTAGTAAATACTGATTACATCCCCGGAAAAGAGTTTGAAGTATTAGGGCTGGTCAAAGGCGGTAGTATCCGTGCTAGACACCTCGGTAAGGATATTACCAGTATGCTTAAGCATATGGTTGGTGGTGAACTGACTGCCTATACAGAGATGATGAATGAATCCCGGGCCCTGGCCACCAAACGTATAGTGGAAGAAGCTGGGAAGCTTGGTGCTGATGCTATCGTTAATATTCGTTATACTTCAGCTAATGTGATGCAAGGTGCTGCCGAAGTCTTGATATATGGTACCGCAGTCAGATTCAAATAGGAATATCTTCTACCAATAGCCTTATACATGACTAAGCATTTATAAGGAAAAGGTTACTGTTTGATCTATCTCGTTCCCTATGAATGTTTATCCATGCAGTCTTTCATAGTCAAAGAATGACGTATAAAGAACCCCGCTTAACTCTAATGGAGTCTATGCGGGGTTCTTTTTCCTACAAGAAAGAGAGTTTTGATTCAGCAAGCGATAAATGTGATCGATATAAATCACTGTGGAAACGGTTAAGGGATGAAACTAAGTCCGATACAGCCCGCTCCTGTATGAGTACCGATCACTGATCCGATTTCGAATTCCACTATTTGGGCGGGTTGATATTCTTTTAATATCAATTGCTTAAACTCAATAAGCTCTTCGGCTGCCGCTGCGTGGGCAATACCAACCACTTTATGATTCAAATCAAAATGATTATTCTTCACCTCATCTAAAACCCAGGTGAAAGCTTTTTTTAACCCTCTGGTTTTCCCTGCCATCACCACAGACCCATCTTTGAGAGAGATAATGGGCTTAATCCCTAACAGACTTCCAGCTAAAGCGCCCGTTGAGGAAAGTCTTCCTCCTTTTTTAAGGTTTTCCAGATTATCAATAATGCCATAGAAAGGAAGACCATCGGTAAGACCCTCGATCCTCTCAACTATCTCCAGAGCACTTTTCCCTTGCTTCACCATTTGAGCTGCCTCTAATACCAGCAATCCAAGACCAAAGCTTGCGCTTTTGGAATCGATTAAATAAATATTATCACTCTCCAACGTATCTTTGGCGATAACCGCAGAACTATAAGTACCACTGAGTTTTGAGGAAATAAAGATTCCAATGACTTGATCGCCATTATCAAGATGCTTTTTAAATTCTTCTGTAAACTCACCAGGATTGACCTGGGCTGTGGTAGGCAGTTTCTTACTTCTTGACATTTTTTCATAGAACTCCGGATTGGACAAATCAATTCGATCTTTATACACTTCTTCGCCAAAAAGGACTTTTAGAGGGACGAAACTTATTCTACACTGTTCAAGTAAATATTCTGCAAGATCACTTGTACTATCGGTAACGATCTTGATGCCCATACTTTTACCTCCGGTTTTTTTGTCATAAGCTGATTTAGACGACTCATTATCTCTAAAATCACTGCTTTTATAAACATTTCTAATTTTAATATTCAAAGTATATTTTAGAAGTAATCGTCATATTATTCAAAATTGATTAAGGACTTAGGTTTTATTTTTCCGTTTAAGATTGTACTTGCCTTTGAAATACCCGTTGATATTCTCTAAGGCTGAGATCAGTACCTTTATCTCTTCTTCGGAAAGACGCGAAATGGTTGTTCTGATCATCTCATCATGAAACTGAGAATGATGTCTAAAGGCACTCTCCCCTTTTTGTGTCAGAGAGATTAAAACAATGCGTCGATCTTCTTCACTTCGGGTACGGTTAACATATCCTTTTCTGAGGAGATTGTTAATTGCTATAGTCAAGGTTCCTATAGTAATATCAAGATCACGGGCAACTGAAGACATATTTCTTTCTTGTCCTATCCCGATAGCTTCAATAACATGGATTTCAGTTATGGAAAGATCACTGAAATGTTCACCCTGTAGTGATTGTTCTTCGATTTGAAGTATATCATTAAATAATTTAACAAGTAGTTCATTTAAGGTACCATAAAGACTATTCATAAAACACCCTCGCCCAAAATACTTTGAGACTCAAATCAATTTCGTTTTAAATATATTCTAACGCTTTTTGCTTGTCAATGCCATGAGGTATTTTTTTATAATTTTCCCGAACATACTACAGACAAGCTGCATATGATAAAGCAGACAAGCTACAATTAATCGTTGAATAGCAGAATACGAAAAAAGATCTTGGGTTTTTCAAAAGAAGGAAGGGATTGACAGATGAGCCAGCAGATTGTCAATAATAAAGAAGCCACCACCGGGAATATTCCATTTGTGATTCCTAATAAGGTATTAGCTGACTCAGATGGAGGACTAGGATTATCTCTAATTTTTAATCTTTCAGCTTCCTCCCTGGTCGTTATTATTATTGGAATCCTGATCGGGGTAATAGCTTTAGGCTTTTAACTTGTTAGCAAAAATTCCTCTTATCTTATGGGTAGCCCTTCACAGGTCAATCTAATCTTAAATAGGAGGAATAACCTATGTCATTACTCTTTAACCGCACCGGAGGTTGTTGCTGCAAAACAATTCCATGCCCTCCGCCTGTCCCACCTATATTGGCTATTTTACGTTTAATTCTACGTTTCCTTCCAAGAATAATCGTAGCTGCTCTGCTTTTCGGTTTAGGGATATTCTTTATTATCAGCCTTTTAGGAATTCTACCAGCCTTAATCGTAATTGGTTTGTTAATTCTCCTGATCATCGCATTAATTATCTTCCTCTAAACCACTAGCAAGAGAGAACCCTCCTGGCTAAGCCAGGAGGGTTCTCTCTTTAAAGGATATCATAACTTAAAATTTAATTCGGTTCATTATAATGCAAATAATATTTTAGACTTATAGTCTTACATCCAAGAGATCTAACACAGGGTCAATGGGGTTAATTATAGTGCTTTCAGCGGAACCTGCAAACAATAAACCAACCGCCTTATTATTCACATCGACAACTAACGATCCACTATCTCCGGGTTCAGACATTTTGGATGCGATGATTTGGTTTTCAAACAAGAGAGTTCTTTCGCTGCCATAATTCACTTTAATTGTGGCGTCGACTGCCAGAACTTCACCTGTGGTGAGTCCGGTAGTTCTCCCTGATTTCTTCAATTTCATCCCGATCACAGGCTCAGTTATCCCCTTTACTTGGCCAATATCAAGGATCTCATCTTTTATATCTTTAGTATTAAGGGGTTTAGCCAACGCACAATCCACAATATTGGCTTGAGGATAGGGATTTAACAAAGCATATTTGATTAATCTTCCAATCTGTTTACTTTTACCATCCAGTACTCCCGGCTGAACAATGGCATCATTATATCGGGCATTTCTATTCTCAAGAAGTGACGTATTAGCCAAAACATGATTATTGGAAAGAATAAGCGGGTTACCACTCTTTCGATCATATACTACAGCCCCGAACGTACCGGCACCACCTGTATAATGACCGATACTTACTCCAGGTAATGCCGGCCTGAGCAAAGACATTCGGCTTACTACCTTACTTCTTCTTTTTAATAAGCTTTTAATCCTTTGGATCATGTTAATCTTTTTCTGAAGTTTGTCCAAAAGAGCTAGTTTATCAACGACAGATACCAGTAATGCTGCTGCATCCTTGTATACTGAAAGGTTAATCTCAGATAAAACCGAACGCAGATATAATAGTTTGTTTAGGTCTTGATACACCTTGTCCAGAAACTCTTGAAAAGTAAATTGTGAAATGTTTTGGTAAGCTTTGATATTCAATTCGGTTAATGTTTCCTTAACTTGATTGATTTTTTCAAGGTCTCCTTTGGCAGTATCAATGATTTGCGCTAAGCCATCATTTCTTTGTATTTTAGGAACATCTTGAATTATAAAATGCTCAAACAATTCATTAATAAAATCATGATTAAAAAGCTTCCGATCCCTGTTGCTTTGGCTATTTGCTGATACTTCACCGATTTGAACGACATCCGTTTCGGTGTCATCAATAGCCAAAGGTATTATCTCATGGTCTTGCAGCTCTTCAAGTGGTCGTTTTTTTTCTACAAAGACGATAATAGCTTCACGATCCAATCGTTGACCATGAGTAATTTTTTGACCATACCCAAACCCAACTACCCCCGGCAAGCTCAAGAGGTTGTCTTTTTTGTTGTCCATGTTTTATCCCTTTCTTTTTTTCCATATTTTATGAAAAATAGGGATAAAGGGTGACAAGCTTAAAGGGGTAGCTATTGTTCTGGTTTATGTTTATGTAAATAGATTGAGGGCAGTATAACCTGCCCTCGAATCGATTAGACAACATAGGTGATTTGAACTATTGGAATGTTTACGACCAGTTGAACTGCTCCCACTGCAGTTCCGCCGTTATCATAAAGTTGAGCATTATTCAAACAAGGTACGTCATCAGCTGTTCCACCATATCCACCTGTCCATAATCCATTTGGTACACCGACAGAGGTAGTTCTTGCAATGGGGAAACTATCAAATAATCCGGTGACGATAGATGAACTGGAACCACTCGGCAGAGCCACGTTTGTTTCCTCCTTTAGATTTGTATCGCCATGAAGGGCCTAAAAGGAGATCTTAGCGAAAATTTGTTGTCTATACTTTATTATATGATGCTTGTCCTAAAAGGGTTCTTATTTTCTAGCCATAACCCCCTGTCCAGAAACCATTACTGACTGCTGCTGAAGTCGCTCTTCCGATAGCGAAGTCGTCAAACAATCCAGTAACAGTCGGAGTAGCTCCGTTTCCAGGTAATGCCATCTGCTTATCCTCCTTTATATTTTTTGACCTGATATAGGTCTATAAGAGGGCAGAAAGCCATAAGATGCTAAGATTAAGTAAGAGGTTGGGACAGAAATCCTGTCCCATATGGTTAGACAACATAAGTGATGTGATTGATCGGGATTTTAACAATACTTTGAGAACTTCCCACGCTATTGCCTGAATTGTTGTAGAGTTGGGCATCGGACAAGATTGCTTTTGTGTCTTTTACCCCTCCCCACAAACCCGTCCAAAACCCATTGTTAAAACCTATTGATGTTGTCCTGCCTATCGAAAACTTCCCGAATAAGAGATCTTCAATGTTTTTTTTCTTTTCTTCTACATGACTACCAGTACTATCAGATTGATCTTCCTGTTCTTCCCTGTTAAAGCTCACGTCATTATGGCCAACTTTGATACTGTCGTTGATAACATCATCTTTGATTTTCAAATTAGCATTCGCTTTGTTATTAGTGCAATGAAGACTTTGTCCAAGCTTACTCGCTAATAGATTGATTATTCCAAGATCATTTTTACGAACTGGATCCATCGTTATATTAAAAAGATTGATGGTATTAACCAAGGTTCGCTTAGCCTTTGACGATGAGTTCGGACTGGCCTGAAAGGGTGACAATAGATTTAATCTTGATAATCGACGAGAGATTTTATGACTAAGACCGTTGGTGCGTTTGGGTTGGGGATACAATCGATAGTATTGGTAGCAGCATCTTCTCCCAAATAGCATAACTGGTTCCCCCCAGATTTAGAATTAGACTTTTTCAAGACCCAGAAGAGCAGGGTTAACAGTTACGTGGGAATTGGTCGGGGTTTCCGATATTATCTTCTTCTGCTATTAGAATATGCACTTGTCCCAACAATGGTTCACATCTATTGCCATTCATTATGACTTAACTCATCAAGCCTGTCATATCTTCGTTTTAATTCTGCCATTTGCTCAGAGTCAATTACTTTTTTGACAATGGGACTATCTAAATTAAGCAAGTATATTTTTGTTTGCTTAATGACCAGATTTGGATCGTAATGTTCTCTTTCCAGGATGACTTTTTTCTCAACCAACATCTGAACCAAGTCCTTGATGTATTTTTGAGAACGATCCATCCTTTTGCTCAGTACCATCCGCGCTCTGGTGGAGGCTATATACGGCATAATAATCTGTAATTCTTTAATAATCTCAATAGCTCGTTCAATATCTTCGCTTAGTTTATACTTAACATTGCGTTCTGTATGGATGAGATTACAGAATACGTCAAAACTTTCACTATAGGGCTCTAGTGTCTTATGCACATTACCGTTGACACCAATTATCTTGACATCTTTTCCCCAGGCTCTGATCTTACGAACCAAAGAGAAAAAATCTCCGTCTCCAGTAAAGAGCAAAAACAGGTCAACTGTAGAAGATCTGGTCAAAAGTATCTCATGGGCTTCCATCATTAACTCATAATCTGCAGCATTATGCCTTACTTCCGTATTTGTCATACTATTCTTACCAAATATATGCCGGGTAAATATTCGCTTGTTTTCAAAAGCAGTTTGTGTTCGCCAAAACTCTTCTTTATCAAAATTAGCATATAAATATACAGCTTTTAAATCGATTCCTACATTATCGGCATAATTCTCCAATACCTGAATGAATTCTTCAGGCATCAATTTGTATCCCCGTTCGGTCAAACCCATCCAAATATTCTCATAGTCTATAAATGCCATTGCTCTCATAGGTTTTTCCTCCATCTTCGGACATGCTTTATGTTTCAATATATGTCTTAAATGGACAGGGAGTTACAAGCCAAAACCAGTTTCTTTAGAAAAAATAAAAAAAGAGAGGTGTCCTAAATTTTCCTTCAGGCCATCCTCTGTGCAAGTCAGAATGAATTTTTATTTCCTTTTGTATTTAATTTATGTTTTTATCGCTATTCACTTTTAACTTAAACTGATACCTTTATTTATTTTTGGTAATATTGACAGCACATACTTTATATTCATAAGTACCTGCCACTTTATCACAGGCACCATTGGTCAGAACATTAACAGGTGACTCTTTGTAATGGAGAGTCATAAAAATCATTCCTGGAGGAACTCTGTCAGTCAGTTTGACCTTCGTTTCCAGTTCCCCTCGACGAGAGTAAACTTTGACGACTTCCCCTTTTTTAATCTTAAGCTTCTTGGCATCAGTTGGATTCAATTCCGCATACTCTTCCGAAGAATGATCTTCTAAAGCCCGCGAATGTCTTGTCGTGATATTGTAGTGTCCCAGTTTTCTTCCGGTACTGAGAAGGAACGGATACTCCTTATCAGGGAGCTCGTTGGGCTTTCTTGCTTCTACAGGCATGAATAACCCTTTCCCCCTGGCAAATCTATCCTTGTGCAGGTATTGTGTACCATAATGATCTTCACCCAGCACCGGCCATTGCATTCCTCTTGTTCCAAGTCGTTCGTGTGTAATCCCACTGTACTGCGGAGTAATTGAAGCAATCTCCTTCATAATCTCAGCTGTAGATTTATAGATAAAGTCATATCCCATTCTACCGGCTAGATCACAGATGATTCTCCAGTCGGCCTTAGATTTACCGATGGGGTCAATGGCTTTATTCACCATCTGAACACGCCGCTCAGTATTGGTGAACGTTCCGGTCTTTTCTGAGAAACTCGCTCCGGGAAGAACTACATCCGCCAGTTTGGCTGTTTCAGTAAGGAAAAGATCCTGAACAACCAAAAAATCCAGAGCCTCTAGCCCTTTCCGCACATGATTGGCATCGGCATCAGTCAGTACGGGGTCTTCTCCCATGATGTACATTGCCTTGAGTTTACCTTCCAGGGATGCTTGAAACATATCAGGAATCATATATCCGTCGGCAGAGCTTAAGGACACTCCCCAAGCCTTTTCAAATTTTTTGTGGGCTTTGGGATCTGTTACTTTTTGATAACCGGGATAAACATTCGGTAATGCCCCCATATCACAGGCACCCTGAACATTATTCTGACCCCTCAGGGGGTTTACTCCCGAGTTTTCTTTCCCGATATTACCCGTTAACATAGCGAGATTAGCCAGAGACATCACGTTATCGGTACCGGTAGTATGCTCCGTAATACCCAAGGTATAAAAAATCTGAGCACGATCTGCTGTCGCATAGATCTCAGCCACTTGATAAAGCTGCTCTTCCGGTACACCCGTCACTTTACTTACATAATCCGGAGTATATTCTCTTAATAACTCCCTCAGGTTCTCAAAACCAACGGTTCTCTCCTCAATAAAAGATTTGTCTTCCCAGCCTTTTTCCAGAATGATATTCATCAATCCATTGATCAGGGTGATATCCGTACCCGGGCGAAGCCGCATCCAGACTTCAGCCATTCCTGTTAACTCAATCCTTCTTGGGTCAGCAACGATCAGTCTGCAGCCATTGCGAACAGCCTGTTTGATCTTGCTGCCGATGACTGGGTGAGCTTCCGTCGTATTGGATCCGATAACCAAAATAACTTTAGAATGTGGAATCTCTTTGATTGAATTGGTCATGGCTCCCGAGCCAAATGAAGTGGCCAGACCGGCCACGGTGGGAGCGTGTCAGGTACGGGCGCAGTGATCAATATTATTCGTTCCGATCACCGCGCGCATGAATTTTTGCATCAGGTAGTTTTCTTCATTGGTACAACGAGCAGAGCTTAAAGCACCAAGAGAATCAGCGCCATATTGCGCTTTGATAGACTTAAATTGATTAGCCACCAGTTCCAGAGCCTCAAACCATTCGGCCTCAACCAATTGGCCATTTTTGCGGATAAGAGGGGTTGTCAGTCGGTTCGGACTATGGATATAGTCGACCCCGAATCGACCCTTGACACATAGGGCTCTACCATTAACCGGGGCATTGGGGTTAGACGTGACACCAATAACCTTGTTATCACGTATATTCAAATCGAAATTACAACCTACGCCACAGAAAGGACAGGTCGTTTGAACCTTCTTAAATTCCCAGGGACGCCCTTTCTCTGCCATCTGTTTTTCAGTCAGTGCACCAACGGGACATACTGCTAAACAGGTACCACAGAAAACACAATCCGATTTCCCGTAGGGAAGGTTAAAAGCAGGTCCCACTTGAGTTTCAAAACCTCTTTTAGAATAGTCCAAGACATGATTGACTTGAATCTCCGCACAGGCCCGCACACACTTTCCACAAAGGATACATTTATTCAGATCCCGGATAATAAACGGATTACTGTCGTCCAGTTCGTATTCCCGTTTGGCTCCCTGAAAGACATCTTTCTTCACACCATACTCATAAGCATATTTGGAAAGTTCACATTCACCCATCTTTTCACAGGTGAGACAATCAATATCATGATTGGCGACAATCAGCTCTAAGATCGTCTTCCGGGCTTCTCTTACCTCTGGTGTAGATGTTCTGACGACCATTCCCTGCTGAACTTCCATGGTACAGGATGTAACCAGGTGACGCATACCCTCAACTTCTACGACACAAAGTCGGCATGCACCCCAATTCGTCAGTTCAGGATCGTGACAGAGAGTAGGAATGGCAATATTATTCATCCTGCAAGCTTCAAGTATCGTCGTTTTTTCCGGCACCCGTATTTTCTTGTTATCGATCGTGAGTTGAATCCACTTCAAGAAACTCCCCCCTAACTCCAAAAGATTGCTAACTTTAAAGATATTGATAACTTACGATACGGTAATGGCTCCAAATTTACATTTATCAATACAATTTTGACAGCGAATACAGCTTTGGGCATCAATCTCGTACGGCGTATGCTTGTCTCCAATAATGCAGTTAACCGGACAGTTCTTGGCACAAAGCCCACAACGCTTGCATTTATCGTTATCGATCTGGTAAATCAACAAATTCGTACAAGCATGAGCCGGACAGCGTTTCTCTTTAATATGAATCTCATATTCATCACGGAAATATCTCATCGTTGCAAGAACAGGGTTCGGCGATGTTTGCCCCAGGCCACACAGCGAGGTCTTTCTGATTACATTAGCTAGAGTCTCTAAGTTATCTAGATCTTCAGGTTTCCCTTCCCCTTTAGTGATACGGGTGAGAATTTCCAACATACGCTTTGTACCCTCACGGCAGGGTGTACACTTTCCGCAAGATTCTTTCTGTGTAAACGTCAGGAAGAATCGCGCAATGTCTACCATGCAAGTGGTATCGTCCAAAATAACGAGTCCACCAGAGCCGATCATCGCCCCTGCCTCGGACAGACTGTCGAAGTCAACGGGCAAGTCCAAAAGTTCTTCAGGGATACATCCCCCTGATGGTCCTCCGATCTGTACAGCTTTAAAGGTATGATCGCCTTTTATACCTCCACCAATGTCAAAGATGATCTCTCTTAAGGTTATACCCATCGGAACTTCAACCAGGCCCGTATTATTTACTTTTCCCGTTAAAGCGAATATCTTTGTGCCTTTGCTCTTTTCCGTCCCAAACTGACGGTACCAGTCAGCACCATTGCGCAAAATATGGGGGACATTAGCCCATGTTTCAACATTGTTAATATTAGTTGGTTTGCCCCATAGTCCCTTTTCAGCCGGATAAGGCGGCCGTACTCTGGGCATTCCGCGTTTACCTTCAATTGAGGCGATAAGCGCGGTTTCCTCACCGCAAACAAAAGCACCAGCCCCTGCCTTGATTTTAAGTTTAAAATCAAAGCCCGAGTTCAGTATATTAGAACCAAGCAAGCCATTCTTTTCAGCTTGGGAAATGGCAATCTTGAGTCTTTCAATAGCTAACGGGTATTCCGCACGACAGTACACGTAACCTTCATCTGCTCCAATCGCATACGCACCGATCAACATCCCCTCTATGACAGCGTGCGGATCTCCTTCCAGGACACTACGATCCATGAAAGCACCAGGGTCGCCTTCGTCAGCATTACAGATAATATACTTTTTATCTCCATGCGCTTTCCGGCAAAAACTCCATTTAAGTCCCGTCGGGAATCCAGCACCACCGCGGCCTCTAAGCCCAGACTTTTTTACTGCTTCAATAACTTCATCCGGCTCCATGGTATGCAGTACTTTTTCCAACGCCTGATACCCTTTTTTGGCCATATAATGGCTTATCCTTTCAGGGTTGATCTGACCGCAATTATTAAGGATAATACGATTTTGTTTAGCATAAAAATTCACATTTTCATAAGTCACCGCTGATTGACCCGATACCGGGTCACAATAAAGCAGCCTTTCAACTTTCTGACCATTAACGATATCGGCTTCAATAATCTCCGTAATATCCGAAGGTTTAACTTTAGTATAAAAGGTTTTATCCGGTTCGATGATGAGTATTGGTCCTTGTTCACAGAAACCATGACAACCTGTGGAGCGAACCCTCACGACTTCATCAAGGTTCCGCTTGACAAGTTCTTCCCTGACAAGCTCGATGAGTCTCTGTGAACCGGAAGAAACGCAACCGGTTCCCGTACATATCAAGATCTGCTTGGTCATTCCCACCGGGGTGTACATTTTGTCCAGAAGATCCTGTCTTTTCTGTTTACAGTCAGGATCATCATGACAGAGCGGGCCTTCCGTACGACAGTGAATATAATTTCTGCACGGGGTAAGGGGTGTATGATTACATTTTTCACAACATGGATATGCCAACGTCTGCATCTTTTAACCCTCCCCTACTCAAATTTATCTAAGATTCCCGGGACCATTTCTGAGGTCAGGTTTCCGAACACCTTATTGTTAACGGAGATAACCGGTGCTAAGCCACAAGCTCCGATACAGGCTACTGTCTCCAGGGTAAATTTACCATCCCCGGTTGTTTCTCCGGACTTTATTCCCAACTCACGTTCCAGAGCCTTAAGAACTTTTAGCGCCCCCCTTACATGACAGGCCGTCCCCATACAGACTCTTATCACATTGAGCCCTGTTGGAGTAAAGCGAAATTGAGAGTAGAAAGTAGCGACTCCAAAAACTTCTGCAACCGGGATTTTTATCTCTTTGGCTACTATCTTGATAACATCTTCAGGCAGATACCCATAAATCTCTTGAGCTTCCTGAAGAATTGGGATGAGCGCTCCCGCTTCGCCTTGATACTGATCTATTTTCTCTTTCAACCGAATCATTTTCAGATCGGTGTGTGAATCGGCATGACTTTTTCCACAACATTTACACATTCTCTTCTCTCTCCCGTTCTTGTTTTACACCATGGGAAGACAAATGTCTATCCAGGATAGATTACACCATTTTCTGTGATCAGTAAAGACATTTTATAGTCATGTTCGTCAACCTGAACCTGATCAATGATCTGGCAAGCGAAAGCTAAACCTATTTTTGGCACTTCATTTCGCAGCGTCGGTAGAAAGCGATCATAAAAACCTTTGCCAAAACCAATACGGTTACCTTCATGATCAAAGGCAATACCCGGTACAAAAACGACATCAATATCCTTGGAATCAACTGGTTTTAACCGTTCAGAATGTGGCTGTCCTATTCCAAAAGCACCTTTTACTATATCTTGCTGGATATCAAAAATTTCACAAGGAATAATATTGTTCATTTGGCAATAGGGTACAATCAGTCGCTTTCCTGAACTAAGGATATCTTTGATGATCTCATTTGTTTGAACTTCATCCTGATTATTCAGATAGGCCATAACTACTTTGGCCTCACGGTAGATGGGCAGGGAAAGAGCGTTGGTTTGGATAACCAAACTTAATTGTTGTTTTTGTTCCAAACCCATAACACTTCTTAAGCCCCGAACGGTATTCCTGATTTGCGATTTGTTATCTGGCATCATATTAACCCTTCTGATACTCTTATTCCTAATCTACTTTATTCCTTTGCGTTATTACCTTTTCTTTAATCTTATTTTATCATTTCTACTGTCTTGAGTATTTACATATAGCCATCTTGGTAAGTTTATTAAGTTTTAAGCTTATTCAATATTATCAGACAAAAACAGCCTAAAGAAAATAAGAATATTTTGTCACTAATAACGGACAAGTCTATTAACTTATGAATATCTTATAGAAAAACACAATCTTGATATAGAAGGTGGTAATCATGAGCAGTTTACCCTATAAAAAGAGCTTTATCATTACTCAAACCTTTATGAATCCAAATTCAAAATATGAATCTGGATTCCACCTGGGCATTGACCTGGTAGGGCTAGAAGAAACCACAATATATTCCATTAACGATGGTACCGTTATTTTAGCCGAATATGAGAACGGTTTCGGTAATACCGTCGTGGTCAAGCAAGATAATAATCTTTACGTTCGATACAGCCATCTTGAGACTATCAGTGTCAAGGTAAGTCAGAATGTTATTGGGGGAACCACCATTATTGGTATGGAAGGAAAAACCGGCTTTGTTTACGGAGGTTCTGATCCACGGCACCTTGATTTGCGCATTTCACGCGTTCCCAAACATTCCAATAATACTAACCAGTATATAGATCCAAGTGAATATTTAGGATTTGCCAATAGGCTTAATCATATCATCCAACCCGGAGGAGCAATTATCCAAAAGAATGCCAATTTGGTCATTTACTTTTCTGAAATCGATCGGCGGGCCGCCCTCTACCTTGCAGATTATTTGAGATGTTTGGCGGTTGATATATCCCTACTGCCAGCCGAAATTATTGATCAGTCATTCGACCATATTTATGTGATTGGCACCCCGCAGAAACCCGTACCCAAGGCAGTTAATATTTTTGGGGAAGACCGCTATGAAACCTGTAAAAAAGTACTCGATATTATTTCCAGCTTGGAACAAGGGAAGCGAAAGAACAATAAAAAGGGGTTTAGTGCCATATGGAAAGTATAATGGATAGTTTTTGTGTACAACAAGTAATTGAAATTGTTCTCTACGTGATTTTAATTATTTTGTACGCCTTGAGTACAGGGAAAAAGATGACTGCCCAGACTTTGCTTTCCCTGATGCTAAGAGTAGAGAAAGATTCGGATGACTTATTACTCAAAGACGGAAATGAAAAATTTAATTATGTTGTAGAGAAAGGCTACATGCTTTTGCCGAAACCTGTGAGATTGATTGTCAGTCCCAAAACATTTGAAAGAATCGCTGTGATCCTTTATATAGAAGCCAAAAGAACACTGTTGAAAGTGGAAGAGCGTGATTTCAAAGAAAAGATAAAGAAAGAATATAAAGGATAGAATTCTATAAGTGAAACCTTAGGGTTTCTTTTTTTAGCTGTATCTCTTTATTCAAACCGAGATCGATGCCGACTGCAAATAAGGTAAAATATAGTGCATAATTAGTTATAAATGGCATTTTTGTTACGTATATTCTTTCTTGTTCATTTTGAAACCATACTGAAAATGATATTCATAACAAAAATGGCCGAATTAAGACAGATATTATAGTTCACTTTTTCGTCAATCATACAAATAATTCGACATATTCGTTGGTAATTTATTAAAATCCTTTTGTTACTTGCTAATTCTGATTATTTTTTTGTTCAATTATCCCCAACACAAAGGAAGTAAAAGTGCGCTTTTTACGGAGTTTATCCACATTATCCACAAGACTTGTGGATAACTATCAATTCTTGTCCTTTAAAATCTTTAATTTCAATTCCTTGTCATTTTTAAAATTTTTGTCGACTTGTCTATAAATTATCTTGGAGGAACCGTGATAATAACCCTTTTGCTTGTTTCTTTCGAAACTATCTTAAAGACTTAGCCCCGGAACAGCATTCAACTTCCAGGATGCAACCTTTCCGGCCATATATCGATAATGCCCTGCAACAGCCACCATAGCACCATTATCAGTACAGAGAATGGGAGAAGGATAAACGTACCGAATGTTACGACCGCACAATTCTCTGTCCAGTGATTCTCTGAGAACTGAGTTGGCTGCTACCCCTCCTGCCAACGCAAACGTTTTGACCGGATAGTTATCCAGGGCCCTTAGTGATTTCTGAACCAACACATCGATGACCGCCGCCTGGAAAGAAGCTGCCAGATCATTGGTATTGAGCTTCTGATCTTTCATCTTAGAAGTATTAAGTGTATTTAGAACTGCTGATTTTAAGCCACTGAAACTAAAATCATAGCTTCCTGCTTCAAGCATAGCTCTTGGGAAATCAAAGGCCTTAGGGTTTCCTTGCGTAGCTGCTTTCTGGATATACGGGCCTCCAGGATATCCCAGCCCCAGGGTTCGGGCTACTTTATCAAAAGCCTCCCCGGCAGCATCGTCTCTCGTTCGCCCGAGTACTTCGTAGTCCTGATGTCCTCTGAACAAGATTAAATTGGTGTGTCCGCCCGAAACAAGGAGTGAGAGCAGTGGAAATTCGAGATCCTGATGTTCAAGAAAATTAGCATAAATATGTCCTTCCAGATGGTTAACAGCGATGAGCGGAACCCCAGCGGCATAGGCCATTGCTTTGGCAGCGGCAACACCAACTAAAAGAGAACCGACCAGACCCGGACCGTAAGTAACCGCAATTGCTGAAATCTGTTTATAGTCCGTTTGCGCTTCTTGAAGTGCTTGTTCTACTACATTCCGGATGTGAAGGCAATGTTCCCTGGAAGCAATTTCCGGTACAACGCCGCCGTATTTCTGGTGAGTTCCGATCTGGGAAGAAATGATATGGCTTTTAAGTTCAGTGCCATTGTACAGAACGGCAGCCGAGGTCTCATCACAGCTTGTCTCTATTCCCAGGATCACTATGTTCTTCTTCTCTTCCAAGTGTCTAACCCTCCAAAGAGGCCAGCCTTTAAAGGCTGGCCCACATGATTATCGCATCTTCTTGGTTATCCGAATAATACTTCTTGCGTACCCCTGCGGGTTTAAAACCTAACTTACGATACAGATTCTGCGCCGTACTGTTGGATACTCTCACTTCTAAGGTCATACGATATACCCCGGATCCTACCATTTTCGTCATCACACTGCGCAAGAGATATTCTCCCCACCCCTGTCCACGGCAGCCTGGCCAGATCGCAATATTAGTAACATGGGCTTCGCCGATGACAATCCATAGTCCCATGTAGCCAATAACGTTTCCCTCCAACTCCAGACAGAAGTAACGGGCCAAGTAATTATCCTTAAGTTCTGACGTAAAAGACTCCGCAGTCCAGGGCGATGGAAAAGATACTTCCTCGATCGCCACGATCGTCGGAATATCTTCCAGGGTCATAGGCCTAATTACAGTGGCTTTGGCCTTTTCTTCAGAAATATTAGGTTGTGTTTGTGCCTGAGCTCTACTTTGCATTTTTCCCCACCTGGATTATCGTTATTTTTTCCATCTTATGATAAAAAACCTTAGGGTGTTTATGTATTATCCAGATGTTTCTTCCTGTAATTCACTTCAGCTTCGGAAATTCGGATGTATAGAGGTTCGACGGTACAAAGTGTTTGTTGAGAAGGGTTATCTATGCTCTTCCAATACTCCCACGCCTCATAAGCTGCATAAGCCCCTCTGGGTAAATAGTAACATTCCAGGGGGATGACGGCTTTATCTCCTAAGGCTTCATGTAAGTAGTCTTTAGCAGAAGGGACAGCATCTCCCACAAAGTAAAAATGATAATTTTCTTTACTTAGCTCTGAGACGAGAGACTCCGGCGTAATAGCCGTTGGGTCTTTAGTCATAACCTTTTTCTCCAGCCATCGATACCGTCCACAATACCATTCATTTTTTCGGGCATCAAGGATGACGACTATCTCTTCTGTCCTTCCCCAGCCTGCCCAAGCCAGTGTCTCTAACGATGTGATCCCAATCAACGGAATTTTCAACACCTGAGCCAATGCTTGCGCTGTGGCAATTCCAATCCGAATACCTGTAAAAGAACCCGGGCCACGAACAACAGCGATAAAATTTAAATCTGCAAGCTTCCAATCAGCAGCTATAAGCAGTTGGTCCAGCATGGGAATTAGTCTTTCAGAATGAGTTTTGCCCGTATGCAAAAAACCTTCTGCGATGAGTTTTCCACTCTCAGCAAGCGACAATGCCGTTATTCTTGTTGTGGTATCAATGGTTAGATATTTCATAGGTTTCTCACTTTATTCTTCTAAAAGGGATAATTTAACTTCTATTCTAACAGAAATCTGCATCTTTTGCATAATTACTTGAAGATAGAAAGGAGTATGCTATTACTTTGATCATGATCACAAAACGTCATAGTCCTTGGTTGGTCTCCACTTCCCTCGAGGGTTATTTCATAAATATCCTTCGGTAACAGATCAGAAATAATGTCGGGCCATTCAATCAGGCAAACGCAATCCTCACGGAAATAGTCGGGTACTCCGATCGCTTCAGCCTCTTCGAGATAGTTTAACCGATAAAGATCCATATGAATCAAGCGTAGCTTTTCTCCAGGGGTTGGATACTCTTGAATCAGCGTAAACGTTGGACTGGTGATTTCTGCAATGATACCAAATCCCTGGGCCAGCCCTTTGGCAAATACAGTTTTACCAGCACCGAGTTCACCACTTAGGCAAATAATTTCTCCGCCTTTAAGGTTTTCTCCTATTTGATTTCCCAATTGATATGTTTCTTCATGGCTGTTGGTTACTAGCAAATATTTCACGATAAATCACTCCGGTTTTACGACTTTACCATCAATCATAACAACACGCGGGCTGCAATCAAAGCTTAAGGGTTTACCTTCCCAAACAACGATATCGGCGTCTTTTCCAACTTCCAGAGTTCCCACACGATCTGCTATTCCCAGAATTTCAGCAGGCCAGATGGTAATAGCTTTCAAGGCATCTTCTTCACTCATACCACTACGGACCGCTAACGCCGCACAAAGAGGCAAATACTCGATCGGTGTAACAGAATGATCGGTCATGATGGCTACCTTAACGCCTGCTCGGGCTAAAATTCCCGGAGTCTCAAAGGTTTTGTCTTTTAATTCTACTTTCGATCGGTTGATAAGAGATGGTCCAACCACGGCAGGGTAACCATAGCCTTTTATAATATCTGCAATCTTATGACCCTCGGTGCAATGCTCTAAAACAAGATCGACATCGAATTCTCTGGCGATCCGAATTGCGGTCATAATATCATCGGCACGATGGGCATGTGCTCTTAACGGAATTTTCTTATCCATGACAAGGTTAATGTTCTCCAGCCCCAGATCGCGTTCGGGAAGTTTATCAGGATCACTTTTACCCTGCTCAAGCTTCTCTTTATAATTTTGCGCATCTACTAAAGCCTGTCTCAGCATGGCCGCTGTTCCCATCCGTGTCATGGGCATTTTTTTCTGCTCACCATAGACAGATTTAGGATTCTCACCGAATGCAACTTTAAGACCAGCAGGTTCTCTCACGATCATATCTTCCACGACTCTGCCCGCAGTCTTGACTACAACTCCGGTTCCACCAACAACATTCGCACTACCCGGGCAAGTGAAAGCTGCCGTTACTCCCCCCTGACGGGCATCTCTGAATCCTTCATCTTCTGGGTTTATACCATCGATGGCTCGTAATTCGGGGGTAAGCGGATCGGTCATCTCATTAAGGTCATCCCCTTCATAACGGTAGATCTCTTCCCCGATACCGACATGACAGTGGGCATCGATAAATCCCGGAAGTATCCATTTATCAGTAGCATCGATGACCAAAACTTCAGATTTGATGGGAAGCCCGAACAAATCATTCCAATCATGGTCTTGTATCTCTTGTTTGACCTCATGTCTTTTAATCTGAATGATTTTATTACCTTGGACTAAAATACTTCCCGTAAGTTCTCCATCCGTGGTCATTGGCTTGATATTTCCATTCCCAATAATAACGTACCGATCATTCATTTCTTTCGTCCTCCAGCTTTATAGAATCCCTATTCATCTTTTTTCAAACGAATAATATCCCGTAAAATTATATTCTATTTATGCAAATTCGGCATCAAGCAACTTATGCTTCTCTCATGGATAATCCGACTCGTCCTCTTTCCACATCGATACTAAGGACTTTAACCTTTACAATATCTCCTACAGAAGCAACTTCCATAGGATGTTTAACATACTGATCTCTAAGCTGTGAGATATGAACAAGCCCATCATTTTTTAATCCTATATCCACAAATAGACCAAAATCCACCATATTACGAACCGTACCCTCAAGAATCATTCCTTCTCTTAAATCTTCTAGCTTAGTTATATCTTTACGCAAAAGAGGTTTAGGTAAATCCTCCCGGGGATCTCTTCCCTGTCTTTGCAGGGCTTCAATGATATCTTTTACCGTAGGAATACCTGCTTGAAACTCTGCCGCAAGTTCCTCGGGATAATATGTTGCCAATGCTGAACGAATCTGAGTGCTCTTCGATTTGAGATCCTCAACTTTAAAACCTGCCTTGGCTAAGATCTTAGCTGCCAGTTCATAGGACTCCGGATGAACCGGGGTATTCTCAAGGTAATTATCCCCATCTGGAAGACGAATAAAACCTGCACATTGAATAAATGTCTGTTCACCTAATCTTGGCACTTTGCGCAGTTCATTCCTGTTTTTAAATTTGCCGTTTTTCTCTCTGTAGCTGACAATATTTTTGGCAACTGCACTATTCAGTCCCGAAACAAACTTCAAGATGGCAGGAGATGCTGTATTCAGATCGACACCTACGGTATTAACACAGGATTCCACTACTCCTCCTAAAGAACCCTCTAAAACCTTGGTTTGAACATCATGTTGATACTGTCCCACCCCAATCGACTTGGGATCAATCTTGACCAATTCTGCCAGGGGGTCTTGCAGTCTGCGAGCGATTGATACTGCACTGCGGAGGGAGAGATCAAAGTCGGGAAACTCTTCCTTGGCCAAAGGTGATGCCGAATAGACGGAAGCACCTGCTTCACTGACGATAATATATTCTAAGGGCAGATTATTTTCCTGAATCATTTCAGCAACCATCTCTTCGGTTTCACGAGAGGCTGTTCCATTGCCCACGGCGATAATATGGACACCGTTTTCCTGAACGACCTTTAAGATATCCTTTTTGGCTTCTTCCCGTTTATTCTGTGGGGGATGCGGGTAAATAACACCGACTTGGGCCAGCTTGCCGGTATCATCGATCAACGCCCACTTACAGCCTGTACGGTAACCAGGATCAATGCCTAAGATCATCTTGCTTCTGACTGGTGGCTGCAGTAAAAGCTGACGGAGGTTAACGGCAAATACCTTCACCGCTTGCTCTCCGGCCTTACTGGTGATGTCTGCTCGGATCTCCCTTTCGATCGATGGTGCAATCAGACGTTTATACCCATCCTGCAAAGCCACCTGAACAAGCTCCCGGCAGGGACCTCCTTTGAGATATTTCTGTTCCAGTAACGGCAATATTTTTTCTGCCTCAACTTCAATACCAACAGATAAGAATTCTTCTTTTTCACCCCTGTTTAAAGCTAAGACCCTGTGGGGCGGGATTCTGCGAACAGGTTCCCGGTAATTATAATACATCTCATAGGGTGAGCGTTCTTCTTTCTTGGCTTTGGCAACGATATCAGACCATTCATAAGTTTTGCTTCGGACCATCTTTCTGACTTCAGCATCATCGGATATTTCTTCAGCGATAATATCCAACGCTCCACTGATAGCTTCCTCGACTGTGTTGACCCCCAGTTCAGCATTGAGGTATTGGATGGCTTCCTCTTCCGGTTTACCCTTTTCTGGTTGACCTGAAACCCATTGAGCTAATGGCTCAAGTCCTTTTTCCTTGGCGATCGATGCTCTTGTTCTCTTCTTTTGTTTATAAGGCCGATAAAGATCCTCTACTTCCTGGAGTTTTGTGGCGGCTTGGATCTTGGCTTGGAGTTCTTCATTAAGCTTACCCTGTTCATCAATCAGGCGGATAACCTCTTCTTTTCTTTTTTCCAGGTTTCTTAAGTATTCCAGTCTGTCAACCAGTGTTCTTAGAACCGTTTCATCCAATTCTCCGGTTACTTCCTTCCGGTAACGAGCAATAAAAGGAATTGTATTCCCTGCGTCCAGAAGTTTGACAGTTTCACCCACTTGCCACGTTTTCAGACCCAGTTCCTTGGCAATGACACTTATAAGGTCTATCAAGTAAATACCTCCGCTCTTTTTAAACCATTCAATTTTATTTAAATTCAATAATGAAAGAAATAATTAATAAAATGTTAGCAGGGCAGCCGCTCTTGCGTTGTGAGTAAACTTACGATCACCTTATATTTTAGTTCCTTCTTCAAACCTTAAAGCCGTCGTATCTATATTTTTGGCAAGGCGCTCGCTTAAAACACAAAATCAGCGTTAGGGATAATCCTAGTACGCTGAGTTATGGTGTACTATGTAATTCGGATCAACGCTAACCATCATATCAAATCTCTGCCAACCCAAGGCTAACCTCAATCGCTTCATCTACTCTAAGCATGACTTCCTCATCGAGGACCGCAACCTTTTCTTTCAACCGACTTTTATCAATGGTTCGAATCTGTTCCGTTAGAATAACGGAATCTCTTTCTAATCCACTTCTCCTGGCTTTTACCTCCACATGGGTAGGCAGTTTAGCCTTGGAAATCTGCGAAGTAATCGCAGCGATAATCGTGGTTGGACTATACTGATTGCCAATATCGTTCTGAATAACCAAGACCGGCCTCGTGCCACCTTGTTCAGAACCTACAACGGGGTTTAATTCGGCATAAAAGATTTCCCCGCGTTTAATACTCATATCCGACACTCCAAGCTAATTTCCTTTCGTAACAAACCGTCGCTTCTTCTTCCGCCTGACACAAGTCTTTCGCCAAGGTCAGATTGATTTGAGCCATTTCCACGTATCCCTGACGCATCTGCTCACGTATTCCTGCTTTTCGCCGTTCCAGAAGAACACTGTATATCGCTTCTCGAATGAAGTCACTACGGTTTTTCTTTTCATTCAAAACAATATCATCGACTTCTTCTATTATGTTTTCCGGCAAACTTACAATAATACGTCTAGTTTCTGCCAAGTCAGGCACCTCCCAAGAAAACAATCCTACTCTATTATAGCGATTCAACCCTAAAAGTGTCAACGAACACACCCTCTTATACAAGCCATTTTACCTGAATCCAGGTTTTATTTACCATGTAAATTCTGGTAATTATGATTATTAAGAATAAATATCACTACTCCTAATACTAACTTAAAAATAGGAGAATAAATAAAGTGCTATGATTAGCACTTTATTTTAATTCTTTAAATCGGTTGACAACAGCTTGATGGGCGTTGATTTCGAGTTGATTATCCAATAAGGGCAGTCCTCCTTCATACCCTCTTCGTCTAAGTGCTAAACCAATCATTAAATCTGCCAGGTGAGGATTTTTGGGTAATAACGGTCCATGCAGATAGGTCCCAAAAACATTTTTATAGCGGACACCCTCCATCAAGTCTTCGCCGTTGTTTCCGAAGCCTTTGATCACTTTGCCCAAAGGTCTTAAACCGGATCCAAGAAACGTCTTCCCTGAATGATTTTCAAAACCAACCATAGTCTTCAGGTCTGCAGGGTTTGTCTGCTTTAATATGGGGTCGATATCTGTAAGTTTATAATTTTGATCGATATCCTGTTTAATCTCCCTATCCACTTCAATTATTACATTACCGATCAAGCGCTTATTTCCCGCCACAGTATAAAGATCCAGAATGTCCAATCCGGGTATCCTGGTCCCTTCACCCGTCAGATAATACTTACCGAGCAATTGATAACCACCACAGATAGTTAATATAACCAGGCCATCTTCAAGAGAATTCCTTAATTCTTCTTTTCTGGAACTTAGATCGTCTACCAATATGCTTTGTTCCCGATCGGAGCCTCCTCCTAAAAAGAGGATGTCAGCCTCCTCAAAATCAATCGGTTCACCCAGAGAGACACGACGGATCTCGACTTCTATTCCTCGCCATTTACACCTTGCTGCCAGAGCGAGGATATTTCCGCGATCTCCGTATAAATCCAGCAAGTCCGGGTACAGGTGATAGATCACAAGTTTCATGCCGTTGCCCCCTTAACTTGCTTGTCTTCTGTCCTTTTACTGACAAGTATATCCCTCATGGGAAACAGAACCGTGTAAGTTGGCAAGGCAAACACGGCCTCATCCCTAAAGCTTTTTCCAGCTTCAATTTCTTCTACGGCTTCTTGCAGAGAATGTTTGATCGTTAGGACTTCTTCCTTAAACCCGGCATATTTAAGTCTTAAAGCCATATCCTCTGCCCTTAAACCTGAACAAACGATCTGTTTGATCGCATCCTGTTTCAGGGCGATTATTTCAAAATCCACATCCCATAGCCAGGATATATCCCGACCATCTGCTGCTAAGTCATTGATCGCAATTAATAATCGAAGTGGTCTGTTCAACTGGGCCAGCGTATTGATCACTTGATTGAAACCCGTTGGATTTTTGACCAGGGTCAGGGTGACGTCAACTTTTGAAAGAGTAAACTTTTCCATTCGGCCTGCATCCGAGACATAGTTTAATAGTCCCTGGCGGATATCTTCCCGCTTGATACCTAAACGGCCAGCTGCACAGAAAGCAGCCAGTGCATTGTATAAATTGTAATAACCTTGAAGAGGAACTTTGTATTCACCGTTAATATAAAAAGAGATGCCGTCTCCCTCCATGTTTACTCTTTCGGCTTCAAGACAGGGCTCCGGGCGTCTAAAACCACAGGCTGAACAATAATAAATTCCTAGTTGGCCATAGTGGAAAAGATGATAAGAAAGTTCATGTCCACAGTGAGTACAATACCGTCCTTCTCTGGTTTCGCGGCTTTCTGTCTTACTGACCGGCAATTCCTTTACGCCATAATAATAGACCTGAGGTCGGTTTGTTCCCATCTGGGCAACCAGGGGATCATCCGCATTAAGTACTAGCTCTGTATCCAGAGGAATAGAGTCTTTGACTAAGCGTACAGTAGTATCCAGTTCACCGTAACGATCCAATTGATCTCGAAAAAAGTTAGTTATCAGTGCTACGCGAGGAACCACCTGTTGGCATAGACCCGGCACTGTGGCTTCATCGACTTCCAACAGGAGTAAAGCAGCTTTCGTTTTTCCTCGGAAAGTAGTATTTAAGAGGAGTGCTCCCGTTATCCCGGTAAGCATATTGGCCCCTTCCCTGTTGAAGGCAATCTTTTTACCTGCCGTATTCAGGATAGATGCTAAAAGATTATTGGTCGTGGTCTTTCCGTTCGTGCCCGTGATGATTACTGTGCCTTCTTTGAACTGAGCTGCTAAAATCCTAATGATATCCGGACATATCTTGTGCGCCACGACTCCTGGGAAAGTTGTTCCCTTCTTCCCCATCATGCGCATAGCAATACTGATGGTTTTCCCTATCCATAATGCTAACCAAAAACGCAATCTCATCAAGGATACTGCTCCTTTTGAATCGTACTTTTGTTCCTAAGCTTAAGGACCCTGAATCGCATCATCTGTCTCAAATAATTCTACAACTTCTTTAAGTTTGGATGTGATAGCGATATTCTGTGGACAATGGGTTTCACATTGTCCGCATTGTGTACAATTAGAGGCTTTAGCAATCCTGTTATACCAGAAGCGAGCCGCTATAACATTATCCATCATATGGGCTCGGTTAAAAAATTCGAAACATTGCCGAATATCTACGCCAGAAGGACATGGCATACAATACTTACAAGCCGTACAGTTGATTTGTTTTTTATTTTCATAAACCATCCGGACAGCGTGGATGATCTCTTTTTCTTGAGATGTCAGGGACTTTTCGCTGTCTGCAGCTGACTGTATGTTAGCCATAACTTGATCCATCTCTGACATACCGCTTAAAACGACTCCGACTTCCGGGTGATCCCATACCCAACGCAGAGCCCATTCAGCTGGTGTTTTTTGGATAGGTGCCTGATCCAGGATCTCTTTGGCCTTGGGATTAAGTCCCCCCGCCAGCGATCCTCCCCTTATGGGCTCCATGATAATAACACCAAGTCCAGCTTTGGTGGCATATTCCAGTCCTTTTTTCCCTGCCTGGAAGTTCTCGTCAAGATAGTTGTACTGGATCTGGCAAAAAGACCATGGAAAGCTATCTATGATCTCCTGAAACAGGTCATAGTCATCGTGGAAAGAAAAACCCAGATGCTTTACTTTACCCTTTTCTTTTGATTGATGTAGGAATTCGAAGAGCCCCATGTCAATGAGCTTCTTCCAATAGGTACGGTTAAGCGAATGAACCAGGTAAAAATCGATACAATCAGTCTCCAGATTATCAATCTGCTCATCTAAAAGTCTTACCATATCTTCCTGATTTTTAACATTCCAGACGGGAAGTTTTGTGGCAATAAACACTTTCTCCCGGTAGCCATCCCGGAGAGCCTTGGCAACTGCTTCTTCTGATTTACCTTCATGGTAAACGTAAGCTGTATCAATATAGTTCAGACCGTGATCAATGGAATAACGGATCATCTTTGTGCTTTCGGATAGATCAATATCTTTCATATTGCCGTTAATGACTGGCAAACGCATACATCCAAAACCAAGTACAGATACTAGTTCTCCGGTTTTACCTAAAATTCTATAATTCAACCTGTTTCCTCCTATCCAATATTGGACAAAATAACGAGTCAAACCTTATAATATTTCTTGTTGGATTACGATCACAAAAAAAATCTTTATGTCAATGTGAAAGGAGCCTACTAATGATTATACAATACCAAGGCAACATCCCCCAAGTTGAAGAAAACGTTTTTATTGCCGAAGGGGCCAAAATCATCGGCAAAGTACATATAGGTGAGTACTCCAGTATTTGGTATAACACTGTTATTCGTGGAGATATTGATTCCATTATGATTGGTAGAAGAACTAATATTCAGGATCTGAGCGTTATTCATGTCAACCCCGGTCAACCCACGATTATTGAAGACGATGTTTCCGTAGGTCATTCATGTGTCCTCCATGGTTGTAAGATCCGTAAAGGTAGTCTGATTGGCATGGGTACCATCATCCTTAATGATGCCGAAATTAGCGAGAGTTGTCTGGTAGGGGCGGGTTCACTTGTACCTGAAAGAAAAGTATTTCCGCCCAATTCATTAATCATGGGGACTCCGGCTAAAGTCATAAGGGAACTCACTTCTGAGGAAATAAAGTCCCTGAACACCTTAGCCGAGCGATATATGCAAAGAGGTCAGGAGTATTTAAGGGAAAATGTCAATCCGCTTGAGTAGTTTAAATTTATTTAATTGGCAATGAGCAATTAAATCAAAAATGTTTCAAAGATATGTTATTGAAAAAATTCCCTTTCTCCCTTTAATTAACAAAGGCCGTTTTGGCCTTTGTTTTAATCTAAAACTATTTAAAACAAAAAAATCGATTCAAATGCCTTTATATTATATCTGAGCGTTGTAGAACGAATGGTACATGCCTTTCGATGGAAACATCAGCCTTAGTCATTACTTTATACTCCTACTCTCCTACGAATCCGCTAAGAGCTTTCTCCAGGGAGACCTGTTTATTATTTCCTTCGATATTAATACTTTGCACCATCCATTTCCCTTTCTGTTTAAAAAAATGAATAGATGCCCGATATGATTGGGTGTTATTGCTTTCAGCTACTTGGATTTGAACTTCTCCTTTTGGATAGGTATCATCTGTCCAAGTATTGAGATCATGAAAAGACACAATATATGTACCCTCTTGCTGTAACTTCTCAACCCGATTTAACCAGATCTCTTTGGCTTCATCATAAGAAATCTGAGGCTCTAAGTCCGAGGATTTATCAAAAAACGCCACTTGTTCAAAGGCGTTGGCGAAATCTTGTTCAGCAAGGTTGTTTAGGAACTCTCCGGCAACCTGACGTGTTTGAAACACGCTCAGAGATGTGCTAATGATAAGTGGCCCGAAGACCATAAGCAAGAAAGCGATAATCGCTCCGAAAATGATAAGAGGTGCCTTATACCCACTGGCTTTTGATATCCGCATCATTGTTAATATCCCTACTCTCCACGTATTTCATTTTGAAGTCTGGCAAAAAAGTTTTCCATATATGCTATTCGATCTTCGGCTATTTTTTTAGCCTTAGCTGTATATAATCTTTCGGGAATCTTTTTGAGTTTCAGTTCGAATTCCAGATTAGCCGTATGTTTTGAGACATCCTTGATTCTTCCATTCGGTCCGACGTTTTCTTTCAGATAATCTTCAACGTTAATATCGTAATACATTTTCTCTCCGTGTTCTCCCGCTAACATGTAGGATCGAGCTATTCCAACTGCGCCGATCACGTCCAGTTTATCAGCATCGAACAATATCTTAGCTTCCCGGGATTGAGGTTCAGAACCCGTTCGAAAACGATGGGTCAGAATGCAATGTTTAATCTTTTCAATCAACTCTTCATCATAACCAAAAACCTTAAGTATACCTTCCGCTAGCTCCGAACCTAAGACGGCATGATCAATTTCCCCCGTATGATCCTCATCTTCTTGTCTGCGGGCAATATCATGGAGTAGTACGGCAGGAATCAAGACTTCCATGTCAACACTCCGATCTTCTTGGGCCAGCAACAGACAAAGCCGATAAACCCTCATGACATGATCATAGTCATGGGCAGCATAAGACATCTTATCTTTAATAATATCCAGCAGAGCATGGTATCGATTGTTCATAATTCTCCTCAAATATCTAATAGTTCAAATCCTGTCTGAGAATCCACTTTTCTTACGGCTGATTTTTGAAGGAGTTCCTGGATGACGACTTCGCCGATCTGCCAGATTTCAACACCCTCACGGGTACAGCCTGTTAAAGCTTTATGCTCGCGCCCAAAAGAAGCATGCATATGCAATTTGGGATGTCTGTTTTCATTCAGGAATAATGTTCCCACACCGAATGCTTCACTCGTCCCTAAGAGGTTAGTGAGCATAGGCTTCGGTTTTTTTGCATCCCCATCCTCAGGTCCTACTACGATCGTGCTGATTTGCTCAGCACCCCCGATAAAGTGAACAAGTGCAGACTCTATACAGTTCTCCTCTGCGAAATCTTCTATGCTATCAGGGATCTTATCACCATGCTCTAAGCGCAAGATAAAAATCCTTCCTAACTTAGCTTGTGTATATTTCATTATACTCTATCCTCTTGTTTTTCTTAATTATTAAATTATCCCTATTACTTCTTACTTATCATTCCTTACTACTGGACATAACGTATCTTGTTGTTACTATTCTTGATTCCATACCTAAATCCTTCATTTTTAATAGTCGCGTTGGAATTGAGCTGGAAACTAATATCAACTCTCTATATTTTCAGTAACATGGAAAAGAATAATCATAATGGTTGCAACAGATATTATTTAGGGGGACTGACAGGGATGAGAAAGCGAAATACAAATGACCTCACACCCTAATAGTGCGAGGTCTTGCGTAACATAGCTCTTATATTCACTTCAATAGATCAGATAATATAAATTTGCTTCACGTTAATCAGATACTTTAATTTGCAACCATTTTTGTTGCATACAATTATTGGAGCTATAGTTATAGTATTAAATGATCTAATACTTTTATAATACCATGACCCAAGGATTTACTTTGCCTGTAAATAACCTTCTGCTTTGAGAAGCTCGGCGATGAGTACTGCACCACCAGCAGCACCTCTGAGCACATTGTGCGAGAGGCAGACGAATTTATAGTCATAGACGCTGTCTTCTCTTAAGCGTCCCATAGTGACGCCCATCCCATTTTCAAAATCTCTGTCCAGTTTGGTCTGAGGTCTGTTATCCTCTGTGAAGTATTTCATAAAGGGTTCGGGGGCACTTGGCAGGCCAAGGATCTGAGGTTTACCCTGGAAGTTATTCCATCGATCAATGATGGTTTCCTTTGTTGGCTTCTTCTCAAAATTGACAAATACGGCAGCAAGATGCCCATCGGTGACCGGTACGCGGATACATTGGGTGGTAATCACAGGCTCGGTGATATTGACGATCTGATCGCCCTTGATGCTTCCCCAGATTTTGAGGGGTTCATTTTCACTTTTCTCTTCTTCTCCTCCAATGAAGGGAATAACATTATCCACCATCTCTGGCCATTCTTTAAAGTTCTTGCCAGCCCCAGAGATTGCCTGATAGGTACAGGCTACAATGGTTTTCGGCTTGAACTCCATCAGGGCATGGAGCGGTGGCACGTAGCTTTGAATAGAACAATTGGGTTTAACAGCTACGAAACCATTTTTTGTTCCAAATCGTTTTTTCTGCTGTTCAATAATCTGAATATGTTCCGGATTGATTTCGGGAATAACCATGGGAACATCCGGTACCAGTCTATTGGCAGAGTTGCAGGAAATAACCGGAGTTTCACATTTAATATATCTATCTTCAAGTACTCTCGTTTCGTCTTTCTTCATATCAACAGCACAAAAGATGAAATCTACTTTATCACAAATATCTTCAACATCTGCTGCATTTTGAACAATAAGTTTATTGACAGAATCAGGGATCGCTGTCTCCAGCTTCCATCTTCCCCGTACAGCATCTTCATAGATTTTTCCTGCGGATTGCTCACTGGCAGCGACTAAGACCGTTTTAAACCAAGGATGATTATCCAGCAGGGAAACCAGCCGTTGACCGACTATACCTGTTCCCCCGATAATACCAACCTTTAACTTATCCGCCATATCTCTCCACTTCCTTAAAAAGAATTGCTTTTTCTCTGTTTAATATATTATTGAAAACCTTCCTAAAAGTATAATTCAATAAGACTCGATCTGCAATAACTTATTGCATTTTCCTGATTTTTCAGGATTTTTTGGCTTTATATACAAAATGCTAGATGTTTAATAAATATGTATTAAATAGACATGAGCAGTACAGTTTGTAGCAAATAAAATCCTATTAACAATTGACCGCCTTCCAGAGCAGACGGTAAATTTTAAAACTTAGAAATAGACATTCCCAATTTTAATGGCTTACAAAGATTTGGATATTTTCTTCGCATATCTTCCTTCTTCCTCATGATGTTGGTATTCAAAACACCGTGTTATTTGCACGGTGTCTTAAGCTACTATTTATTCAGATGACATGTTTCTACTCTTAATCAGTTCCATTAAGATACACTGCATTTGTTTTCAAAAGGACAATTACTACATTCTTTCATTTTATCAATGCATTTTGTATTGACCACCCCAAAACGTTGGTAAATAATTTTACTTGAGCATTGGGGGCATACATGTGTAAATGGATCACCACTGTCCGCAGGGACAAAAAACTCATGGTCACAGTCTCCACATACCAAAAAATACTGATTAGACATAATTATAATCCTTTCTTGGCTCCTTGCTTAATATACTGTTCGTGAATTATACATTTCAACACCCTGACGATCTTCTGTTTGTTCCTATTGAATACCTCCTTTATTGCCAAATCATCTTATCATTTTCTTTCGTTTACTGTCCTTAACCCAATTTAGAGTTAATTGTGTTATGTTATAACTTTGATGCAAGGACTGTGCCAACTCTGATGAAAAGAGCAAAAAGCCTTGTATATATGGAATCCTAATGGATAAAAGAAATTTTTTTTGTTATACTGGTCCCAAATTGAAACAAAATTTCAAATAGAGATTACAAAATTACTTCCGAGACAGACAGGGCTTTGATATCCCTTATGGTTAACATTTTTAGTTATGTCGATATATTATATGATTGGAGATGGGCTTTAAATGAAAACTGGCCGCCTTCCTCAGCAGACGGCCAGTTTATAAATATCATGAGGGTTATAGCTAATTTTTTATATTTTCATTCATCCAATCTGCAGGACAAGTAAGATCTCGCTGTGTCTGCCCGAACATACATGCTCACCATCCTTAATTCTCATAATCGTCTTGTTGCTGAATGAGAGTTGTTCAAGCATGGTCTGATGATATTCGTTAAGAAGATGATCCTGCTCTCCAATAACAATTGTTATCGGTGTTGATACGTGGCCTTTAATATCTTCCAAGGTGATTAAATCCTTAAAGGCGTCTATATTCTGAGCACCTGAAACATCAAATTGCTCCATAAAACCGTCAAGAACGACAGGAGGATAATACGCCAAGCTTGAAGGTGCTATTCCCACTGTTTTATGGATAATTACTCCTCAAGCAGTAGAAAAACCGGAATTAGCGGGAATTGCCTTAGCTGTTCTTGTTATGGGCATGAATTTGGGAATGGTCATTGGACCTCCACTTACCGGTGCAGTTATTGAGTCTTATGGATGGGCTGCTGGAACTATCCCGATCACAATCGCTTCTCTGATATCTCTGGCATTAATTGCTAAGGCTAAAATATATGTCCATGGTAGGTAATGAAGTCTTTTAGCTCCACTGCCTGAACATGATTCTAACCACAAGTTATTTAAAACAAAAGAGTCTATTGACAATGAACGGTTAAGTTCGTCATCAGTAGACTCTTTTTGTGCAGAATATATTAGTTTCTTACACCTGATCAACACATTAAGTCAATGAACCACTGGATTGGACTAACAGTCGATTGGATTATTTCTGTGAGAAAACATTAGCCTAGAATTCATGTTTTATTGTACAAAATTTTGCTCTTCCGTTGTATCCCTTGGAACTAACTGGCATAAAGTTTTGTTCTTGGGCGATAACCGTACCTGTTTGGGTTTTGCATAGAGCTCCATAAAGGGACGACAAAATTCATTACAATTAGAAGTATTATAATCTTTACACGTATTTTTGAAAAAGCAATCTTTGATTGTCATGTTATTCTTCTCCTTTTCAATGTGGAAGGCAAACCCGTTTCCAGGTCTACCCTGTGAACTCTTAAGGTTCAGGCCGATTTCCGTAGATAGTATTTCCTTAGGAAGAACGGCTCGGAATTGTTCGTTACAGAGAGTGCGGACAAAAACGACTTAACCCTAATAATTTAGCCGTGCCGGCTATCGTGGTCCCGAAATAGATAACAGGCTTATTCAGATTCAGAAAATCGACAATCGATCCGTTACACACGGTACTGCCGGTAACCAGAAACAGGTCAGCCCAGGCTTCAACTTCCTGCATGCCACATATGCCAGATTCAATCACCACACCGTATTTTTCTTCGCCAATATTATCCTGATCAAGATCAAAAATACGCAGATCAAATTTTGAGGCCAGAACCTCGGCCATGGCCGGCTGCATACCAAAAAGGGCAATTTTAGGGCTTCCATATTCTTTTTCGATCATCTCCGCTAATTCCATGCTGCATTTTTTTGGACCCTCATCCTTACAGTGAATGCTATGCTCGCACATATGCAGCTCTCTTAAAACGGCATTCAGTCCCGATGTAAAAACTGCTTTCTCGTAGTTTGTCTGGAGAGGCATAGCAATTAGTTCCTTCAATTTCCCGGTAAATCCATTCGGCATATCGGTAAAAGCTTGGCCATAGGAGCTGCCGAAACAGGCCTGCATAAGTTTTTCTTTTCCTTTCTGAATAGGAAAATCCATCCTTCCTGGATCACCAATAGCCTGCTGGGGTGTGAGGACAGCACAGGTAACCTTGAGCTCCTGTTCGTCCAAGGCATATTTCTCGATGATTTGCTTCAACTGAGTTTTTAACCGGTTGAAAAATAATTCTTGCTCCATTTCGTTCATTTGCTTTCTTCCTTTCTGTCTTTTATTATCTCTCAAAAATGGCTGAGTTTGATGGTTTACAAGCCGTTAAGGATCGGTGATAAGGTGGACGTCTTCAACTGAAACAGATAAATTGACCACTGATCCCTCGCAGATAGCCAGTCGCTGCGACTCTGGTATCGAGAGGACAGCATGCCAACGCCCCCTCCCTTGACATACGATTTCTACATGTGTACTGTGCAAAATAACCTTATGGACAGTAGCTTCCCACGTATTGAGTTTCTCCGAAAAATCTTGATCATCCAGAGTGACCTTCAGTTTGCCGGCCGAGAATGACAGATAAACCTCTTTGGAAAGATCACCCTTGAGTTTATCGGAAAGAAGATGAGGCGGCAACGGACCTATGCCCCAACTGCTGCTGCGAAACCAGTAACCATTGCTCTTTCTTTCCAAAAAACCCTTCTTAATATTCTTTTGCATGAGAAAATTAGCTACAAATAAAGAATTCGGTTGGTCAAAGAGTTGGAGGGGTTTTCCTTGCTGGCAAATTTGTCCCTGATTCATCACGAGCACCTTGGTACCTAATTGTAACGCTTCGTTAAAATCATGGGTAACATGAATCATTCCCAGATTCTCAGTCTGATGCATTTCCCTTAATAACTCCTGCATCGAACAGCGCGTTCGGGGATCCAGACTGGATAATGGTTCATCCAAAAAAAGTATCGGGGGACAGGTTAAGATCGCACGGGCCAAAGAGATCCGCTGTTTTTCTCCACCGCTTAGAGATCGGGGAAACCGGTCCAGGAGATGCTTAATACCCATCACTTCTGCCAAGTGGTTCAGCCTCTGCAGGATAATTCTATCTTTATGTCTTTTTTTTGCTCTGGCTCCCAACAAAATATTGTCTTTGACATTCAGGAAAGGATAGATCAGGCTGTCCTGGTAGGCAAAACCAAAAGAACGGGCTTCAGGTCGGTAAGTCGTAATATCCTGACCATCTATCCATATCTGCCCTGAGGTCGGCTTGCGCAATCCCGCCAGTGTTTCAAGCAGCATAGTTTTGCCGCATCCTGTCGGCCCTAGCACAATTAAGTATTCTCTTCTCTCTAAGGAAAAAGAAATGTCTTGGAGTTTAAACGTCCCCGCTTGTGCTGACAGACCTGTAACTTGAAAAAAGGTGTTCATAGACGCACCTCACTTCGCAGAAGCGTTTTTAACAGAATCAATACCAACAGTGCCATAACAAGCATAACAATAGCTGTAGAGATCGCGAATTTGATATCTCCGATGGACATATTGAGAAAAACAGCCACAGAAAGTGTTTCCGTTTTCATCCTGGTAATCCCCGCCAACATGGCAGTTGCTCCGAATTCCCCTAAAGCTCGCGTCCAGGCCATTACAATTCCTTCTATAATTCCATTTTTGGCTAAAGGGAGCGATACTTTAATAAAGACCATCGTAGGGGAAAACCCTAAGGTTCTGGCTACATTTTCCATCCGCGGGTCAATGCTGCTAAAAGCCTGTTTAAAGATTTTGATTGCGTAAGGAGTGGCAATAAACCACTGGGCAACAATCACCCCTAACGGTGTAAACACAATGTTTATACCGATCTGTTCCAACTGTCTTCCAAGAAACGGGCCGAAAAAAATGAGTAAAGCAATCCCGCTGACGAGAGGAGGAAGGATAATTGGAATATCCAGGAGGGTATCGAGAAAGGCTCTGAAGGGAAGTCTGTACCTGGAAAGAATATAGGCGCTGGGCAGGGCTACGATGGTCGCAGCGGCTGTCGCCAGGAGAGAAGTAAGTAAAGTAAACTGTAAGGAAAAGTGAAACTCCGACTGTCTAAGAATCTCCTTAATACTTTCCCAATCACTATAAGAGATTAACCCCATGATGATAGAAATCAGAAAGAGCAAAATCAACCCAAAGATTACCCAAAAAAAACCAAACATTATGCTATAAGGCCTTCTTTTACTTCTTTGTCTTAAATCCATATTTTTCAAAAGTCTCAGGGCCATTTTCCTGTACATATTTCATAAAATCCAATGCTTGATCTTTTTGGGTGGTGTAGACTAAGGAAGAAATGGGGATCTGTTCTGCCTGATTAATTTCGGGGTCTATCTCTATAACCTCGATTTTATCTCTGTCCTTATAGGTGTTGCTGTACTCGACGATTCCGGCATTCCCCTGTCCCATTATGATGGCAGCCAATACTTTAGGGGGAGCTTCCAGATTGGCGATAATATTCTTTTCTATTTGCGCAGTCTTTCCTATTTTGTTGAATATCCTGTACGTGGCTTTTCCTATTGCTGTTGCATCTTTATCCGGTATTAACAGTTTAACCCCTTGTTTAGTCAGGTCTTCCACTGAAAGCACTTGGGCAGGATTCCCTTTAGGGGTAATAATCACAGGCGTATGAAAGGCAATCGGTCCGATAACCTCGTCGACATGGCCCTTCTGTTTCGCCTGTTCGACGAAAGGCATTCCCCCTGGCATATAGATATCTCCTTTTTTCATGGTCTCCACCTGATTAAGGAGAGCACCTGAATTATTAAAAGTTAATTCTACTTTAATCCCTGTTTTCTGCTCGTAAGCTTGGGCTAGATCCATTACAGGATTTTTTAAATTCGCGCCAACATACGCCATCAAGGTCTTGGGCTGCTCCGGCTGCTGAGCAGGCTGGCTGGCGCATCCCACCAGAAGGATTAAACTTGTATACACCAATACCATAAACGTCAAGAGAATCCATTTTACTCTGTTAAACATGCCTTTATATCTCCTTTTCTCTAAAAAATGGGTATAAAAAAAGCACTGACAAGCGCAGAACAATTTTTGAATTGCTTCAAGATAAAGCGCTCCTTTTCAACAACGTGAAGGCAGACCCGTTTCCAGATTTACCCCGTGAACTCAAGGTTCAGGCCGTGTTCCATAGATTTGTATCCTTAGGCCACAACGGCTCGGAATATTAAGTTGTACCGATGATTTGTTTGCAGATTGAATGTTAAAGCTTGAACAGACCAATCTTAAACTGGAGCTGATAGACTTAGCTGTCTGACTGTTCCTAATTTTCCCTGGTTTATCCCGATAATCTGATCACCCAATATTTTTGCCTCATTCAGATCGTGGGTAACTAAGACAAACGGTATCTTCCACTGTCTCTGCAATTTTTTTAGTTCTAGCTGCAGTTCACTGCGAATTTCCTGATCAAGTGCCGATAAAGGTTCATCCAATAGCATGATTTCCGGCTCTGTCACTAATGCTCTGGCCAAGGCTGCTCTTTGTTTTTCCCCTCCGGATATTTGTTGGGGATACTGATCCTGGAGATGTAAAATACCCATCATTTCGAGCACTTCCTCTGCCCGCTGACTTTTCAACCTGCTTTTCTCTCCGCATAGTCCGTACATGACGTTCTTTTTAACATTCATGTGAGGAAACAATGCGTATTCCTGAAATACGTATCCTACTTTCCGTTCTCTCGGAGGAAGATTAATCTTCTGTTCAGAGGAATAGAGAAAGCGTTGATTGACTTGAATCGTTCCTTGAGACGGCGTTTTCAATCCCGCTAAACATTTTAGAATGGTCGTCTTTCCTGAACCTGAAGGACCGGCCAACACCAGAATCTCATTAGAAACGTTAATATCTGCTTCCAGATTAAACGGTCTTAATGGTATTATAAATTTTGCCTTGAGCATATTACCTCATCCCTTCGTCTATAATCAAACTCTTTTGCTGGCGTTTAGACCAGCGATTCAACCAGAATACGACCAGAAAACTGAATACCGTCATGATCAGCACCAGCGTTACTGCTGTCTGGAAATCACCGCTCTCATTAGCCATATAGATAGCGATAGACATGGTCTGGGTTCGTCCTGGAATATTGCCGGCAATCATCAGTGTTGCCCCGAACTCTCCCAGGGAACGGGCAAACGAAAGAATGAATCCCGAAACGATCCCCGGCCAGGATAAAGGCAGCGTAATGGTAAAGAAGACTGCAAGCTCTCCTTTGCCCAAGGTACGTGCAGCATTTTCCAAAGTCCGATCTACACCCTCGATTGCAGCTTTAGCAGATTGATACATCAAAGGGAAAGATACCACTGCAGCGGCAATAACCGCTCCTGAAAGCTGAAAGACAACACTAAGATTGAAAAACTTGGCCAGAAACACACCCAGCGGTCCGTTTTTACCAAACAACCAGAGTATAGCAAAACCAACAACCGACGGCGGAAGCACCATAGGAAGTGTAAAGAATGACTCCAAGGCGTCCTTCCCCCGGAAATTGCTTTTCGCCATCAAGCCTGCAATGGGAATTCCGGTGATGACGACGATTGTAACAGCAGCAACGGCAACTTTTAACGATAAGATAATGGGAGTATAATCAATCGCCATATCTTTCTCCCTTGTTAATCAACTCTAAATCCATACTTTGCAAAAATATTTTGAGCTTCTGCACTGGTAATAAACGCCATAAAATTCTGCGCTTCCGAAGGGCTCTGGGTTACGGCTATGACAGCACCCGGATAGACTATCGGGCTATGGCTGTCTGCGGGAACGTCTGCAACAATCCGCACTTTATCTGAAGCTTGGGCATCTGATCCATACAACATACCGGCATCCACGTTTTCACTCTCGACATAAGTCAGCACTTGGGTAACATCCTTGGCAAATACGAATTTAGGCTGCAGGGAATCCCATAATTTCATATTGATCAATGCTTCTTTGGCATATTTCCCGGCAGGTACGGTTTCCGGCGTACCGATACTGATTTGTTCAGCTTGGGTAAGGTCTTCGAAAGTGTTTACCTCTTTATTGTTTATCCCAACGATTAGCACAAGCTTATTGGCTAGAAAATTGACTCGGGTATCTTTTAAAAGAAGATTCTTTTCTTCTAAAGCATCCATCTGGGATTTTCCCGCAGACAGAAAGACGTCGGCTGGTGCACCTTGTTCGATCTGTTTTTGCAGATATCCTGAAGAACCAAAATTAAACGTTAGATCTATATCTGGATTCTTCTCCTCATAAACCTTCTCAATATCGACCATAGCATTTTTCAAACTGGCCGCAGCCGATATCATTAGCTCTTTTTTGACTGCCGAATCTTGATCTTTTCCGGACCCATTTTTTTCAGGAACACTAGGGGATGCGCTGCATCCACTTAAAACCAGGATAATCGTGAATAAAAGCAGCAAACCGTGTTGAAATCTTTTCATACTTTCATTGCCTCCTTAGCAAGAGTTATACATATTATCCTTCCCCGTATGCGTTTAGCGATCAATATATATTATAACAGGTTAACTATTAAAATAATGACTTTCCTTTTTCACTCTTTTCAAGATATAAATTTTTTAATTATCAGATCAGCTACTGCTTGATAATTATTGATATCCATAATTGGAACCGGTGCATAAAGGTCTTCCACATCGGTAACGATAGCAATCAGCTGGTCTAAGTCTGATACAATTTCAGTTCCGCGCTCTCTCCTGACAATTTCAATCCTGGGATTACAGGATAATTTATAACCTTCGACTAGGATGAGGTCGACTCCCTCGATCAAGGCCACAACATCATTAAGGTCTTTTTTATCTTCTGTAGTTTGGATCAATGCATATTTATCAGGCCCTATGATAGCAGTGGCTTTAGCCCCGGCCTGAGCAAATCTCCAGGTATCTTTTCCAGGATGATCAATCTCAAAGCCATGAGCATCACTCTTGATGGTTCCGACTTCGTATCCGCGATGCACAAGCTCTCCTATTAACTTTTCCATGAAGGTAGTCTTCCCTGATCCCGACCTGGCGGCAACAATGCAAATAACCGGAACATCACTGGACATTCTTTCTCCTCCTCACTCTATAAAAATAATGACATCATCTCCAACTTTCACCTTGCCCCCTTTAATCACCCTGCCAAAAGGGCCTCTTTTCCCATCGCTAACCCTCCTTTTCTGCTTGTTTGGCACACTCAGCAGCATCACCTTTAAGAATATCTATCCCATGCTGGAGCGAGGGCAGAATCACCTGTAAACATTCTCGAACCCCTTTGGGACTCCCTGGCAGATTAATAATAATCGTTTTCTTTCTAATTCCTGCGACAGCTCTCGAGAGCATTGCTGATGGTGTAACCTTCAGGCTTTCCAAGCGCATCGCTTCAGGAATTCCCGGAGTTAATTTTTCTATAACGGCTAGTGTTGCTTCCGGAGTTACATCTCTGGGAGAAAAACCCGTCCCCCCTGTTGTAAACACAATATCTAAACCTAAATTATCTGCATATTGAATTAATTTTCCTTGAATGATGTTTTTCTCATCCGGGATGATCTCCATGATTACGACTTGCCAGCCAATACCTTCTGTCATTTCTCTGATCACAGGACCACTGAGATCTTTTCTTTGACCGATTGATCCTTTATCACTTGCCGTTAAAATACCTATAGTTGTCATGTTCTCACCTCGTCTGTGTTTATAGAATATTATCTAATCTCTTCTCGCTGATAATCACCGCTTTTTCCTCCGGATTTACTGATCAGGTAAATATTACTGATAGTCATATCTTTCTCGGCAGCCTTGCACATATCATAGATAGTTAGGGCTGCTATCGATACTGCCGTAAGAGCTTCCATCTCAACTCCAGTCTGTCCTGAATTTTTGACCGTTGCCTGGATTTCCACCTTACTCTCTGCTTCATTAAGAGAAAATGATACATCGATCCCCGTGAGAAACAGCGGATGACACATTGGGATAATATCTGAGGTTTTTTTAGCTCCTAATATTGCCGCCACTTGTGATATGGCCAGAACGTCGC
>CAYZDF010000016.1:40729-49304 GCA_964477085.1 uncultured Gracilibacteraceae bacterium | reverse complement strand
TATCAAGGTGGGAACTGCCTTCACTGGCATATCTGAAAATAGCGCTGTCAGCGTCATGTCTCTGGTGATTCTGAATGCGTAGGTTGGACTATACGTCAATATAGTTCCTTCCTCATTCTGCCAGCCACCAAAAGACTGGCCTGTTGGCACCTTAGCCTTAACGGTTACTGTATCGTTTAAATGAAAGATTCCTGAACCTTCTCCATTTACAACAGTCAAGCACAATGTATCAACGACCCCCGTATCCTGTTTCCATACCTCATAGGTGACTCCGTCTACGGTGAAGTCCTTTTCCGACTTGTGGCAGCAGTTCGGCGTATTTGCATTATTTAATGGATTATGGTTTAAAGCTAATGTTGTCAGATTCCCTGCTATACTACTGATTTCTTCGATATCTTTTATATTATTTGCTGTTAAATACAGCTTTTTCAGGTTTGTTAAGTTGCTGATGCCTGCGATCGTATTGATATAGTTTGCTGACAGATTCAACTCCTCTAAGCTTGGTATCTCTGCAGCAAAGCTAATATTTCTTAATTCTGTATTTAACATGGTCAGCTTTTTCAGACTCAGGTCTTTTAACGCTGTCTTGTCGTTGATTTGCGAAGTTGCTCCGCTTATTATCAGTTCTTCTAAATTAGCTAAGTCTTTTATCGCGTTGAAATCACTCAGCACTAAGGCGATATATCCGTTGTGTTCCGCATTGCTGTATTGCGTATACGTAAACTTCAACGTCTTCAGATTTTGAAACATTTCCAGCCCCGCCAGGCTTTTTATTTCGTAACTTGTTGCTTCAGGATTTGTTTTTTCCACTCTGCACAGCGTACTGTCAATAACTGTTGTTGCCAAGGCTTCTTCTCTGCTGATTTCTTTATTGCCGTCGGCGTTGATTGGACTTGCTAACATCATCTTTTTCAGGTTTTCATCTTTAAAGCTGACATTTTCTGAACCTGCCTGAGAACTTAAGGTAACAGGAACCATCGAATCCTTATTGATCACTAAACCGATAGATACAGTGGTTATATAGCCTGCTTTCGAAACAGAATAAGAATAATTTCCGTTTGGAAGCTGAAAGACAGCCGTTCCATAAGAATCCGTCAGCTTTTCTTGGCTGCCGATCGATATCGCAGCACCGGAAATGGGGCTATTTTCTGAATCAGCTACGGTAAAAGTAACGCTATAGGTGATGATTTCTTCCGGAGTGGCGCTAACTTGATTGGAATAAAGACTTTCACGGTTTGTGCTGAATGCCTTTACTGCAAAATAATAGGTTGTGCCGCTGATCAGTTCATCAATCGAATAGTTCAATGCACTTGTGGCCCCAACTTCTGTGTAATTGCCTGTTTGTGTGCCTTGAAATATTTTGTATTCTGTGGCCTCTGTAACCTGAGTCCATGACAGATTAACACGATGGTTTCCTACGGAATCCAACGTCAGTGCAGGCGCATCCAGCACCTCTCCTGCAACCGGGAAATTAGAGGACTGCCAATCAAGATATGGATACGTATTGCTTTGCTTTGTCCAAATGGTACTGAAATCCCACGCTGTAAAAGTGGCTTGCGTTAAAAGCTCTGCTGTAGTTTTCGGCGTTCCTTTACCTTCATCGAATTTGCCGGATGTTTCTTTATTATAGAAGCTATTTTGTATGACGCCATCATCGTTGTTGATACCTGCAAAACCGCCGGAATCGGTTGAGCCGGACACAGGCCCAATAGAATAAGAATTCGCTATCCGGCCACCATTAAATGCTGCAAAACCACCAAATATTTCTCCGGCATCGGCTCCATTAACCTCGCCGGTTGCATAACAGTTTTTTATTTCTCCATTGTTAATGCCTACTAATCCGCCTAACGTATAATCACCATTTACTGTCCCTTTGGCAAAACTAGTTTCAATGACTGCACCATTCTCATTCATCCCTGCCAGTCCGCCGCCGCAATTGAATACACTAACGGTCACTTTCGCATAGGAGTCTCTGATGATCCCGGTAGTTCCATCAAGGGTATTCTTACCCACCAATCCGCCGATTTCATTCTTCCCTGTCACATTGCCTTGCGCGGAACAATTCCAAATAAGATTACTGTTTACTCCTACAAGGCCTCCGGCCCCTTGATTATTATGCGTAACACTGACGTTTCCTTCCACATGGCAATTGACTATCTCTCCGCGATTAATTCCTGCCAGTATTCCGGCTGTTCCTGTCGCTTTAATACTGGCATTTTCTATCGTAAGATCTTTTATCAAACCGCCTTCCCCGATGTTGAAAAGGCCCACGTAATAGCTTTCGGGAAGGGCACTGTCAAAAGCATCGGGGCGGTGCATGGTCAAATTTTTGATGGTCTTGCCGTTCCCATCATAGTTTCCTGTAAATAGTACACTATTACCAATAGATTGAACATTTGTGTAATTTTTCAAATCAATATTGGCTGTTTGTTTAAAGTACTTATCCGGATAATTATTTATCGAAAACAACTGTTCCGCTGTATCAACCTTAAACGGATCGCTTTTGGTCCCTGTTCCTCCATTGAATCCCAATTCGGCCTCTGACTTAAACTCCGCCGTGAGATCTGTATCTTCTGTTATAATAAATGAATACGACTCAAATGTACTGACAGTTTCGTCTTTGGAATTTCTCCACCGGATAAACCGATAGCCATCATTTGCTTCAGCTATTACTGTTGCCTGTGCACCATTATCGTAGAAGTGCCGCGTATTATACGTGCCATCATCTGCTTTTACTTTTCCCGCAGATCCTGGGTTTGCATAAATATTCAGTTCAACGACTGCACCTGCATAAGTGATTTCAGGCAATACAAGAAATGTGCTAAAACACATACATACAATAACGATTAAAGCGATTATTCTTGATTTTATGCTTCTCCTGTCCACATTAAATCCTCCTTCATGTATTGATTCCTTTTCAATAAATCATTATATAAACCTAATCGTTGTTTACCCAGTGTCAAAGGTTATGGAAATCGTTACTTTTTTTACACCACAGATTGAAAATAATGACTGTATATGGTAATTTAAAATGACTTAAGATTGCAGCTACATAGACTAAGAGGTATAAGTAAAATGCCCATATCAGATAAGCTCGCATTTGAAATATATACCATTATTTCCTCTCATGTCCTGGCTATTTTATTGTTAGCCGGTTTTACAACATACATTTTCTTTAAAGCAAAAAAAACACCGCTACTATACAGCTATATAGCCTTAGTAGCGATGCTTATTGTCTGGATGATTTCAAAAATATTAAAAACGGTTTCGCCTAATGAGAGTATCCGTTGGTTTTTTATTGTTATTCAGTATTTTAGTATTGAGCTTGTGGGATTTTTCCTTATCTTATTTGCCTGGATCTATGCCAAAAATAGAGTTCCCCAATTGAAAACCTTAATTTTACTAGCGATTCCACCTCTGCTAAGCTTCATCATTGTACTTACCAATCCATTGCATATGCAGTTTTATTCTTATTATGATTTTTATAAAGACCAGTTTGGCATGATGTTTCTCCCTACCCAAACGGTACAATACCTGTATGTTATTATCGGGATTATTATTTTATCACGCGGTTTTACCAATCAGCCTGGTTTTCACAATAGAAAATTACTGTCTCACTTGTTTGCTCTTCTTACGCTTATCCCTTTAGTGTTTAACATTTATTATATTATTTTTAAACTCACTGATCTAAAGTGGGTCTTTTCCTTTCCTATATTTGATTATACACCCATAGCCGGAACAATCGCTCTGATCCTATTTATGATTCCTGCCTTAGAATACCGTTTTTTTGATATTTCACCTATCTCTTACCGTCAGTTATTTGAGCATATTCCGGAAGGAATCATTTTTTTAAGCCCTAAAGGCTTATTATATTCCGCTAACTATTCCTTTACTGATATGTTTAAAAAGGCTTATCCAAAAAGAAACGTGATAGAATTTGCCAACGCCTTGGATTTTGTTAAGGAAGAGGACAAAGCGGCTTTCATCAATTTTGTCAATCTAAATAGAAACAAGAATAATACTTTCCTGCTGCAACTGAGGGATGAAGTTTATTATAAAGTGAGCATGAAACCGGTAAACAAAAATCACACCCTGCTATGTTTTATTGATCTTTCATCGACAATAAGGCTGAATAAACAACTGGAGCAAAAAAATAAGGAACTGTCAGAAACGAATACGAAATTAGAAGCATTAGCAGAAAGTGCGAAAGAGCTGGCCATTACCCGTACCCAAACGACCATCGCCCAAAATGTTCATGATATTTTGGGACATAGTTTGACTGTTGTTATCGGGACTGCCGACCTTGCAGCAATTGATCAAAACAAAGCCTCTATTGCACAAAATCTTATACAAATCATTGAACTTTTAAACAGCAGTACGGCCGATTTAAAGAACTCCATAAGCGGCAAAGATTTTATGCTGAATGAGACAACCTTAACAAAAGCGATATCCAATCTAAGAAATTCAAATATTACGATTGACTTTATGTCTCAAGGCGACCCTTATGAGCTTAACACCAAGCAAACAGAAACAATATTCAGACTCTGTCAGGAAGCTGTCACCAATTCAATGAAGCACGGGAAAGCGAAAACCGTCCATATCGTTCTTCGTTTTAAAACAAACGAAATAGAAGCATTTATCATTGATGACGGGATTGGCTGCAAGGCGATCAAGAAGAATTATGGCTTGAAAGGAATAGAAAATCGGATTGCTGCGCTGGAAGGTACCACCCGTTTTGGTTCTGATGGGGAAAATGGGTTCCATATTCACGTCCGCATTCCCAAAATACCGTATCAACAAAATAACGGAAATGGTTTAATGGACACTATATAATGTTATTCTTTAGGGCAAACACAGAAATCTGAGTTCTGTCTGATAATCCGGTCATGCTTAAAATATTTGATACCCTATTCTTAATCGTGCCCTCACTATAGTTTAATAATGCAGCAATTTCCCTGTTCGTTCGCCCTTCGGCAATTTGCCGAATAATCATAATGTCAATGCGATCAAAGGTAATATTTCCAAATTTCACATATTTTTTCGTATTTGTGATCATAGAACCCTTTGTTGAAGAGATGATGGAATAGGCGGACTTGTGCATTAAAACAATATCATGATGAATACATTTGATGGCCATGATAAGAATATCCGGCTCCATGTCTTTAACCAGATACCCATCTGCACCCCCAAAGTATGAAGCCGTGATACTCTCTATGTCCTCAAATGTTGTAAGCATGACTACCTTCGTTCCAGTAAGATGCTCTTTTATTTCTTCGAGTGCTTCTACCCCATTCTTTTCGGGCATCTGAATATCAAGCAAGACGATATCGGGCTTATGCTCCATGGCAAGTTGGACTGCTTCCTGCCCATTTGCTGCAGTAGCCACGATTTCAATACTCTCATCCATTTTTAGGATGCCTTCAAGCATGTTTCGAAACAAAGTCTGATCATCCGCAATCAATACTCTGATCACCATCTTCAGCTCCTTTCCTGCCGGATATTCTGTTGATTGATTTTCGGATATCCATGTATATTTTTCTTAGCTGTTTGGCAACCTTCGCTATTTTGTTTTGGTAATCCTTGAGGCTATGATTTTCTGTATTTAAAATACTTTGAATGTTTGCGCTCACGTTCTCAATTTTTACGATTAAATCAGCTTGAATATTTTGTAATAATTTTAATCTTTCTTTCTCAGCTTCAAGTACATTCGCCATCTTGACATATTCAGTCAACTTCGCATTTGCATTTTGCAGCAATTGATGCTGATGATTAATTTCGGCTAAAAGCATTTTCTCTTCTTTGATATCATGAAATACGATCGTTGAGCCAATGAAGTTTATCTTATCCGCCATGATGGGAGATACTGTGACTAAATAATAATCGTCACTGCCGGTTAGATGTATTTCAAACCGGTGCAGTCTTTTCGGATTACGCAATCCGGAAATTAGCGCTTCATGATTGCTTTGGTCCGTATTACTTAACAGAAAAGATAGAAGATCTTCGATTGTTGTACCGTTTTCACCAAAAAACTTTTTTTCATGCGGTGATTGGTTTGTTTCAATTATGTTGCCGTTATAATCACAGATAACCGCGATATCCTCAATTGCCAAAAAAACTGTTGAAAGATCAGGTGATACCAGCATATTGGTTGCACTATTTCGGTTAATCAGATAAGCCCTCGCGGTAACTAGTAAAGCTGCAATACAGAAGATCATTGCCCAGATACCTGCTTGTCTATAGAAAATGTCCGAAGGCAAATCTAAAATGGATATTTCAATCAATAGACAAAATAAAAACATACCGCCAAAAAAAGAGGCAATATGAATACCACTTATTATAAAATTCTTTTTTCTGCTTATCTTTAAATAAATGTTTACAACGAGTAATGCGAGCAGCAAAGCAAGCAATATCGATATTTTAACGATCATATCATACTCAAGAAGACGAATTGAACTCTCCATACATTTATCCGGCCTTTTTATTTTTGAAACATTCTATAGCCTTTTAATAGTATACGGCGGAAAGGGCGCAGTCTTAGCCATAACGCTGAGTATAACTTAAACCAGTGGCTGGTGCAGCTGTATTCCTTCCCTTTACGGGTAAAGGCTTTAACTACGGCAATGATATTCTCTTTTTTGAGGTTGTATTCTATCTGAGTCTGCGCATCCCCGCAAAGATTGTAACTGTCTTTATGAACATGGATGATTCTGTGCATCACAAATTGACCGTTGCTTCTTCTGTAAAGAGGAATATCCCCTTTTTTTAAGGCAAATTTGTCGCACTTCGTTAATACTACTGTGTCCCTTTTATGCTTCCACAAAGGTAGCATGCTGTCTCCAGTAACCGTGATCGTAACATCGATATTCTCATCCAGCAGTTGCAGCAGGGCTGCCGAGAATTCTTCCTTTGAAGTATCAAGTTTTACCTTTCTTACGTCCATCGTCTATTCCAGCATTCCGGCATCTTTCAATTTACAGATAAATCTTTCGATGTCTTCAGATGCTGTGGTTTCATCAATCTCATATTCTTCCTGCATAGCCTTAAGCAATTCTTCCTCAGTTTTTTCCTCCTGCAGTTGCTGCCAGAGAAACGCCCCGCTGTCATTCAAGCTGATCATTTTATTGAAGTTCACATTTTTGGCTCCAACAGGAACAATAATATTTTGTTCGGCGATGTGCATCAGATTAAATCCTTTGGCAATCTTCATGCGTTTATGACCCTTTCTTGTATCAATTTTTGATAGACTGTATCTACCGCTTCCTGACTGATATTACAATGCAACCGGTATATTGGTACGGTTTGAACCAGTTTTTCTATTATCTCCATAGTTTTTAAGCCAAGCTTTTCATCGTAATAAGGCCTGGCGATTTGGCTCATTAAGCTAAAAATGCTGTCTCGAGTATTTAACCTTTCAATCCGATTCGTTTCTTCCTGTTTGATAAAAACGATTGATTTTAACGGTACCTGCACATTCGTATGTAGATTTGTTTTTCCGCTCCAGGGTGTTCCGAACATAAATGGAATTCCCTCATGAAAACGTATTGCTGGTTTATCATCGTTCACTATGGTAACCTTGTCGTGGAAAAGTTCTTTCCATAGTCTGGTGTGGGTTGACTTTCCTGTTCCGCAATTCGCAGAAAATATGATGCCCTGATGACTATATGCGATTGCTGAGCCGTGAAGTACCGCTCCGCCTAACTCTGTCAGCCGGTCACTGAAGGCAAAACCCGAGTACATGTATTCATATTCTGACAGTGAAAGACATGGTTGCGCTGACCTTTTTAACAAGTGTATTTCTACATCAGAATAGCTACTGTTATAATATATTGCAGTGATTATTTTTCTTGTTTTGCTTCTGCATAAATACCTGCAATAGCAGTTATTACTGATACGTATAATTGTAGCATCATATATTTGTCCGATTATTTCACCTTGAGGTTTTTTTGTAAGATCATCAAAATACCTTGTTCGCAGAATCAGTTCTGGTTTTTCAAGGTTCGAATTTTCATATTTTCGATATTTGTTAAGACAATACTGGTCAATTGAATTAATTTCGATATTAATATTAGCAACTTCTACTTTTTTCATCATATTCTCCAATGAAAAGCAGACAGGAAGTAATTAACCTGCCTGCTTTTGTTTTCTCACAAGGAAGTACCTATTCCCAATCATCTCCTCCTATTATTGGAGCGTCAGGCGAACTGCACAAATTCCCAGTAATGTTTTCTAACTCATATTCCTCCAGGTAGATGTCTGGTCTTTCATATTCTTTTTTCAAATTATTTCCCTCCCTTCATTTATTTATTTATTGGGGTTTAGACAATTCTGCCGTTAATATCATGTAAGTTAATATCCTATTGCGGGTTATTATAAAGATGTATTCTTCGCTGTTGCTTAGGATATTTCCTGCCTCATCCTTCCAGCAACTAAAATTATTTCCTGTAGGTACCTGGCTGTTACTGACGCCTCTGTCCCATCATTTTAGGTTCCAGACCCTTTTCCGTTATTTACGGCAAGGGAAAATTTGATTGCTACTGCACCACCACATTTTGGGCTGCCCCAAAGTCATAACCTG
>CAYZDF010000016.1:0-40629 GCA_964477085.1 uncultured Gracilibacteraceae bacterium | reverse complement strand
TCTGCGCTGCAGCAACTGTGTAGGTCTCACCTGCACTTAAGGCTGCACTGATCACATACGTTGCTCCGTTGTCCGCTGTGCTCACTCCGGTTATGGCTACCGGTTGGCCGGAACTGTCAAGCAGTGTGAAGTTACCTGCCATTAACCCTCCCAGGGCCGGACTTAACGTGACTGTAAATCCTGTCGTTGTCGGATTGCTTACTGTCAGCGTTTCTGTTATCACGCTTTGACTTTGGGCAACTGCTTGCACTACGCTGTTACTGTAAATGGTTTCTGTATTTCCTTCTGAATCCTGATAGGTCAGATACCCACGTACATAAAATGTGTTCCCATAGAGTGTTTTGATTGAGCGGTATGCCTGCCCTGCCTCGTTTGTATTGTTGTAGGCACTGAGTTTGGTGATCCCGCTTGTTTCCAGTGTTAAATTCGTCCCAGGATCGGCCGGCGGATTCTTGATGGATATAAACCCTTGGTCTACCAGCGTATATCCTGCCGGTGTAATAAATGTTCCCAGTATCTTCATTTGTACGTATGCTGCATTTGTCGTGTCGTATATGACGTTATTATCCAGGGTTACTTCAGGCACTGCCGGTACCACCACATTTTGGGCTGCCCCAAAGTCATAACCTGTCTGCGCTGCAGCAACTGTGTAGGTCTCACCTGCACTTAAGGCTGCACTGATCACGTACGTTGCTCCGTTGTCTGCAGTAGTCACTCCGGTTATGGCTATGGGTTGATTTAAGCTGTTAAGCATGTTAAAGTCGTCTATTGTTAAGCCTGGCAGAGCCGGATTTAAAGTGACTATGAATCCTGTCGTTGTTACATCACTTATTGTCATCGCTTCCATTATGGGAACTGCTGCCCCTATGGCCTTAATAGTTTTGCTGACCAGGAAGTTATGGTCCTTATCATAGGCCGATACGATAATATCACCTGGGATAGTTGGAGTTATGGTCACTCTGACCTGGCCGTTGTCATCCAGCACCTGCCCGCTAAGATAATTGCCGACATCGATCGTGCCCTGTTTGACAGGGTGGCCTTCTTTATTGACGGTAATCATCAGGTCACTGGCCACACCGACATTGATCTCCATAGGGTCGATGGTGATGACCGGATTGCCAGCGTCAGGGCACCAGCTTAAACCGGTTATCGCATGCCACAGCCGTTCTATCGTTACCAATTCGTCAGGTGAAGTTAGGGTCATGATCACGTAATCCTTGGGGCCATCCGGTTCATCCAGGGTCACGGTCGTATCCGCCGGTCCGGCTAAATGGACAAGTTCGGGCGGATCCATAGAGATAAACAGATCACTGCGTACCTTATAGATCTTATAGCCTGTTGCTCCGGCTACCGGATCCCAGGTCAAGGTCACTGTTCCGTTGCCGTTATGAACTTCCTGCAGAACCGGGGCTGCATCCGGGTAGTTCTCAGGATCACTGCGTTCAGTGATGACTGAAGGGATATTTACATCGTTCACTCCGGTTTTCAAGACATAGGAGAGGGAGAGGTCCAGGTTGCCACTAATGGAAGGAATCAGCCAGTAATCTGCCCAGAATATTTCTCCGGCAGGCAGTTCACGCACCATTTTTTCCAAATCCTGATTCGGAGCGTAGATATAGTTTTGCTTGGTATCGTCTTTAAGCTCGATGGCTACATTATAAACCGGTACATCCGAAATGTTCTCCATACCAAACCGCACATGGTACGGATAACCTTGATCCGCTCTCTCCTGAGCATCGACATGCATCTTCAGAGCATCATCTCCCCAGACCCTGAACTGTTCCGATGTCTGGAAAGTCGCTTGGACCGGTTCGTTAAATGGCTGCAGGATTCCTTTGAAGTCTGCGGACAGGTCATAGTAGCCTTTTATATCACCACGGATAATCCATTTTGCTTCCCTGGATTCCTGTCCGGCAATAGATCCGAGGTCTACCGTTAAGCTCTGTGGTTCCGCTGTTGGTGCCAGGGCCAAGCCATCGGGCAGATTTAAGGTTGCTTCCGAATTCTCGATTACAAATTCCGGATCAGCAGCATTTTCCAAGGTTAGGCCTACTTCAAAGAATTCCTTAAGCCAACGGGCTTCGCCTGGAATTACCATATAGGCAACCGTGGGCCGTACTTCCGGATGATTAATATGCGGAATGACTACGGGATAAACATCAGCGGTGGCTGGAGGAGCAGTACTTCCTGGAGGCGACGGTATGCTTATTGTCAGTTTGGGAGGTGTTCCGATAAATTCTCCGGGACCGTTGGAATAAAACGGCGGAGCCACCAGGGGTATGCCATTAAAGGCTAGATGGACTTCAAACTTGTAAACAAATTGATTTTCTGGCGCACTGGTATCCACTCCTAATGCTTCTATTTCGTCCAGCGTAAGTCTGCGAACGTTTAATTCGCCAATAACCAGCTCGCCTTTGGTCAGGTTGATTGTCGCTGTTATCGTTTGGTTAAGTGTTATTACGGCATCGGTAGAGGCCGGGAGATAATCTGTTTTGTAGGCCGAGACGTGGAAATCACCTGGTATTACGGCTGTTGTAGCTTTGCCGTAGCCATTGGTTGTAAATTCCTGCATAGTCCCGTCAGGGAATTGAATCACTACGCTGGCCCCAGCAATCGTTGAGCCTGAGCTGCTATCTCTTACAATAACTTCCAGAGTCCCAACCTGCGCAGGTTCTCTAACGGTTATGTTGGCGGTATCTGTTGCCTGATTGCCATTGCGATCGGTTACAGTTAAAGTAACTGTAAATTGACCGGTCGTTGCATAGGTGTGTGTGGGCTGAGCCAGGTCCGAGGTATCTCCGTCTCCGAAATCCCAATGGTAGGAAGCGATCTGATCGTTATCCCTGGAACCTGTGGCATCAAATCCTGTCTCCATCCCCAGAGCAATAGTCTGATCTCCACCCGCCCTGGCTGTGGGAGCATACGGATCATCAGCCAATGGAGCCGCTGAAGCTTCATCGCTTCTGCTTGCGTTATAGTATTGATCCAAGGCATCTACGACGTAATAATAGGTTTGCCCCGGAGCTAATTGTTCGTCGTCAAAACAATAAGTAGTTTCGGTATCCGACTTGGGCATTTGGGTAATCATCCGGTACGGACCTCCGGAAGCTGTAGCTCTGTACACTCTGAATCCGACCAGATCGCTCTCATTGCCAGAAGTCCAGGACAAATTCATTTGCCAGCCACCCGGAGTCAATGTCAAGACAGGTTTGGCCGGCGGGTTAACTCTTAAACTATAAGTTGTGGAAGCTTCGCTGGTATTACCTGCCACATCCAGGACCTGGGCTCTTACTGTGTAATTTCCGTCGGTCAGCCCGGTTGTGTTCCAAGTAAATACCGAGACATCACTTTTGGCATTTAGTACTTTCGTGACAATGTCAGTCCAGCCGCTTTCTCCTTCTTTCTGGTAGGAAAGGTTAACCTGAGAAAGCCTATAGTTGTCTCTCGCTGCTACTCCAACGCTGGGATTCACAGCCAAGGTTGACCCAGACGCGGGGGAAATACTCAGGATCTGCGGATTTTCTGTATCTGCCAGTAGCACTGCGGACAAGGTATCTGTGGGTACACTGATGTTTCCGGCACTGTCCACGGCTTTGACTTTGTAGTAGTAGATTTTGTCAGAGTCGACACTACTATCTCTGTAGATTGCTTTCTGGGAATCATTTGGGTCTACCGTCGTGACACGATCGGCATATAAAGTATAGTTATCATCACTGTCACTGTTTACTGCCCTGAATACCTGGTAATAGGCTAAGTCGATTTCGGTACCTTTATTCCAGGTCAGGGTAATGTCACAGCTTGTTGTCTCCAGCAGCAAACCGCTTGGGATGACCGGAGCACTGTGATCGATGTTGTACTGAATCTTTGAAGCATTCGGTGAGGTGTCACTATCGTTGCCTGCTGTATCTGACACCACCGCCCGTACTTCGATCAGTCCTTCAGCCAGGCCGGATACATCCCAGCTGTAGTTCACAGAGGCATGAAGCGGAATTCCTGACGGATTCAATGTGATAATATCCGTCCAGTTTTGGCCGCCATCAGCAGAGTATTGGAAGGTGTACGAATAGACTCCTACGTTATCCGTGGCTTCACCATGCAGTGGAATACTAGCGGAGAACGAGGCCGGGTTCGGGCCGAGCTTGGTTACGTTCGGTTCTTCCGTATCGCTCACTGTCGCAGCCTCATAGCTGGCGGAAGGTGTTCCTCTGTTGCCGTACCTATCATAGCCGACAACCTGGAATGAATAGGTCGTATTCACAGCCAGACCGGTAACGTTGAACCACAGGTCTTGAGTTGTACCGATACTATGGAAGTTTCCATCAACAGAATCAAATTTTTCTATTTGAAAGTAATCCAAATCCGTGTCGGAGACATTATCCCAGCCCAGCTTAATGCTGGTTGTGGAACTGATGGATTCCAAACCGGCGACTTGCTGAGGCCCTTGTACATCTATGGTGTAGCTGCGGATCTTATCTGAGATACTCGGATCGCTCTCATTACCAACAAAGTCGCGGGCGATGGCCCTAATTTTTACACTTCCGGCGAGCGGTGCGGAATCCCAAGTAAAGGTCGCATTGTCATGAGTAGTGATCGTTTCAATATCTGTCCACACTCCGCTGTCCCCAACGGAGTATTGCAGCGTTATGCTGGAGAGAATGAAGTTATCTTCAGCCCTAACTGTTATAGTGGCGTGCGGGCCGATTGCCGAATTATTTTCTGGGCTGATTCCTAAAATAACTGGGATGGTTGTATCGTTACTAATTGAGATATTGGCAGCGTTGGAGGCCGGACCCTCTTGGCCGAAATTGTCAACGGCTTTGACCTGATAATCGTAAGTATTGCCGGTTTGAACAGTATCGTCGGTATAAGTGACCGTGCTTTGGCCATTGACAGTTTTAATCGGGCTGAATCCGCTCTCACCCTCTGCTTTTCGATAGATCTTATATTGATTCGTATCCGCATCAGCAGGTGCTTGCCAATCCAGTCTTATCCCGCCGGTGCCAAAGTTTGCCGTAAGGTTTGACGGAGCTGCCGGAGCCGTTCGGTCTACCAGGTAAGTATATTGTACTTGATCTTGATTGCCGGCCCCGTCATATACAGTATAACGTACATAGTAGGTACCACTGTTAAGCGGGATCAGATTCCAGTCAGCATAAAATGAGTACGGAGATATTCCTGCTGGGCCGAAGGTCTGACCCACCTGCTGCCAATCTGTGCCGTTGGCAGAATATTCTATGTCAGCTGTCGCTCCCGCTGAACCTTCATTGTCCGTGAAATATACTGTCATTTTTTGTACTTTGGCACCGCCGATGGTTACCCCGTTTTGAGGCTCCGCTCCGGTAATAACCGGGTTTTCCGTGTCGGAAATCGAGGTAACTGTACATACATCAGTATAGTTTCCATCTGTGGTTTTAACGGTAATATCGGTGGTCCCTGCGTTTACTGCAGTTACCAGTCCTGTTTGATCTACTGCTGCAATAGCCGGATTATCTGAATGCCAGGTTATGGCTTGATTTGTGGCATTGACAGGTACAACTGTTGCTGTTAGCAGGGCCGTATGGTTAACATTCAATCGCAAGGTACTCTGGTCAAGCGTAACACCGGTGACAGCAACAGTCGGTGTAACAACAGTCACTGTACAACTAGCGGTATGATTCCCATCTGTCGTTGTTACGGTAATTGTGGCTGTCCCTAAAGCTACCCCCGTTACCATACCATTTTCATCAACAGTAGCAATTGCTGAGTTATTGGAACTCCAAGTAACCGTTCTGTCAGGTGCATCTTCCGGAACAACGTCCGCTAGAAGGGTTTCATTATGATTAAGTTCCAAAGTCAAGTTATTTTTATTTAAAGTGACGCCTGTTACCGCCGTTCTGACGTTCACCTCTGCGCTGGTGTTATCGGTACGGCTTTGGCTGTCGCTGACCTGAAGTCCTATCGTATACGTTCCTGCTTCAGGGAAAGTATACGTTGCTTGTGCTCCTGTAGCGTCGTCATAATCCCCGTCACCGTCCAAATCCCAGGAATAGCTAAGCGGTGGGCTGGCTGTGTAGGAATTAGCGGCACTAAACGTTATGGGCTGCCCTTTAACCGCTTGGTATTCTGATTCCAGAACTGCCTTGATAAGACTTTCAGCCGTCTCAGCGTAAATCTCCTCCGAATAAGGCGATTCATTGCCTAAAGCGTCCACTGCCGTTACTACATAGTAATAACGCGTGCTCATATTGAGACCAGTATGCATAAACCCTGATTGAACCAAACCAGTCAAATTGGCTTTTTGGTACTCAAGTACATCATATTTATAATAGACGTTGTATCCAATAATATCTGGTGCAGCCGATGTGTCCGGATGAGTCCAGGTTAGCTGAACTTTGTTAACCAAGCCGGCAGCGTTTGCTTCCGGAGGAGCTGGAACTGTAAGGTCTGCCTCAACCGTTCGGAAAGCGTCAATACTAATTCTTGGGCTGCTGGAATTGTTGTCTTTGCCAAAATACGTTATTTCGGTTGTATGCTGTCCTAAATCCAGGCCTCTCACGCGATAAACTGCCTGGTTGGAAGAGCTGGTTGCATACAAGTTAACCAATACAGGATCCATATTATCAGTAACGACCTTGGCAATACCCGCTGAAGAACTGCGCTGAGCCAACCAGTCAATTCCCGAACCGTACCAGGTATACGTTACCTTCAGTGTACTGTCCGTGCTGTTCATTTGATAACCGCCACTGGCCGATCCATTACCGTCCCTGGACCAAACCCCCTCATACCTAAGGACCGAATTATTCTCTTCAATCATTCCATTGCCTGCAGCAGCCGGTACATCAGAAAGAGTAGACGTCGGTTCAGATTCGTTGCCATTTTCGTCAATCGCAGTAACCCGATAATATGATGGTGTCGGCGCATTATCTAAATAGGTGGTGCCAAAACGGAGAGGATTGCTGTTTATCCTGGTAAATGTTCCTTCTGCTCCGGAAGCACTCCGGTAAATATTGTATCCGTAGAAATCATCACTCTCTACCATTGTCCATTGAAGATAGTTTTGATCTCCGTCACGCAGAACATTAATCGCTGCCGGTGTCTGCGGTGCTGTCGTATCGTCAGAATCCATCACTTCAAAAGCATCTAACCAGACAGCATTGCGTGATGTTGTGCTGCTGTTGGTGATCTGCACGATATATACTCCCCTGGTAAGTCCCACCGACCGGTAGGCTTCATACTGGGCCACTCCGGTACTGCTGTACAGGTTAACCGTTTCCTGACTTATGGTATTTCCTGCCAGGTACCGAAGCGTTACTTGCGCCTCGCCACCGTTGCTGTCCGTCCAGCCCAGCCAGCGAATGCCTGTTCCTTCAAAGGTGATTGATGCCGTCTGGCCATTAGTATAATTCACTTTATATCTGCCACCGCTGGAACTGCCGTTACCGTATTCATGCCAGGTTCCGGTGTAGACGATTCCAGGATCATTTTCCTGATGCAGCCCGGCACTTACTACCGGCAGGACGCTTACCCCTGCAGTCGGCTGTGATTCGTTGCCCGCTTGGTCAATTGCTGTCACTATATAATAGTAGGTTGTTCCGTTTAACAGAGTGCTGTCGCTGTAGGTTGTTACACTGCCCGGCTGACGCTGCAGGGCTTTATTCCCGATAGCTTTGAATCCGCTGTCCGGACTTGTTGACCGGTACACTTTATACCAGGCCAGGTCGCTTTCGCTCCCTGCCGTCCAGCTCAGCTCTGCTGTGGTATTGCCCTTTTCTACACTTAGATCCGCCGGTACGGCCGGTGCTTCTGTTTCCGTGGTGTCCAATACTTCCAGGGCATCCAGGTTCATGTTGCCCCTTAAGAGTTTAATCTCTATGGTATGCAAACCCATTGGCAGGTGAGTCCGCTCAAAGACTACCTGCTGGTATTCTGTTGGGTTGTTGTATAGTTTAACTGTCCCTTCCAGCTTCCCGTCGATTCTTACTTCGATCTCATTGGACATATCGCTGGCCCGATGGGCAATCCATTTGATTCCTGTGCCGTTAAAGCTGAATGTTGCTGTTGCTTCATTGTACATATACCTGTAGTAGCCACCGCTGTAGTTACTGCTGCCGCCTCCGTACCTCGTTCCACCGCCCGTATAAACGATGGCCGCGTTGTTTTCCTGGTACAGCCCTGCTTCCAGCGTCCCCGGCGGCGCTGCTGTGCCCGTGCCCGGATCTCCGGCTGTGGCCTGAGTCACCTCTGAATATTCCGATTCCGTCCCCAAGGTGCTCACTGCTTTAATTCGGTAGCTGTATTCCGTTCCCGGCGTTAAGCCGCTGTCGGTATAGGTTTCCCCTTTAACCAGCTGCAGGTTTACTAATCCGTCTTCGATAGAACCGCGGTAACGGTAGATCTGGTACCCCACTACATCTGCCGACGGCGCATCCCAGCTTAAGCTGATTTCTCCTGCTCCGCCGGAAGAGTTCACATTTCCGGGTGCTGCCGGAACTGCGCTTACCGGGGATATGACTTCCAAGGCGTCTATATTCACATAGCTGTCGCTTGCTGTGGCTGATTTTGTCCCAGTGACTTCGATGGTCAGGGTATACGTGCCTAAGGGCAGTCCCTGCCGTTTGTACACCCGCTGCTGGTTGAGATAGCTGCTGTTGTACGTATCTACAATTATCGGGTTCGTTCCGTCTACCATGTTGCCGCTGCTGTCTCTTAAGTAGACTTTAGCTATTCCTTTATTGTTTCCTGTCCTGGCCAGCCATTCGATTCCGGTTCCGTAGAAGGTGTAGCTCCCCGTGGCCCCGCTTATCTTGGTCTGCAGCATGCTCCCGCCACTGTAGTCGCTTGAGGTTTCTCTGTCCCATAAGCCACTGTAATCTATGGTTGCCGAGTTCTCTTCCACCCGTCCCCGTTCTTCGCTTGTTCCTAAAACTTCAAAAGCATCTATATATAAGTAGCCACTTTTATTCTCTATGGTCAGGGTGTGAAGGCCTTCGGCTAAGTTATGCTTTTCATATACGGTTTGCTTAAGCGTGGAACTGCTGTAGAGGCTTACTTCTTCTTCCGCTTCGCCGTCCAGCCTTACTCCCGCATTGCCACCCGATGTGGTTGTTAAGGCAGTCCACTCTATTCCCGTACCGTAGAAGGTTAGGGTGACGCTTTCCCCTGCGTTGTATGATCTCTGGTAATAACCACCGCTGGCTGTGCCGTTGCTCTGACGGTACCAGCTGCCCCCGCTGTAATTTATTCCTACGCTGTTTTCTTCGTAATATCCCGGATACATTGCCGGCAGGGCTTCTACGGTCGAAGAAGCTGGCGATTCATTGCCCGACTGGTCTATGGCTGTGATTCTATAATAATAAGTTGTGCCGTTTTCTACGGTGCTGTCTGTATAAGTGGTTTGACCGGTAATTGTGTTGGCATTAATCCGGCTGAATGTGCCGGTTGGATTTGTGGAACGATAAACAACATAACCATCCAGTTCATCGTCGATAACCTGGTTCCATTGCAGTTCTACCTTCTGACTCCCGCTTACTGCCGTAAATGCTGTTGGCTCTGTAGGTGCTGTCGTATCGTCAGAATCCATCACTTCAAAAGCATCTAACCAGACAGCATTGCGTGATGTTGTGCTGCTGTTGGTGATCTGCACGATATATACTCCCCTGGTAAGTCCCACCGACCGGTAGGCTTCATACTGGGCCACTCCGGTACTGCTGTACAGGTTAACCGTTTCCTGACTTATGGTATTTCCTGCCAGGTACCGAAGCGTTACTTGCGCCTCGCCACCGTTGCTGTCCGTCCAGCCCAGCCAGCGAATGCCTGTTCCTTCAAAGGTGATTGATGCCGTCTGGCCATTAGTATAATTCACTTTATATCTGCCACCGCTGGAACTGCCGTTACCGTATTCATGCCAGGTTCCGGTGTAGACGATTCCAGGATCATTTTCCTGATGCAGCCCGGCACTTACTACCGGCAGGACGCTTACCCCTGCAGTCGGCTGTGATTCGTTGCCCGCTTGGTCAATTGCTGTCACTATATAATAGTAGGTTGTTCCGTTTAACAGAGTGCTGTCGCTGTAGGTTGTTACACTGCCCGGCTGACGCTGCAGGGCTTTATTCCCGATAGCTTTGAATCCGCTGTCCGGACTTGTTGACCGGTACACTTTATACCAGGCCAGGTCGCTTTCGCTCCCTGCCGTCCAGCTCAGCTCTGCTGTGGTATTGCCCTTTTCTACACTTAGATCCGCCGGTACGGCCGGTGCTTCTGTTTCCGTGGTGTCCAATACTTCCAGGGCATCCAGGTTCATGTTGCCCCTTAAGAGTTTAATCTCTATGGTATGCAAACCCATTGGCAGGTGAGTCCGCTCAAAGACTACCTGCTGGTATTCTGTTGGGTTGTTGTATAGTTTAACTGTCCCTTCCAGCTTCCCGTCGATTCTTACTTCGATCTCATTGGACATATCGCTGGCCCGATGGGCAATCCATTTGATTCCTGTGCCGTTAAAGCTGAATGTTGCTGTTGCTTCATTGTACATATACCTGTAGTAGCCACCGCTGTAGTTACTGCTGCCGCCTCCGTACCTCGTTCCACCGCCCGTATAAACGATGGCCGCGTTGTTTTCCTGGTACAGCCCTGCTTCCAGCGTCCCCGGCGGCGCTGCTGTGCCCGTGCCCGGATCTCCGGCTGTGGCCTGAGTCACCTCTGAATATTCCGATTCCGTCCCCAAGGTGCTCACTGCTTTAATTCGGTAGCTGTATTCCGTTCCCGGCGTTAAGCCGCTGTCGGTATAGGTTTCCCCTTTAACCAGCTGCAGGTTTACTAATCCGTCTTCGATAGAACCGCGGTAACGGTAGATCTGGTACCCCACTACATCTGCCGACGGCGCATCCCAGCTTAAGCTGATTTCTCCTGCTCCGCCGGAAGAGTTCACATTTCCGGGTGCTGCCGGAACTGCGCTTACCGGGGATATGACTTCCAAGGCGTCTATATTCACATAGCTGTCGCTTGCTGTGGCTGATTTTGTCCCAGTGACTTCGATGGTCAGGGTATACGTGCCTAAGGGCAGTCCCTGCCGTTTGTACACCCGCTGCTGGTTGAGATAGCTGCTGTTGTACGTATCTACAATTATCGGGTTCGTTCCGTCTACCATGTTGCCGCTGCTGTCTCTTAAGTAGACTTTAGCTATTCCTTTATTGTTTCCTGTCCTGGCCAGCCATTCGATTCCGGTTCCGTAGAAGGTGTAGCTCCCCGTGGCCCCGCTTATCTTGGTCTGCAGCATGCTCCCGCCACTGTAGTCGCTTGAGGTTTCTCTGTCCCATAAGCCACTGTAATCTATGGTTGCCGAGTTCTCTTCCACCCGTCCCCGTTCTTCGCTTGTTCCTAAAACTTCAAAAGCATCTATATATAAGTAGCCACTTTTATTCTCTATGGTCAGGGTGTGAAGGCCTTCGGCTAAGTTATGCTTTTCATATACGGTTTGCTTAAGCGTGGAACTGCTGTAGAGGCTTACTTCTTCTTCCGCTTCGCCGTCCAGCCTTACTCCCGCATTGCCACCCGATGTGGTTGTTAAGGCAGTCCACTCTATTCCCGTACCGTAGAAGGTTAGGGTGACGCTTTCCCCTGCGTTGTATGATCTCTGGTAATAACCACCGCTGGCTGTGCCGTTGCTCTGACGGTACCAGCTGCCCCCGCTGTAATTTATTCCTACGCTGTTTTCTTCGTAATATCCCGGATACATTGCCGGCAGGGCTTCTACGGTCGAAGAAGCTGGCGATTCATTGCCCGACTGGTCTATGGCTGTGATTCTATAATAATAAGTTGTGCCGTTTTCTACGGTGCTGTCTGTATAAGTGGTTTGACCGGTAACCAGCCAGGGATATATTCTTACAAATCCGGTCGAATCAGACTCAGACCGGTAAATATTGTACCCTTCCAGATCGTCATTCTGGCTTTGTTGCCAACGAAGTTCCACTCTCTCGCTTGAATTAATACAAAGCGGTGCTATTAATTGAACCGGCGGAACCATATCATCATCCGCTGTTGTCTTGAGCATATCGAAATACAATTCAGTTCCATTGGAAAGCGGATTTTTATTACCTGTCACCCGAATCTGAATGGTATGATTACCTGCATCAAGATGCATCTTTTGAAAGAGTAGACGCTGATAAACTGGATCAGTTGTATATGTATCAATGGTAGATTCCTTGTTTCCATCTAAATAAATATCGACAGTCCCCCCGTATGGGTGGGTTAAGCCATATAATTTAACCCCTGTACCGCTGAAAGTATAACTTAGAGTAGCATCTTGCGAGTTGCTATACAGATGTCCCCCTCCGCTAGCATGATTATTGCCATACCTGGTCCAACTTCCGGTCTTGACAATAGATGCATTGTCTTCCTCTATTGTAGTGAATGAGACCGAATCCGCGCTTACTTTAAACGGTATGCACAGGAAAACTACCGTCAAAAATAATAAGAGCATTTTTCTAAATTGTTGTTTCATTATCTCTTCCCCCATCCAAAAAACATATTTTAATAGTTTTTGTGATCATGTTCATAAAAAAAACTGCCAAAAAAATGGCAGCTGAACGGTCATAGTATCATTCACAATATATGTCATTAAGAAATACTCTGATACCTTAGACTTCAAACTTTGCGTCCCAGTTTTTCAACTGGTTTGCCTTTTCACACTAATTATAGTTATGATTCTGGAGCAAAAAGTAGAATTTGGTAATTTCACATACTATATATCGTAGATAAAAATAGTTCTCACCACTGTATGTGGACCAAGAAAGTCAAAATAGAGGTTCTGCAGTAGAATCAGTTATTAAATATTTTATATTACTAGATATATCATGTATACCATTTTTTTACTACATTATTCGACACCGAACATAGCCCGATGACAGCCCGAGTAGGGGCCTTCTCTCATTTAAATCTTAGCAAGTGCCTGTTCAATATCTTCGAGGATATCATCAATATTCTCAAGTCCCACTGATATCCGAATAAGTCCGGGAGAAATCCCGGCTGCAAGGAGCTGTTCATCGGTCAATTGCCGGTGAGTTGAGCTGGCAGGATGTAAAACACATGTGCGGATATCGGCAACGTGAACCACATTCGAAGCAAGCTTAAGGGCATCCATGAACTTTACAGCTGTGTCCCTGCCACCACGGATGGAAAAAGAAATAACACCACTGCAGCCTATGGGCAGATACTTTTGACTGAGCTGATAATAAGGATTATTCTCTAACATGGGATAATTAACATACTCTACTTTATCAGATTGACTTAAAAGCTTTGCAACTTTCTCAGCGTTGGCACAGTGCCTTTCCATACGGGTGGCGATGGTTTCCAGACCCAGATTAAGCAGAAATGCAGTGTGTGCAGCGGTATAAGCCCCTAAATCTCTCATCAACTGGAATCTGGCCTTGGCAATATATGCAGCTTTGCCAAAGTTCTCTGTATAGACAACGCCATGGTAAGAGTCATCAGGCTCTGTAAACTCAGGAAACTTTCCATTCGTCCAATCGAAATGACCACTGTCCACAATAACTCCCCCTACCTGCACGGCATGACCATCCAGGTATTTACTGGTAGAGTGAATGACAATATCTGCGCCAAATTCAATCGGCCTGCAGAGAATCGGTGTGGCAAAGGTATTATCAATAATCAAAGGAACATTGTTTTGATGTGCCACTCGCGCAAATTTTTCAATATCCAAAACAGCCATAGCAGGATTTGCGATAGTCTCCCCAAATACAGCCTTGGTGTTCGGTCTGAAGTGTTTTTGAATTTCCTCATCGGATGCATCTTGATCTACAAAGGTACATTCTATCCCGAATTTTTTGAGCGTAACAGCAAAGAGGTTGATCGTTCCACCATAGGTTTTCGAACCGCTGATAAAGTGATCCCCAGCTTTCATTAAATTAAGAATACTGATCAAGGAAGCAGCCTGACCAGAAGATGTACATAAGGCTCCAATACCACCCTCCAAGGCAGCAATCTTTTCCTCAACAGCAGCTACGGTCGGATTGGAGATCCGAGAATACATATGGCCATCAGCCGTCAAATCAAATAGTTGTCCGATATGTTCTGTCGAATCATAGGTATAAGTGGTACTTTGGTAGATCGGCAGAGCTCTTGGTTCACCGTTTTGAGGTTTATAGCCCTCGTGCAAACATTTTGTCTCGATTTTCATTTTAATACTCCTTCTATTCAGGTACTTAATTCTCAATCGCACAACTATGTAACAGTTTACGCTTTAATAGATTATAGCATAAACTGTTTTACTCAGAGAAGTTCTTAATATAATCCATACTGATGATTAGTAATGAACCCTGCTCTTTAATCAAAGGCCAACCCCATATAACCTTTTGTTTCAGAGGTTAACTTCCTCTGAGAGAGTGGGTGTTCTCTAATCATACCGAACGGGCGTATCTTATCCCCGTATAGTTCTTCAGTAAATGATGGTGTTCGTACCATCAATTCTCTGACATTGAACTGCTCTACTATTGCTCTAAGCACATTGGGCCTGTGAAAATCAGGGATAAGAAGTTCTTTTATCAGGATGTTGCCTGATGGGGTTCTTTCTATGACTGCACAACCTTGAATACCGTCACCATCTACCAAGTAAATATCCGCACCGGAAAACTGGGACAGTTTCTTCTGATAGGAGATATCTTCATCTTGATAAGCGATATAAAGCCTTCCCTGTAGCAGTTCATTACGTCTTAGATTGTATTCTACAGAATCACAGGGCTTAATCGTACAAGAGGAGGGGGGGCCTCCCTTAAGCTCATCCAACATTTCCAGCACAGCTTCAGCGGTCCATGAAGTTTCCTGGATGTAAAAAGTCTCTTGGTAGCCGTATTGCTGATAGAAGTTAAAAAGACTGTTATGTTGAGGTACCAGTACGGTGTTATTGATATTATTAGCTTCAAGGTATTCATGACAATATTTAATTATTTTTGTTGCAAAACCTCTTTTCTGATAATCAGGGTGTGTAGCCATGGCATAAATTATGACTGTTTCCATACTCTGGTTATCAGGCATAACCGTTGTCGCCGGGATCATGGTCAACATGGTTATAAGTTTGCCCTGATAAAGTAAGAGAAGAGTTTCCTCTTCTTTGTACCTGTTGGCATAGTAAAAATCAATATACTTATCGCGATCACCAAAACAGAGCTTCCATATTTCTTTTTGAGAAGCAGCTTCACCGCTTTTTGCCTGTCGTATTTCGTACATTTTGCCTCCGGCCATTCAAACACGATAGCTTACACTATAGTGGATTTCATATTCACAATTAAGGAATTCTATGGTTCTATAAACTTGCCTAAATACTTCTCCTCCATCTTGGCGGGATGGTAAGATAACTTAGCTTTTCTTAGTCCATCCAACCCCATATCTTCCTCCCGATTAACATAGATCATCTCAGGATAAGTATCTCGGACATAAGCTGCAAATTCACGGTTAATCATTTGATAAGCACCATGAATATCGGAAAAAGCTTTTTCAATATGAATAACATACGTATCCTGATTAAGTCTTTCTCCCATAGTAAAGGCGATGACTCGACCGCTAACGCGTAATAAGCCACCTTCTAGCCCCAGCACTTGAAAATGATCAAAGCAACGCGTTACGGCACACTTTTCCTTTGCCAGAAGGTCATCCTCATTGCATTCATGGATAATACACCATTCTTTATTCATCTTCCAGCATTCATCCAGATTAGCGGGAGAAATTAATTCATAACTCCAGTCATTGTTTTGGACGAAGCGATTAATATGATTTCGTTTAGCCTGGTACTTCCTGCCCGAAAGATCAGCCAGGTTTTCCAAAAGATAAACGTAGTCAAAACTATCCCGCATATTCTCATATTCAAGGCATTCTGGGAAAAGGTGATTAACGACGGTGATGTTCTCAGGTGATAAACCGACGAGAACAAAATCATGCCCGCAATCAGCCGCATCCTGCCTCATGATGTCCAAGACAGGTTTAAGCTCACCTGAACCGGCAGGATAGAAATAATAAGGGCATTGCTCGTTAGCACCTTTAACCACAAGATAATTATTGACTTGTGCTACGCGATGGTAATAGTTCTCTGCCCAGGCGAATATATTGGTGAAATTTTGATGACAGCCACTAAGATTCCCTGCAGCGATCAAGGGATCCATCCATTTCTTATCTTCAATTTGAACTTTTTTTAAATCAATCATCTGAACTCTCCATATTGTATGTCCTAACCGCCATGGTATGTACAACCATCAAATTTGTTTGATGACGTTAAGAACACGTTTCTCCTCATAATACACATTTCTGCTGATGTGTTTTGGTTGATATACGGGGTTAATTATACCTCAAAATCAAACATAACCAAAGTTATTCCTATTATGAAATCTCTCTAAATATCTCCGATACGACTCTTTAGTCTTTTATAGCTCATTCTTTCGCACCTTTTAGAACAGGGGTCAAATATAGATCTACACCATGTCCAGTTTCCCCGATGACATTCCAGACAAGACTGAGAATTCTTAATAATCTCATAATGAAAAGGTTTTTATTTTATGTTTACCTGATGCTTTGGAGCGAAAATAAGATAAATATTCACCATAAATTTATTTACTGTGGTAAAAAATTTCATTTTGGAAAAACTAGTCTCATTAAACGTTATGGTACTCTAGATCACAATCGAGGTGCTTAAGATGAAAAAAATAACAGATCGTTTCTGGCTCGGTATCATTGCTGGTTTAGGTGGTAATCTTGCTAAAATCGCACTCGAATATGTTTTCAATAAAAATGGCATAACAAAAAGTAATGGGCGTACAACGGCGGAAGGGATTTTTTTTAAAAAATCAGAAATAAATTAACCTCTCGGAAAGTTGGCCGGTATCATTGCCGACAGTATGATTGCCATGGGATTAGGTGTTTCATGTGTCTACTGGCTCACTTTAATGGGTAAAGATAAACATATACTGAAAGGTGCAGGTTTGGGAGCCATGGAATGGGGCTCATTATATGGGGTTCTATCCAGATTAGGGGCGACAATTATTTTCCCCGTTAAATCCATCGATGCGCTTACCACCTTTCTATCTCATTTGGCTTTTGGTGCTACAAAGATTGTTATTGCAGAAAAGTTAGGAGATCCCCGGTTATTCAAACCTGGCAATCTCACTTTGGAAGTAGATCAACCATTAGACCTAGTTGTCCGTGAAGAAAATTCTTCACCCTATTATTATCCTTGGATGAATTCCAGACAGATGCATCAGAAAGGAAATATTAAAACACGTTATAATCAGTAGTAAAAAAGGCTTGCACATATCTGCATGTAAGTTTTGTCTTAGTTGATTCAACTATTATTTGGGATCTCCTAAAAATAGTGTGTTCTATATTCTAAATAGTTCTCTATCAGCTATTTAGCCTCTTCCTTTAAACCTTCTAATTCCTCTTGGGTAAAGTGATACTTCTCATTACAGAAATGGCAGTGTGCTTCTGCTTCCCCTTCTGTTTCGATGATATCCTCAATCTCTGTCTTTCCTAAACTGATCAGGGCTGCCGTTACCCTATCTTTGGAGCACTGACACTGAAAACGAACCGGCATCTTCTCAAGGATCTGAACATTATCTTTACCCAAAACATTTTCCAGGATTTCTTCCGGAGAAAGCCCCTCCTGAATCATTTTCGATACGGGTGGGATGGTCTTTAGCTGTTTTTCAATTTGGGTGATGGTCTCTTCATCGGCACCAGGGAGCATCTGGATCATAAAACCGCCGGAGGCTTGAATTGTATTATCAGGATTAACCAAGACACCTAAAGCCACTGATGACGGAACCTGTTCGGATTTGGCAAGATAATACGTAAAATCTTCTCCGATCTCACCTGACACGAGCGGTACCTGGCCGGTAAAATAATCTCTAAGTCCGATGTCCTTGACTACCGATAGCATCCCTTCTGTACCGACTGCACCGCTGACATCCAATTTCCCTTGAGGATTTAAGTCTAGATGGGTTTGGGGATTGGTAACATAGCCTCTGACCTCGCCCTTGGCATTGGCATCAACGAGGATCAATCCCAGAGGACCGTTGCCTTCAATTTTTATGGTTAGCTTTTCTTCGCCCTTGAGCATAGCCCCCAACATCAATCCTGCTGTCATGGTACGTCCCAGTGCTGCGGAAGCCGTCGGCCAGGTATAGTGTTTGTGTTGCGCTTCTCCTACGGTATCTGTCGTCATAGCTGCATACGCTCTGACTTGGCCGTTATACCCCAATGCTTTGATTAAATAGTCTTTCATGATCCATATCTCCTTTATGACAAGCAATAACCTTCTAACAAAATCTCCACTAGAACAAGGATGGCTGGCTTTCTCCATACTCTTTTTTATAGTTGTCAATAATATCTTCCATTTTATAAAGTATCCCTGATTTATCACATTCTTGCTTGAATATTTGCCATAACTGTCTGGCTTTCGGAGAACCACATTCATAGGAGTTTCCGTATTGTTTCATATATTTGTGTTTAAGCCCAGGAAAATGCTTATCCAATTTCTTATAAAACCAATCTCTTTGGTTCTGTCTGAGTGTGACCCCGAAAGCAGGGTATATAAACTTGGCTCCATTTTCAGAGGCTAAGCCAACGATACCCCTGATATTTTCCTCATTATCTTCCAGAAAAGGTAATACCGGCATGAGAAGTATCCCAGTAAACACACCTTGGCTGGAGAGATAATTAATCACATGGAAGCGCTTGGATGATACTGCGACATTGGGCTCAATTTTTTGACATAGGTCATCGTCACAAGTTGTAATGGTTATCTTCACTAGTACAGGCGAGTGGTTTTGGATTGATCTAAGAACATCGGTATCCCTGGTAATCAGATCACTCTTAGTAGCGATTGATATACCAAACTTATATTGATCAATTAAACTGAGTGCTCCTCTAGTTAGATTTAGTTCTCTCTCAAAGGGGTTATACGGATCGCTCATCGCGCCTGTGCCAATAACACCTCTTCGCCGTTTTGATTTAAGCTCTTTGGCTATTATCTCAAGTGCATGATACTTAGCCCTGACCTCATCAAAATTATCTACTTGGTAACATTCACTGCGGCTGTCACAGTAGATACAACCATGACAACATCCTTTGTAGATATTCATATTGTAGTTTGTACCAAACCAAGGATTGTCAGCATTATAACCTGATATGATTGTTTTAGCTGGTATATACTCCATTGCAATCCATCAATCCTTTTCTTGTGGTCTGTTCTGCTGGATAGAGCTATTTAGGCAAATTATTATGAACATAGTAACTGCCAGCATTATATCAGACTTAAAGCATTAGCGTTGATTTCTGATCGTGTCTAAGTATAATAATAGTTCATCATAACTGACAGCCGGACTATAAAGGTAGCCTTGACAATGGACACAACCAAGTTCAAGGATATAACCGTCAAGACAGTAGGTATCAATAGAACGGGATAAGGCAAATAGGATTTAACACAATGAGAATTCCGAAAACAATAAGTTCATTGATATTGAATAAAGACGGAAAGACAGACAATTTAGCATGCCCTTCTCAGATTTTTATATCTCCCGCTGATAAAGATGGCCAGAATCAGACTAAGGGTTGCCCCACTGCCACCTAAAATTGTAAGGGAAACTTAACTTTGCCAGTAAGGTTTCAATTCTATCGTTGAAATCCATTTCGTTGATTCTTTGGTTGAATTCTCTTTCAACATAAACAAACTTCTCCCCCTCTATCTCAAGAAAATTATACCAAAAAGCGTAAAAAATAAATATCCGGGAGATTTTATTTGATGATCAACATGTTTGGATAAAAGGTCATTTGGAATAAGCTTGAAAATTAATGTACAATATTAGATAACCCCTAAAGCTTCTAAAATGAAAGGACGGAGATAAATGATCGATCTCATCATAGATTCCCTTACGTCCCTGGGAATCCCTGACGCCACGGCTGAGTACTTTTCCCACGGACTTGCCGTGCTTCTTATCCTCATCTTTAGCTATCTTACATATATCATAACAAAAAAAATCGTTCTGCGTATCCTTGCTCACTATATCTATCACAACCGTTTCCTTTGGGATGACTATCTATTTAACCGGAAAGTATTTAACCGTTTGTCCCTGATCACTCCGGCTATTATAGTCTATTGGTCTGCAAGCATTTTCCCGGTTTACATAAGTACCATCCAAAAACTTTCTATGGCTTATATCATCATCGTTGGCTTATTGGTCATTGATGCCTTTCTGGATGCCATCGAAGATATTTATAAAACGTTTGAAGTATCCAAGCATAAACCTATCCGTGGCATAATCCAGGTGATCAAGATCTTTCTTTACATTATCGGTGGTATTTGGTTTATCTCCTTGTTGATTGAACGTTCTCCTCTTCTTTTGCTCAGCGGTATTGGAGCATTAACTGCCGTCATCCTGTTGGTCTTTAAAGACTCGTTATTGGGTCTGGTAGGCGGAATCCAGCTGGCAGCCAACGACATGGTAAGGATCGGTGATTGGATTGAGATGCCCAAATATGGTGCTGACGGCGATGTTATAGATATCTCACTCAATACGGTCAAAATTAAAAACTTTGATAATACGATTACAACTATCCCAACCTATGCCTTAATCTCGGATTCTTTTAAAAATTGGAGAGGAATGCAGGAATCAGGAGGGAGACGCATCAAAAGATCAATCCATATTGATAGCACAAGCATTACATTTTGTACAGAGGAAATGTTGGAGAGGTTCAAAAAGATACAGTATATTACAGAATATCTTGAACAAAAGCTGCAGGAGTGTCAGATTCATAATCAGGAACATGACGTGGATTGTTCCCAACTGGTTAATGGCCGGCGACTGACCAATATCGGAACCTTCAGGGCTTATCTCCATGCCTACTTGAAAAACCACCCCAAGATCCATAAAGAAATGACCCATATGGTTCGACAGCTTCCGGCTGGTGAATCTGGTCTCCCTCTGGAGATTTATGCCTTTACTACAGATACTGCCTGGGTTAATTACGAATCTATACAGGCCGATATCTTTGATCATATCTTTGCAGTGATTCCCTTATTTGATTTAAGAATTCATCAGAACCCCACGGGGTACGATATGCGCCATATGTTGAGCGTCAAAGAAAACACATGATATGATTGGCAGGGTCCGGATTTACCAAACAGACACGAAGATTGATTCAATAGCAAAACAGCCTACCCTCTTAAAAAGATAGGCTGTTTTTGTTGACCATCAACTATCGTAAACTAAGAATACTTGGATAGGTTAAATCACAGCTTCCCATTCTTCCAGTATAGCCAACACTTTTTTAACCGCAGTTGGCAGAGAGAGCTGTACCACTTCACTAAGCTCCGTTCCCCAATCTAGGGTTTGAGGTTGAATGCCGACCACGGCGATCTCATCAGGATATTTTCCCCGAAATTTAGCCCAGTTCAAAACCTCAGTAAACCCCACCTGGTGTACGGACATCTTGCTAGCCATAAAATACGGTACTTCTTCCTGACGCCATACCACCACTTTTCCAGGCTCTATACCTGCATCAACGGCATCAAGGACAAGAAGCTTTTTGGCATTCTCTACAAAGTCCATCAAAGCTAAGCCCCCTGTCCCACCGTCCAGAGTATCTATCTGGGGTGGAAGCTTATCCTGTAAAGCTTGTAAGAGATGAATACCGATACCTTCATCCTGTCTGACCAGATTTCCTATGCCAATAATTTTAATTGTATGAAGTTCATCCATAATCTTTTTGTTATTTTCCAGATTTCACACCTTCTTACACCAGTTGAACAATATGGGTACTTGCTTGTTGCTCTTAATGACAATATCCATCGGATGCTTTGTGAATGCTTTGTGCTTATTTCTTCGTTGTAATCTGTAGCAGTTCCTGCCCTTGAGGATCAAACAGGTGAGTGGCGCAAGCCACACAAGGATCGAAAGAGTGGATGGTCCGCAGGATCTCCAGTGGCTGGTCGGGTATAGCTAACGGAGTATCAATCATAGATGCCTCATACGCTCCCAGTTGTTTGTTGGCATCTCTGGGAGACGCGTTCCAGGTGGTAGGAACAACGGCTTGATAATTATCTATTTTCCCGTTTTTGATTTTGATCCAATGGCCCAATGCTCCACGTGGTGCTTCACAGAACCCAACCCCCTCTGCTTTAGCCGGCCAGGTCGCGGGGTCCCATTTCTCATTGTTGAATGTCGCGGTATCCCCTGCTTTAACGTTAGCAATTAACTCGTCATAGAGATCGACCAGAATATTGACACGATGCTGGGTTTCCAAAGCTCTGGCCAACGTTCTGCCCAACGTTGAAAAGAGAGCGGCAGTCGGAAGTTCCAGCTTCTTAAGTGAGCTGTCCACAAGTTCTTTAATCTGCTTATCTCCTTTGGCATAAGCCACTACGAATCTGGCCAGCGGTCCAACTTCCATGGATTTGCCCAGCCAACGAGGACTCTTCGACCAGCTGTAGCCTTTCGTTTCATCCAGATTGTCATAAGGAGGTTTGGGCCCGTCGTAATGCGTCTCGGTCTTGCCATCCCAGGGATGTAGTCCTGTATCCTTATCATCATATCTGAACCAGGAGTGAGAAACGAATTCCTGGATCTGTTTGGGGTCTTTCAGATCAATATCATAGACTTTGCTGAGATCCCTATTGAGAACAATTCCCCGTGGCACCAGGAAGCTTTCAGGATCGTTGATGGTCTTGGTGGGCAAATCACCATAGGACATATAGTTACTCAAACCTCCGCCCCAAAGATCATCCTTATAGAAGCTGGCAATGGCCAAAATATCCGGAATAAGAACCTGGTCAACAAAAACCTTGGCTTCATCGATTTTGGTTTTAACAAAACTCAAGCGTTCAATGTTAATGACGCTGTTGTCATGGAGATTGATGGAAGCCGGTACGCCTCCAACAGCATAATTGGGATGCGGATTCTTCCCACCAAAAACAGCATGGATTTTAATAATCTCCTTCTGCCAGTTCAAAGCTTCAATGTAATGGGCAACACCAAGCAGGTTCACTTCGGGGGGCAATTTATAAGCAGGGTGCCCCCAATAGGCATTAGAGAATATTCCGAGCTGACCGCTTTCCACAAAGTTTTTGACTTTAGTCTGGATATCTTTAAAGTAACCTGTCGTTGACAAAGGCCACTTGGAAATCGATTGGGCGATGGCACTGGTCTGCGCAGGATCAGCTTTTAAGGCACTGACCACATCTATCCAGTCAAAGCCATGAAGATGGTAGAAATGAATAGCATGATCCTGGATATCCTGAGTTGCGCTCATAATATTCCGAATAATGTTGGCATTTTTCGGGATATTGATCTTCAAGGCATCTTCTACGGAACGGATGGAGGCCAGAGCATGGGTATGAGTGCAAACACCGCAGATCCTCTGCACAAAGGCCCAGGCATCCCTCGGGTCACGATCTTTCACAATGATCTCGATACCACGAAAGATAGTTCCGGAGCTTATCGCGTCCGTAATTTTATTTCCATCCACAACGGCTTCCACACGCAGGTGTCCTTCGATACGCGTTACGGGATCAATTACAATTCTTTTTGTCGCCATACTTGACATTCCTTTCTATCAGTTCTTCAATCGTTGGTTAAATGTACAATGCAAACCTTTATAACCCTTAAATTACTTAAACCTCATTTATAGGGATTCATCTTTCTTTTGATTTTGCTTATAAAATTCCTCAGCGTCAATATACTGTTTCTTCGGTTTTCGATTGGAGATAGCGACAGTAGCCGCTAAGGCTCCGCCAACTGCACCGACCACAGCACCAGAACTGACGCCGATCATCCCTTTGGTGAAGTCACTCATTTCCTCTTCCGTATGAACACCCGGCAGCACTCCATTTAAAGGAGCGTAGAAGGAGCCCTTATCGAAAAACTTATCTTCTGAACAGCCTAAACAGGGGTGCCCGGACTTGATGGGATAACTTGTTCCTTCATTCCACCCGGTGATGGCACAAGCATTGTAAGTCATGGGGCCTTTGCAGCCCATTTTAAACAGACACCAACCTTCTTTAGCGCCTTGATCATCAAACGATTCGACAAACATCCCCATATCAAAGAACGCTCTGCGGTTGCAATTATCATGAATACGATGCTGATAAAAGGCTTTCGGTCTTCCTTGAGGGGTAAGTTCCGGTAGTTTTCCGAAGGTTAAGTAATGTACGATTGTTCCGGTTATAACTTCAGCAATTGGCGGACAACCCGGAACTTTAATCACAGGCTTATTCTTAACGATTTCATGGACGGGTACGGCTTGAGTCGGATTGGGGCTGGCTCCTTGTACACATCCGTCGGTAGCGCAGGAACCATAAGCAATGACGGCGATTGCGCCTTCCGCTGCTTCCTTCAAGACACTCTCAGATGTCTTTCCACCAATGGTACAATAAACCCCATCCTCTGCCAGAGAAACACTACCTTCAACCACCAAGAGATACTTGTTATGGAAGTCTTTCATGGTCTTCATCTTAGCGGCTTCGGCCTGTTCTCCGGCAGCTGCCTGGAGGACTTCCATATAATCTAACGAGATTAAGTTTAATACGAGATTAGAAGCTAACGGGTGACCTGAACGGAGGAAGGACTCACTGCAACAGGTACACTCCTGTAAGTTGAGGTAAATAACCGGCAGCCTTGGATTAGTCTCTAAGGCATGAACGATCTTTGGTACCGCACTTGCTTCTAATCCAAGAACCGCTGCCATGGCTGTACAGGATTTGAGGAATTCACGCCGGGTTATACCTTTTCTTACTGCCCACTGGTAATAGCTCTCTTGCATAATAAAGCCTCCTTTGTTTTCCATTCTGATTAATAAAAGCTTATTTGACATTTATACTAATTTATGTCAACTATTTATTTATATATATTCTACATTCCTTATTGATATCCTTCCTATAACCTATATCTTTCAGATAAATATGGATCAAATCTAGAACCTTAAACCCATAAAAATGCCTGAGTTCATTCATAATTGAACTCAGGCTTTAAAATACTACATCTCCATCAATCGTATGAGCTAACCTTTGCATATGAGCATATCATTCTGATCAAACGTAATCACACAATGGTAATGAGGATGCTTTTCCTGAACTTGTTGAATGATCTCCTGCCGAAGGACTTTTTCTTCATCCCATGTTATTCCGTTTTTAACAACGACATCAAAAACGAGATTTTTTCTCTCCCCTTTACCTACAATTCGGAAGTCGTGAAAAGAGAGTATATGGGGAAATACCTTCAGAATATGACTCAGTTCATCCTGCATTTTCATAATCTCTTCAGAATCATTGTTAAGGGGATCCATATGGATGGTGAGGAGTATGCCAAGTTCTCGGGTTACTCTGCGCTCGATCAAGTCTATATATTCATGCATCTCCAGGATATCCTGATCAGCCGGAATTTCAACATGTATTGAAGCCATATATCTCCCTGGTCCGTAAGTATGAATGATCAGATCATGAATGCCAACAACCTTCTCATAACCGAGTATCTTTTGACTGATTTTTTTAATGATTTCCTGCTCAGGAACTTCACCTAATAGTGGACTGATGGTTTCTTTGGTTAGGGAGAATCCCGAGTAGAGAATAAGCAAGGCAACGATAATACCTACATATCCATCAAGAGGAAATGAAGTAAATAGCGAAGCTATAAGGGAGATTCCAATACATCCTGTTGCAACCGTATCACTGAGACTATCAAATGCTGTAGCTAGCAGGGCCTTGGAATCAATAGCCTTAGATAGATAACGATTGAAAAAGAAAAGCCAGGTCTTAAGCGTTATGGAAAAGATAATAATTAAAAGAGCCGGTGTGCTGAAAACAACAGGTACTGGATGTAGTATTCGACCAATAGATGACTTCATAAGTTCATATCCGACCAGCATGATAAAAAAGGAGACAATCAACCCTGCGATATATTCAATTCGTCCATGACCGAAAGGATGTTCTTCATCAGCCGGTTTACTGGCAAGTTTAAATCCCAGTATGGTGATCACTGATGAAGCAGCATCGGTCAAGTTATTAAAGGCATCTCCGATAAACGCGATACTATTGATCATGATTCCAGTGATAAGTTTGACAGCGAAAAGAACAATATTGGCACCTATGCCAACCACACCGCTTAAATAACCATATTTATTTCGCACTTCTGATGACTCTGTTTTTTCATGATCTTTAATGAGTCTAACCAACAATTGACTGACCAACCTGTTCACTCCATAGCATTCAATATCCTACTCATCGTTATGATGGGGATTTTTGCGTCGTATATATCCCCTTAAATTTCTGACTAGTAAGATCATACTATGGAACAATCAAATGTGTCTAGGGCAGAAAACCAGATAAACAGATAAAGTAATTGTAGATTGGACTTAATTCATTGCTTTTTTGACTGTTCCAAGGGATTGGAATTATTTATTGCCTTTTTGACTGATTCAATGGTAAGGCCATGCTTCTGAAGTTCTGCTTGCGCATCCTTTAAGTATTCTTCCATTTGCTTGGGGTCCATCCCCTCAACCTTCTTGAGAACTGTGTCCAATATCTCTTGTGAACTTTGCTGTTGGACTTGATTTTGGATCTGATTGGTCAGGGTGTTCAGTGTCAGTTTTCCACCGGAGATGTTGTTATAAAGGAAAAAAAGCGCGACGACGATGATCAGAAAGATAATGCCTTTCACTATGGATTTAAACACCTTAAAACCTATGACTATCAATAAGATAACGACAAAAATGGCAATAAATGTATTGGTCATTCTTTATATCCTCCATTGTGTTCGTATTTTTGACTCAAACCCTACCCTGTTCAGGATTTGGCGTGTACGATGAGTTACGGGTTCTTACTTAAGGTTAATCTTCGGCTTATCAGGATAACATTTGCGACCTTTACCCAACCGTTGTTGCTTAATTACTATATTCTGCTTAAAATGATAAAAACCTTTTCCCTTTTACCTGCTCATCCTCAGAATTCACTCAAAACTGTTTTTGTTTCGTTATATTCCCTTAATCAAATCTCTTTAACCCTGAGATCGTAATAATCCGCATACCGATCCGCAGTTGATTCCTGCTTACAATAAACAATCACCTGCCCACAGTCAAAGAAGGCCCAGTATCCTATGGAGGTTACAGTATCAGGAATGCTCATTCTCTGCAAACCATTCAAACCATAGAATGCATAATCACCGTTCCTGGTTAAGTTCGGTGGGATCTTAATGGTCGTTATGTGATTACAGCTATAAAGGCTTTTTGTCCGATATAATAAACCCCATCAGGAATATCAATGGCCCGCAGATGATCACAGTAAGCGAAGGCCCAACACTATATATTCCAAGCTTTCATGTAAAGTATATTTACTGTTGAGGGGTTGGTCATTTTTTTGGACATGCTCTATGTTTTAGGGACAAAAAAATATCCCTCAGACCGCTAGGGATCGAAATATCAACAATCCATTGATTATCATTTTGAAAACCTTTTTGTGCAATGGCTCAGTTTTGAAGAGTTATACGACTTATTTGCCCAATAGGAACAAGTTATACTTTGAGGCTTCAGCTTTAATCCGGTTATATTCCGAACCGGTTAAGTTAAAGATATTTTTGATTTGAATATCGATGAGATTATATAACTCGATTGCCTCTGTGGGGTTTGAAGCTCGTAACAAAGAATCGACATTGATAATGATTTCATTTTGTAAGAAAGGACTTAATACCGGTATAGGAAGATTCTCCAGGTGAGTACGCAAGATTTTAACCGACTTGAATTGATGCTTGAAATAGTATTGTATGACCCTGGAATTTAAAACTGCTAGAATATATTTAATATCCAAATCACTAAATCGAGGAATAATAACATTGGCACTGTTCAGGGTCAATGTTTGTTTATTATCATAGGCAAAAACGAGGCTATCGCAGATAAAACGGTAAATCAGTTTTTCTTCAGCACGATATAATACTGCAGGTGCAATCTGCTGAAACTTCTCCGGTTCAAACGATATAAAGTTATTGGATGAAATATACCGATATTTAAAAACATCGCCACCTTTAAGAATGATTTCGGAACCTTCTATCTGGTCATTTAAGATATGCGTGCTATTATCCCCTGTCACAATACCCAGAGCAAAATCCGCGTTATCTTTTAAGAAACGTACTGCAACGGACGATTCAATTTTTTTTATTACCAATCGTTCCTCATCGGTAATATCCAAGTGCCAATTGGTCCTGTCCAGAATCCGCTCTTCCTGAATCACGAATTCTCTTGCGTTTGTCACCACTTCCATACCCTTGGTCGTAAAGACCTGGCCCTTCTTTTCAAATGTCAGAGTCATGGCCGGACATAAGACACCGTCAAAGATGTTCTCCCAGTATCTGATTCGCTTTATGGTGCAATGACGCATCAGGTAGTCACGGACAGGCTGGTGCAGCTTCACATTAAGCAGGGATTGAGGTAAGATGAGGCAGACAACGCCGTTGACGGCCGCTATCTCAAGGGCATATTCGGTGAAAACACAGAAGGACTCCACTGTTTTTACTCTCGCTGATACATAATGTGAGCGTAAAAAGGTTTCTTGCTCATCATTATAGCTAAAACCCCAGGGGGGATTGCCGATAACAATATCATATCCAGTCAGTTCCTTATCTCTGAGAGAGTCTTTACATTGATAATTCCGATATAAAACCTGAATATCTTTACTTTGAGATACAAGGGCCATGTTAAGACGTGTCAGACCAACACTAAGCGAACTAATATCGTAGCCGTAGAGATTTTCTATAGATTGAACGTTTTTGTAGGCATACATCAGGAAATTGCCGGTCCCACAGCAAGGGTCAATGAGTTTAGTCCCTGGATTTAAGATCTTTTTATGAAACAAATTGTCAACAGCCTCTTGCACAACCGCTAACGGAGTATAATAAACCCCTTTGGACTTGCGTTCACTCAGACATTGAAGTGACATGAACAATAAACCCAAGAAATCCTGATCTTCGATAAAATCTATGGTATGGGATAAGGTGGGCTTAAGCTTTTCAATACTACTATCTATGGCGGTGATATCCCCTAGAATATCATCGATTAAAGGAGCATAAACTCCTGCCCATGCCTTATCCTTGACGAAGTAAGAAAGAATATCAGAGTGTGAATCAGAGCCAGGGTGTTCGATCATTTGACGGCTTACCAATAATCTGAGTGCATATTCTGCCAAAATTATCCGCTCATAATCTCGTGGAAGTTCAATGGAATTGGTTTGTGATATGATCTCTTCCACCGTTTCAATTCCGACTTTGCTCTGAATGTAGGTCTTAGGTATCAATGCTCCTTTAATATGCTGCTTATTACGGCGGCTTTTCAGTCTACCCTCAGTTCCCGCCTTGATATCCTTGAGGAGTTGGTCAACATCATTTGCATGGAAAAACATTTCACGACCCTGGGAACGAATCGGCTTTAATTTTCCACTTCTAATCCAATTACGGGCAGTAGCAGTAGAGATAGCCAATATTTGACACACCTCGTTTAAACGAATACTATGGTTTTTTTCATTAAATAGCTCGATCTGCTTCATAATGTAGTTCCTCCGCCAGGTTTGCCCTTTTCTTGCACATTTCATTCTACCAAATTATCAGTTTGGTATTCTATAGTCTAATAGGTATTTCCTGTTTCTTTATTAGTGATCGTCATTATAAGCATAATCTTTTTGTTTCTGGAGAAGATAGTGTTAAAAATGGGAAGGAGCTGACTAAAATTGGAGTTTTCACGCGCTCAACAAATTGTATCTTCTCCTGACAAAATAGATGTTTTTTATAAAGGATCTGTTATTTGGATTGAGGGGTTGAACGAAAACAATCAGACTGCTTATATTACAAATATAGAAAACCACCAAAAGTCACATGTACCTGTTTCGTTGCTTTTCGAACTCTATTAGAAGATTAATAGTATTGTTCTTATAATCTTAAAATCTAGTTGCAAAAAGGGGAAATCCTGCAGGTTTTCCTCTTTAATATATTGGCATGTATTGTTGTACACTATTAGATCATCATTAAATCCATCCCGAACATTTATTAGACTATTAATAATAGTGTTCGTATAATTAATTGACACCTTCTTAAAATGGTTGGTATAATGCAAACAAATGAAATTCGAATACGAAGGTGTACAGAATAATGTTAGACAAAATTTCTACTCATCACCGTATCGGTATTATTGGTGGTGGTCAGCTAGGGAAAATGATGACTACCGCTGCTAAACAGATGGGTTTTGATGTGACGATATTAGATCCAACCCCGGAGTGTCCGGCAGCTCAGGTTGCAGACCGTCAGGTCATCGCCCATTTTGATGACCGCACAGCGATCATTGAGTTAACGAAAAACTGTCAGGTCCTAACCTATGAGTTCGAGCATATTGACAGCCAGGTGTTGATTGAACTCATGGAGTCTGGACATGAGATTTACCCCAATCCGAAGACTCTTCAGATCATCCAGAATAAATTAACCCAGAAAATGACCCTTGCGGAAACTCAAATCCCTATCCCCAACTTTCAATCCGTTAAAAATAAACATGATATCTTAGAAGCCAGTGAGAAATGGGGCTACCCTCTGCTCCTTAAAGCCTGTACGGGTGGCTATGACGGCAAAGGCAACTTTCTGATCCGCAACGAGAATGCTATCGAAGAAGGCTTAAGTGCACTATCCGGAGCCGAGCTTATGGTCGAAGCCTTTGTTCCCTTTACCTGCGAAGTATCTGTTATTGTCGTGCGAAGCCTATCAGAAAAACCGCGGACTTACCCATTAAGTGAAAATCAACATGAAGATAATATACTGAGACTCAGTATTGTACCGGCACGTGTATCAGACGATGTTGCCCTTAAAGCTCAGGAAATCGCAGCCAGGACCATGGAGGTATTTCAGGGTGTCGGTATCTTCTGTGTGGAAATGTTTGTAACTCCTGAGGGCAATGTGCTGGTCAATGAAGTAGCACCGAGACCTCATAACTCAGGACATTATACGATCGAAGCCTGTGTCACTTCTCAGTTTGAGCAGCATATCCGAGCTATCTGTGACTTACCCCTTGGTGATACCAGGCTTGTCAATCCCGCCGTCATGCTCAACTTGCTCGGAGAGCCAGGCCAAGATGGACCTGCAATCCTCAAAGGATGTGCTTCTGCACTCCGGATTCCTGGAGCAAGTCTGCATTTATATGGTAAAAAAGAAACGAAACCCAAAAGGAAAATGGGCCATGTCACCATTACTGCTTGTACTCTGCAAGAGGCCTTGGAAGGTTGCCGTATTATTTCAGATACTATTAAAATAGAGTCAGAGTAAAGGATGTAATTCTTTTACATATTATTCTTTTTTTGAGGAGGAACTCAAATGCCTCAAACCCCAACCAGACCCCTAGTCGGCATTATTATGGGTAGTGATTCCGACCTGCCTGTGATGAGTGAAGCTGCCAAAGTTCTCGATGAATTTAACATTCCCTATGAACTGACAATCGTTTCTGCTCATCGGACTCCTGATCGCCTTTATACCTATAGCAAAAGTGCTGTAGAAAGAGCTTTAAAGGTGATTATCGCTGGGGCTGGAGGGGCAGCTCATCTCCCTGGTATGGTAGCTGCTCTGACCGAACTACCAACGATCGGCGTTCCTGTCAAATCAAACGCTTTAAGTGGTCTGGACTCCCTTTATTCCATCGTTCAGATGCCGCCTGGTGTACCCGTAGCGACAGTCGCCATCAACGGAGCGAAAAATGCCGGACTGTTAGCAGTACAAATTTTAGGGGTCGGAGACCCCACACTGGTAACGAAAATGAAAGAATATAAAGACACAATGAAAAATATGGTTGAGTCAAAGGCGGATGAATTAGAAAGCAAAGGGCATGTAGATTACCTCCAAATAAATAGATCATAGTATACTTCAAGTAATAAAATTAGAACTGCCCCATGCCGGGCGCACTATAAAAGCCAAGTATAAAAAGTACTTGGCTTTTAATAATTCTTAGGACCAGCTCCTTAATAATCATGCAGCCTTCTCCAATAATTAACGCATATTGGAGAAGGTTAGCCGTTATCGATGTGACTTAGCGGAGCATTCGGAATGTTCGGAGCATTCGCACCCTCCGCTGCATCCGGAACACTTCACACCTCTTTTTTTATCCCTGACAATTTTATAAATGGCAAGCGAAACAAATACAGCTATTACAGCAATAACGAAAAAATCTACTGTGCTCATAATTCCACCTTATCCTTTTACCGTTTGAATTTTGCCAAAAACTTGCCTGTTTCTACCGCCTTTTCTCATGAGGTAAACAACAGTTCCTACGATAACCGATACAGCGATAAGCCCCCCGATAAATCCTTCGCCTAATGTACCGGCAGTGATTAGAGTACCAATCTGATATACCAGAAAAGCCAAGACATAACCCATACCTAGTTGGAACCCGATTGCTCCAAACAGCCACTTGTGAGATTCCATTTCAGAGTTCATGGCACCTATGGCCGCAAAGCATGGCGGTGTAAAGAGGTTAAACACCAGATAAGCAAGCGCTGCTGCCGCACTAATTCCGAATATTGCACTGACTTCCGTACTGCCGCCGACCAGTGCCAATTCTTCCGTATCGATAAAGTTCGTAACGGCAAAACAAACCGCTAATGTACCGACAACGTTTTCCTTGGCGATAAATCCTGTTACTGCTGCTGCCGCAAACTGCCACAGGCCAAAGCCAAGCGGGATAAATAATACCGCTAAGGGCGTTGCTATGCTTGCTAAAATACTTGTCTCCGGCGCAGTCTCAGAAACCACTTGGAATTGCCAGTCGAATGTCTGCAATATTTGTACGACTGCGTTGCAAACCAAAATAATTGTACCTGCTTTAATAATGAATGCTTTGGCTCTCATTAGCATTGAGGTGGCTGCTCTTTTAATACTTGGGAACCTGTATTCCGGAAGCTCCATGATGAAATAGGACCTGGAATAATCTCCTGTGATTTGTCTGATAATGAGTGCGCCGAGAATAATTACGATAATTCCAAGGAAGTACATGAAAGTTCCAACCCAGGCATCCTCGCTAAAGAATACACCGGCGAAAAGGGCTATGATCGGGAGTTTTGCACCGCAAGGCATAAAGGGCGTCAGCATCGCCGTGGTGCGTCTTTGTCTTTCGTTTTTGATAGTTCTCGTGGCCATAACACCGGGGATACCACAGCCGGTACCGACGATCATCGGAATGATCGATCTGCCGGACAATCCGACTTCTTTAAAGAATCTGTCCATTACAACAGCAACACGGGCCATATATCCGCAGTCTTCCAAGAGCGCCAGACAGAAAAACAAGACCATAATTAGGGGCAAAAATCCAATGACCGCACCCACACCGCCAATGATACCATCAAGCAGCAAGGCCCCAAGAACAGGGTTTACGTCTTCCCCCAGCAATGAAGCTACACCCTCGTACAGCAAATTTATCCAGCCAACCATAATATCGGCCAACCACGGACCAATCCACGACTGAGAGATCGAAAATACTAAGTAAATGATTGCTGCAAAGATCGGTATCCCCAGCCATTTGTGAGCGATGATCCGATCTGCCTTGTCTTGCGCTGTTTGCTTTTCCGAGCTTACCTTTCTTCTCTCGACTTCCGCAACAACTTCGTTGATGAAGGCATATCGTTTTTTATCGGCTTTTTCAAATTCTTCCTTGGTTGAAGCTTTTAATGCCCCTCGAATATTCGGAGCGATTTGTTTTTTGTTGGACTTGCCAACCGTGATTACAGCATCAATGAGTTCAGGCAAACCGTTATTTGCCGATTTGGTTGATATTGTTTGAATAACCGGGCATTTCAGTTCATCACTTAAGGTGGGTACATTGATTGTGTTGCCCTTTTTCTCGGTCAAATCACTCTTATTGAGGGCAACGACGACGGGTATCCCCAGTTCCAATAATTGCGTGGTAAAAAACAAACTTCTGCTTAAATTTGCGGAATCTACGATGTTGATGATCACATCAGGCTTTTCACTTTGAACAAAGTCTCTGGTGATCGACTCTTCACTCGTGTAGGGCGACATGGAGTAGGCGCCGGGCAAGTCCACCACGACCAGGTCTTCGTTCCTTGGGTTAAGGTTCTGTTTAATCTTGCCTTCTTTCTTCTCTACGGTTACCCCTGGCCAGTTTCCAACATGCTCAATGCTGCCCGTAATCGCGTTAAACAATGTTGTTTTTCCGCTATTGGGGTTTCCTGCTAATGCTATTTTCATGAATTCCCTCCTATTATATAATCTGCTTATTTACAATGTTAGTTTATTCTAACTTTGGAGCGATACTACCCTGCTGTTCATTAGGATTGCCTATACCATAATGGCGTTTGCCAAATCCTCGTCAATACTATACCTTGCATCTTTGATGTTGATGATATAGTTGGATGCCAATTTAGAAATAATCGTTACTTTTTCACCAGGATAACAACCAAGTGTAAATAAAAAATTACTAATACCTTCGTGATCAGTGTTCACACTATTTACTATATAAGGCGTATTCAGCTTTCCCTTCGCTAATGACATCATCTCTATCTCCTTCCACAATAAGGTCAGTCTTATAAAAAACTCGCTCCTGCGCTAACCCAATATTATACTTCAATTATATTGTTATTGATAATGATTGTCAATATCTTAATATAGGGTATATCTTCTCTTAGCGAAGCAGAAATACGAGTCGTATTCTTTACAAATTCTATAGGAGTTTTAAGCTTATCAGACGTCGTTAAAGCATAGGAAATGCTGCTCAAACTTGACATCAGCATTGATATTCTCTCATCATCATAGTTGCTCCTAAACCCATGGCATAAAGATATTACTCATAAACCACACTATTCTTTTTCTAATCACTTGAAGCTGTCGTAAACATGATCTCTGGATATTTATCTTTTAATCTTTCCAAATAATATTCATCTTCCAATAAAATAACCAGTCCGTCATCTTGGTCTTTCACACAAAGATTCTTGAGACCCCGTAAGTTACCAGGATTGAAGGGTATTTCACTCTTAACCCAGCGGGCCATACGGAATGGCAGATGGTTGAGCATAATCCTGCAACTATATTCGTTTTCCAATCGATATTCCAATACTTCGAATTGTAGTTTACCGACAACGCCAATGATCATTTCCTCGGTCCCTTCCATAAATGTACGGAATACCTGGACCGTCCCTTCTTCGGTTAACTGTTTGATCCCTTTCTGAAACTGTTTGTATTTTGAGACATCCAGATTGATGATCTTGGCGAAATGCTCAGGTGAAAACTGAGGCAATTTTTCGTACTCAAAAGTCCCCTCTTCACAGAGCGTATCCCCGATGCGAAAAATACCCGGATCAAATAGCCCGACCACGTCACCAGGATAGGCTTCTTCCAAAATATCACGATCCTGGGCCAGGAACTGCTGCGGTTGAGGAAGCTTTACCTTCTTGCCGCTGCGGACATGATTGGCACTCATACCCCGTTCAAACCGTCCGGAACAGACTCTTAAGAATGCAATCCGATCTCTGTGGGCAGGATTCATATTCGCTTGAATCTTAAAGATGAATCCGGAAAAATAGGGAGCGGTCGGTTCGATATAACCCGAGGTACTTTTTTGAGCCCTTGGCTCCGGTGCTATAACCAAAAACTTTTCCAAGAAGGTTTGTACTCCTACGCTGCTTAGGGCACTTCCAAAGAAAACAGGAGACAATGTTCCTTGTTGAATCTTCTTCTCATCGTAGGGATCACCCGCTATATCTAAAAGAGCTATCTCCTCACCCAGTTTCTCGTAGAGACTGGGATCCAGGTTCTCCTTTACTGCAGGATCTTCAACCCCTTGGTCAGCGGGGATAATCTTGCACTCACCGTCCTTATAGAGTTCCAGGCACATGTTACGACGGTCATACAGAGCGCTAAACTCTTTGCCCATTCCAACAGGCCAGTTCATGGGATAAGTATTGATGCCCAGAACACTCTCTATCTCTCGGAGAACATCGAGAGGCTCTTTTCCGAAGCGATCCAGCTTATTGATGAAAGTAAAAATGGGTATACCTCTCATCCGGCATACTTTGAACAACTTGATGGTCTGAGCCTCTACCCCTTTGACAAGGTCGATTAGCATGACTGCACTGTCAGCGGCCATCAGTGTACGATAAGTATCTTCACTAAAGTCCTCGTGGCCAGGGGTATCCAGAATATTGATATGTATACCGTTATAGGAGAATTGCATGGCACTGGAAGTGACTGAAATGCCACGCTCTTTTTCGATCTGCATCCAATCCGATGTTGCATAGATTTTGGTTTTTCTCCCTTTGACTGTGCCCGCCAGGCGGATCGCACCACCATAAAGCAAGAGCTTCTCGGTCAACGTTGTTTTTCCCGCATCAGGGTGTGAAATAATGGCAAATGTACGTCTGGGCTGTACTTGTTTTTGTATATTTGACTTTTCCATAGGTGTCCTTTCTCCTATTTGTTTAGATTGCTCATCTCTTGTCCCCAAAGCTCTCTATGATATAGAAATTATTTATATTTTATAAATTTTTGGATACGGATTTTGTTTTAGAGAATTTTAGTTTAACCATATGTTAGTTTACCCAATAACTCCAGAATGTCAATTAGCATGAAAAAAAATGACACTTTGCGGAATATATCCTGTTTATTATTTTCCAATATACGTGGTAATCATTTAAAGCAAAAATCTCCCTAAAATAATCCTTTATTAGGGAGATTTTCGTAAGTTGCTATCTATTCGGTTGGGGGCATTCATCAAAAAAAGTTTCAGAGAGAAAGAAGCGATATCATCTAAAGCATAAATGCTTATTACTAACTTACGTCTATATTATGATGAGATGCCTATGACCAGTCTTACCCTGTTTTTTCTTATGATATCGTATTATGTCCCACAAAACGTTTGATAACGACTGGCTGACAGTGCAGGTGGTTCAGTGTACTCCGCCTTATCTGGAGAATAGTCAAAGGGTTTGGAGAGAACATCAAGCAGCCTTCTCATTACACTGTTATCCCCTTTCACTGCAGCTTCCAGTGCTTCTTCTACTCGATGATTGCGTGGGATAATTGCCGGATTGGTTATTCTCATTAACTCATAAGCGCACTCCTTTGACTCCTGCTGCCTGCCTAATCTTGCTTGCCAACGTTCATACCACTGAACAAATTCAGCAATGTCTGACAAATTTGCCACCTCTGGCTTGTTATTGGTGAGGTCACGGAAGGTATTGGTATAGTCAGCTTGATGCTTGTGCATCATATTGAGAAGGTTTTCAATCAGGGATTCATCCTCCGGTTCTTCATTAATGATTCCCAATTTTGATCTCATCCCTCTTAGCCAGTGAGAATGATACAAATCGGCAAATTTGGATATTTCATCTTGAGCCAGCTTAACACCTTCATCCTGGTCTTCATGGATTAAAGGCACTAAGGTCTCCGCCAATCGCGCCAGGTTCCAACCAGCGATAGGCGGCTGGTTACCATAGGCATAACGGCCATAGGTATCAATGGAGCTAAATACGGTGGCCGGATCATAGGCATTCATGAACGCACAAGGACCATAATCAATCGTTTCCCCACTCAAAACCATGTTATCTGTGTTCATGACACCGTGAATAAAGCCTACCATTTGCCATTTGGCAATGAGCATAGCCTGACGTTTGATGACTTCTTTAAGTAGAGAGAGATAGCGATTCTCATCTTCATATACTTCCGGAAAATGTCGCTGCACCGTATAATCAGCAAGGGTACGAAGTTCATCTATACTGCCCCATTGCGCAATGTATTGAAAAGTTCCCACGCGTATATGACTGGCAGCTACGCGGGTGAGAATCGCTCCAGGTAAGACAGTTTCACGAATAACAGACTCGCCCGTTTTCACCACGGCCAGACTCCTCGTAGTTGGTATTCCAAGGGTATGCATAGCATCACTGATAATGTATTCACGTAACATCGGTCCTAAGGCAGCTCGCCCATCACCTCGACGGGAGTATGGTGTTCGGCCTGAACCCTTGAGCTGAATATCAAAGCGCTCACCTTGGGGAGTGATCTGTTCACCAATAAGCAGAGCCCTACCATCTCCCAACATGGTGAAATGCCCAAACTGATGGCCTGCATAAGCCTGGGCAAGAGGTAAAGAACCTTCCGGTATAATGTTACCCGCAAAAACGGTTACACCGTCGTGACTTTTCAAGGCATTAACGTTTAACCCCAGATCCGCCGCCAAGATTTGATTTAGAATAACCATCTCCGGTGAACGTACCGAGCTTGGATTTTGGATACTATAGAACTTATTTGGCAGACGAGCATAGCTATTGTCTAAGTTCCACCCTGCCTTAATGGTTGATTTTTCTATCATGTTATCTCCTTTCTTTGACCTAAATTTATCTATATTTCTCTTGAGCTTTAATAGTTTTTAATGATATCAATTATAGGTTCCATTTTTTCAAAAAACAGAGTAATTATATCTCCCTTTTGGACATCTTTAATGGCCTTTTTCAGTGCTTCCTCTTCATCGGGAATGATTTCAACATCCATCTTGGACAGACCTCCGGACAGAGCCCCTTTACGTAACAAATCAGCTACTTCCAGTGGCTTCCTCCCGCGGAGATCTTTATCTTCCCTAATAATGACATGATCAAATGACGTTCCGGAAAGCTTTCCGATACTCAGGATATGTTCATCCTGCCTGTCACCAGGGGCTCGGAGTATTCCGATCAATCGCTTATGAGTCAGCTTTTTCAATCCCTTAATGGTAACACGATACCCATCTATATTGTGACCAAAGTCAAGAACCACTTTAAAGTCTCCCAGATCATAGATATTAAACCGTCCGGGGTTACAACTTGGATCACAGGTAAAATGCCTCAAACCTTCTCTGATCACATCAAGAGATATCCCCAGTCCAAGACATGCTCCGATTGCCGCCATACTGTTGTAACAATTGTGCTCTAACTTGCCATCAAGAGTTGCAGGAATGTCCTTCACCTGAGCAAAAGTTGTCGTCATTCCTTGACGTGTGATAAAAATATCCTGGTCACTGATATAAACAGCCGTTCCACCATGATTCATATGTTTCACCAGTATTGAATTCTGAGGATTGATTGAAAATAGTATATTTATCCCCTTTGCCTTACTCTGTGCACGCATGATATAGGAATCATCAGCATTCAAAACACATACTCCCGTATCTTTTACTGTCTCTATAACACGAGACTTAACCTCAAGCATTTCCTCCATTGTCTGAATTCCATCGACTCCCAGATGATCTAAGGTCATGTTTGTGAATACCGCAACATCTGCCTTTTCATAAGCCAGTCCTTTCCTTACTATTCCTCCCCTGGCTGTTTCCAAAACTGCAACCTCTACCTCTGGCTCAGTAAGCACTCTTTGGGCACTGACAGGGCCAGTTGTATCTCCCGATTCGATCAGCCTGTCGTTAATATAAATCCCTGATGATGTCGTTGTACCCACGGTAAAACCCTGTTGCCTTAGAATCCTGCTGATCATACGGGTGGTCGTTGTTTTACCATTAGTTCCAGTGATTGAAACGATTGGTATTATGGAAGGAAGCAACTCTTGGCTAATCAATTTATCTCCCTCCTTCCCGTGGTTCCGACGTAATATACTTAATGTTTAAGGTTTAAAGAAACCTTTAAACTATATTATCAGGATTATTAGAGTGCAATATTCCTATAAATTTTTCTTTGACTAATTATTTATCATTTGGAATATGATCAAAGAATAATGAAAATGAACATAAAAAAACCAGGGCACTTATTAGCTATACCCTGGAATATAATTGCTGGACTATTGGTACACAATATCAATTTATGATCAAATTTAACTATTGACAGTTATGATCATGATGATGGCAGGAATCACCCGAGTCCGTTAATGATCCTGACAGCCAGGCAAGTGCCGTTGCCTTGATATCCCCAGAACAACCGCGAATGACTTCAATCCCCCAGTTGTTCAAAACTCTCAAAGCCCCGTCTCCCATATTTCCTGCCAACATAACTTTGACACCAAGTTGTGCGAGTATTTGTGCGATATTGGATTTGCAACCGCAGCCTGCAGGTGATTTGATCGTTTCTTCACCACTGATTTGGTCCTGTTCATCAATCGTATAAATGGTATAGTATTCACAATGCCCAAAGTGATCATCGATTTGATTATTGCGTGATGGTAATGCAATTTTCATACTTTTCTCCCTTCATCCACTTATCGTCATATGCCACTGTTCATATCTTATATTTTCCCAATCGCTCCTGTCAAGGAGCTTTTTATTCTTGAACCGCCCTCCTTCAGTCTTTTACATATATAGATGCTCTTGTGGCTAAAAACACTGAATCACAGAATTCGCCATGTTGACCAACATGAGCCTATGAAAAAAACTGACACTGTAAAGTATCAGTTTGATTAACAAATAATTTATTAGTTTATTATTGTTAATTGTTCGTTCTTGATATCATTAATACCAATATATTATGATAAACGCTTTTTAAAGTCCTCATACCCAAAGCTACGAACAATTTCTGTTGTGGCATCTACCTTATGCAGAATGATATCAGGAAGACGGATCCCGGTAAATGTATTGGTATTAACCATAGAATAGATGGACATATAGCAGAAA
>CAYZDF010000015.1:0-51145 GCA_964477085.1 uncultured Gracilibacteraceae bacterium | reverse complement strand
AATAAAAGTGTACCGATCAGTTCCTCTTCATGACCGAAACGCCATATAGGTGTACTGTCAAGAATCTTCTTCGTACTGGCTGTAGGGGTTCCATCTGCGTTGTATAAAAGCTCTTGATTTTGTTTGGTAACGAAAAATCCTGGAGCAATTGCATTGACTCGAATACCGGTCTTCGAAAAATGAACAGCAAGCCATTGCGTAAAGTTACTGATAGCAGCTTTGGCACCGGAATAGGCAGGTATTTTAGTAAGAGGAGTATAAGCGTTCATAGAAGAAATATTAATGATGCTCGCATCCTCTTTGCCCAACATATCTAAGGAAAAGACCTGACTTGGAATCAACGTTCCCAAAAAATTAAGATTAAAGACAAACTCAACTCCCTTAGGGTCAAGGTTGAAGAATGTTGCGATATCTTTATCCTGATCACCCTCAAGATAGTATTCATTCGTTGTTGTGGCTCGGGGATTATTCCCACCTGCGCCGTTTATTAAAATATCACAGCTTCCTAAATCAGCGTTGATCTGTACTCTCGCCTGTTCCAGGCTCTTTTTATCAAGCACGTCAACTTTATAAGCCTTTGCTATCTTTCCTTCTGCTACAATTTCATCGGCATAGTGATGTGCACTTTCTAAATCTCTGTCCAACAGTGCAACCTTGGCACCGCACTGGGCAATCGCTTTAGCAAACATACTGCAAAGCACACCGCCTGCACCAGTTATAACAGTAACCTTATTCGTTAAATTAATATCCAAAGGGATTTTCATTAGATATTCCTCCTCGTATTTTTTCAAGAGTCTCCCAGATCCCGGTGATATAACTGGCACCAAGTGCCCGGTCATACAAACCATACCCCGGCTTACCCGTTTCACCCCAGATCATACGACCGTGGTCAGGTCTTAAAAAACCTTCAAAGTGATTCTTATGGAGAATGAACAGAATCTTTACGATATCCAAGGAACCGTAATTTGAATAATGTGCACTTTCTTCGAAGCCACCATCATCAAGAATTCTTATATTACGAACATGCATGAAGTGAATTCTGCCTTGTGCACTGTATTTCTCAATCATTGCATAGATATCATTAAGTTTTGAACAACCGAGCGAACCTGTGCAAAAAGTCAAACCATTGTAAGGGCTATCCATGAGTTTAAGGAAACGGTCAAGATTTTCTTCGCAGGTAATAATTCGAGGCAAGCCAAATATATTCCATGGCGGGTCATCCGGGTGGATGGCCATTTTGACGTGGGCCTCCTCAGCGACTGGAATGATTTCTTTCAGAAAATACTCAAGGTTCTCCCATAACATTTCTTCATTGAGTTCGGCATATTGCTCAAAAAGAAGCTTTAAATCTTCTTTTTTATAGCTGGCATCCCATCCTGGCAGGGATAATTCACCTGTAAGAGGATCCATCTTCTTAATCTGGTCTGCATAATAAACAAGAGCGGTTGATCCATCTGACAATTCTTTATCAAGCTTGGTACGCGTCCAATCAAAAACTGGCATAAAATTATAACAGATACACTTTATGCCAAATTCACTAAGTCTCCGAATGTTTTCCTTGTAGTTTTCAATATACAAATCCCGTTTTGGAAGACCTAGCTTAACGTCCTCATGGACAGGTACGCTTTCAATAACATCGAATAAAAGCCCCTTTTCCTCTACCATTTCTTTTAATGTGGAAATGCTTTTACGACTCCACACCTCCCCAACCGGAACATCGTAAACGGCAGAAACAATGCTTTGCATATTCGGAATCTGGCGAATATACTCTAGTTTTATCGGATCAGTTTGCCCATACCATCGAAATGATAATTTCATGATGCCACCTCATTAACGTTTTGAATAAATTTTTATGAAGTTCTTTTGCGTTTATTTTATTATAATTAATATTTGTGCAATAAAAATGCTTATTATTGCTATATAACTTGCATATATTGCTGTTAATTCTATGTATCAATGTTATAATTAGCTTAACCTATTTGTGCAATTGTATAGAATCTAAATAGGTAAACACTTGAATAAGCTTCTTAGATTAACGTAATACATTAAACTTTATTAAAATAAAAAGGTGATAAGTATGAAAATAGTAATCCAGGATTATCAAAAACGTCAGCATATGGTCAAAGGCGAATATGAAATCTATCATTATCAAGATCAACATTTAGAAAATGTTGATCTTCATCATCATGATTTTTATGAAATTTTTTTCTTTATTTCCGGCAAAGTAACCTATTATATTGAAGGAAAATCCTATACCCTTCGTCCTAATGATATTCTGCTCATTGGCCCCAACGAATTGCATCAACCTTTTATTAATTCCGAATCGGAAGTTTATGAACGCATCGTATTATGGATTAATTCCCATTTTCTAAAAGAAGTTAGCACTGTTACAACCAATTTAGCCCAATGCTTTGACCTCGCACAGCCCGGCCATAGAAACTTGCTTCGCTTAGACCCGGAATTAAGCACAGAAATTAAATTTGAATTATTTAAGTTGCTCGAAGCAACTAATGATTTTGGTTTTGGTAGTGATTTATTATACAAGGCCTTTATTATTCAGATCCTGATCACTCTTAACCGCTATTCAGGACTTTCCATATCAACAAATAATAATACAGATATTATGACCAATGATAATATTCAACCAGTGCTTGATTATATCTCTAATAACTTATCTAATGAATTAAACCTGGATTGCCTCGCATCCAAGTTCTATCTTAGTAAATTTCACTTAATGCGAGAATTTAAAAAATATACGGGAACAACAATCCATCGGTATATTCTGCAAAAACGTCTGATTCTAGCCAAACAATACCTACTTGAGAACATGCCGGTTATCGACGTATACAGCCGATGCGGTTTTAACGATTATTCTAACTTCTTCCGTGCATTTAAAGCTGAATATGGGCTTACACCCAAAGAGTTTTATCATCGGATGAACGGATGAGTCAACGCATCCCGACCGGTGATCGCACCGTAGATATTGCGGTAGGGAGTTAATCTTTGCTTAACAAATTTATATTCATCTTCATAATATAGACCACGATTGATAAACGAAAATAGAATCGTGTTTAGTTATGGAGAGGATAATACATGGATACCTTAAAACGGATTTCTAAAGTATTTAATACGGCTGAAAGGATTCCCTTTGACGACTCTTCTAAGTTTATTCTAATGAGCGATATACACAGGGGTGATGGAACCTGGGCAGATAATTTCGCTAATAATCAGAATTTATATTTTGTTGCCTTAAATCACTACTATAAAGAAAATTATACTTATATTGAGATCGGTGATGGTGATGAACTCTGGCAGAACAAAAAACTGTACGATATAATACAGATCCATGGCCATGTTTTTAAGCTGCTTTCTCAGTTTCATAATGAAGGTAGATTCTACTTGATCTATGGCAATCATGATATGGTTTATAAAGATGATAAATTTGTAAGAGAAAACCTGTATCAATACTACAGTCAACGACAGAAGATTTATCTTCCATTATTTGAAAATATCAAGGTTCATGAGGGATTAGTTTTGCTTCATAAGGTTACAGCGCAACAAATTTTTCTCATGCATGGTCATCAAGTTAGTTTTCTCGACTACGATCTTTGGAAATTTGCAAGATTCTTAGTTCGATATTTATGGAGACCCCTTGAAATATTCGGGGTCAATGATCCAACAAGTACAGCAAAGAATTATACCAAAAAAGAGAATGTTGAAAAAAAGCTTATCGACTGGGTAAGACAACAAAAAACTATGCTTATTACAGGACATACCCATCGGCCTATGTTTCCTGAGGTTGGTGAACCTCCCTATTTTAATGATGGAAGCAGCGTACATCCTCGCTGTATCACTGGAATTGAAATTACCCATGGGATGATTTCACTCATCAAGTGGTGTGTTAAAACAAAAGAAGATGGCACATTGTATGTTGGAAGAGAAGTACTGGCAGGACCAAGATGTCTAATGGATTATTCTCAAGCAGGATAGAAGAAAAAGCCCTTTGGACAACCTGCGTCCAAAGGGCTTTATTTCGTATGTTTAGAAAACAGAACGAATCCATTTGACATAAAAGAGTAGATGAGTGATAACTACTCAAGCTCACCGATAAATCTCACTTCTGTTTCAAGGTCAACATCAAAACGACTTTTTACTTCATGCTGAATGTGTTTAATCAGTTTAATAATATCGTTCGTGGTAGCATTACCAGTATTAACAATAAAACCTGCATGTTTCATTGAAACTTGTGCCCCACCGATCTGATACCCCTTCAGGTTTGATTCTTCAATCAGCTTTCCGGTAAAATGTCCTGCAGGTCTTTTGAAGATACTGCCTGCACTCGGAAATTCCAGTGGTTGGGTTTGTTCCCGTTTACGATTGAATTCATCCATTGTCTTCTTTATTTCGTCTCTATCACCTTTTGTCAGGTTAAAGGTTGCTCGTAAAATAATATCCCCGTTCGTTTGCATGATACTGGTTCGATATCCAAGCTCCAGCTCATTAATTTTGCGAATTAGTATTTCTCCATCACTGTTTAAGACCAGAACTTCTTGTAAAACGTCTTTGATTTCTCCCCCGTATGCTCCAGCATTCATGAACACTCCACCGCCAATGGTTCCAGGTATCCCATACACAAATTCCAATCCTGATAAGCTATTTTCTTGGGCCTCTTTGGCAACATCGGCGAGTAATGCCCCTGCTTCGGCTTCAAGTTTCTCATTTTCAATCTTACACCCGCTTAAACGCTTACCAATTTTGATCATTACTTGCCTTAGACCCTTATCACTAACGATAATATTGCTTCCCTGACCGATAATAACATATGGGATATTATCCTTTGATATGAAGTTCATTAGTTTTTTAAGTTCGGTTATATTTCCTGGTTCAACTAATAAATCCGCATTTCCTCCAGTTTTAAACGTTGTATGCTTTTTCATATCTTCATTTAAATAATAAACGGTTTGCGCTAAGTTCATTTGAATGTAGTTCGCAACCTTTTCGGTATGGCTCATCATTTCTATTCCTCCATCAATGTATTCCCTATTTATCATACATCAAACTGCTTGTTTTCATAAAGAGCCATTTTCTTCTCCATAATATTAAAGTCAATTTATGAAGAAATAGAAACGACATTATCCTTTACTTTATCATAGCCTTATGGTAAGTTTTCTTTCCTTTTCGTATTTTAACACCCGCTTTTAATTGTTCTGAAGTAATAACGTCTTCTATAGACTCAACCTTAGCATCATTAATGAAGACCCCACCCTGTTGAATCAGACGTCTTGCTTCATTCTTTGACGGGGTTAAACCACACGCAACCATTAACTCTACGATGTTAATAACTCCATCTTTAAGTTGCTCAGTAGTGATTTCGGAAGTTGGCATGTTAGAATCGTCTGTACCTTGTCCAAACAGAGCATGGGAAGCCTTCTTTGCTTTCTCCGCTTCTTCTTCACCGTGAACCAACTTCGTCAGTTCATAGGCCAATATTTCTTTGGCTTCGTTGAGCTGACTTCCCTCCCATTTGTCCATCTTGGCAATTTCATCAAGTGGCAAGAAGGTGAGCATCCGAATACACTTGAGAACATCAGCGTCATCAATATTTCGCCAATATTGATAGAATTCAAAGGGAGAGGTTTTTTTGGGGTCAAGCCAGACAGCACCGCTAGCTGTTTTTCCCATCTTATTCCCTTCGGAGTTTAAGAGTAAGGTTATGGTCATGGCATAGGCGTCTTGGCCCAATTTTCGCCGTATGAGTTCGGTGCCCCCCAGCATATTCGACCACTGATCATCGCCACCAAACTGCATATTGCAGCCATAATTCTGAAACAGATAATAGAAGTCATAGGATTGCATGATCATGTAGTTAAACTCCAAGAAAGACAGGCCCTTTTCCATTCTCTGCTTATAACAATCGGCACGCAGCATATTATTAACAGAAAAATGAGGTCCTACTTCGCGCAGTAATTCAATGTAATTGAGCTTTAGTAGCCAGTCTGCGTTATTCACCATGACAGCCTTATCATCACCGAATTCAATGAATCTTTCCATTTGTTTCTTGAAACATTCAGAGTTAAGCTCTATTATTTCAGCTGTCATCATGGAACGCATGTCAGTTCTGCCAGATGGATCGCCGACATAAGCAGTTCCACCACCTATAAGGACTACAGGCTTATTGCCAGCCATTTGTAAGCGTTTCATCAGACAAAGTGCCATAAAATGACCTACATGCAGAGAATCAGCCGTCGGATCAAAGCCAATATAAAACGTTGCTTTCCCATTATTTATAAGTTCTTTAATTTCCTCTTCGTCAGTAACCTGAGCTATGAGTCCCCGGGCTACTAATTCATCATAAATTTTCATTCGTAACAACCCCTTAAGTTATTTGATAATAAAAGCCCCCTGCTCCAATTGGAACAGAGGGCAATAATTGCGGTACCACCTCTGACTTAGGAATCCTTCACAGAATTCCCCTCATTGAGTGTAAACACACTCTTATGCTGTATCGGGCATACCCGTCAAACCCTACTATTAATTCAGGCAACAGCTCCTGGATGTATTCGAATCAGTGCGTCCGCACCCTCTCACCAACCGGATGCTCTCTAAAACCACGTAATCTGACCTACTTCTTCCTATCATCGCTTAATTATATTTAGTTTAATTGAATTGTAATGGAAGAAACGATAAAAGTAAAGCCACTAAATCATATAAAAGAAAACTGTATGTTTATTCACTATTAAATAATTGGTCTTACCAAGTGGGGTGTTATATCCTTTTCTAAATTCTTTTTGCTTAATTGTCCCAGCGTTTTGGCTAAGCGTTGTACCCCTTCTATCAGACTTGCTTCACTAAGAGTCGTAAAACAAAGACGAAACTCTTTATCAAGAGTGGGTACAGTATGGAAAGCCCCACCCGGTACAAAAGAAATTCCATTTTTGGTAGCTTCTTGGAGGAGTCGCTGGGAAGTTCCGGTGTGTTTTAACTTACACCAGAAGTAAAATCCACCCTCTGGTATGGTAAATTCAATTTCATTGGCACACAAGCGCTGAAGTTCTTTAGCCATAGTATCACGACGTTTTTTATATTCTCTGCGTACGGTGGTGAGATGCTCTGAGAGTTTCCCTTCATCTAAATATTTGGACAATAGCCATTGAGCAATGTTGTTGCTATGCAGATCAATATACTGTTTTTCCTGAGCAAGCCTATTGATTAACACGGCTGGTCCTGCCAGATATCCTGTCCGTAATCCTGGAAACAGAATTTTGGAGAACGTCCCGAGATAAACCACTCCACCATAGGAATCTAACGCTTTAAGTGCTTGCGGTGGCCGTTGACTATAAAACAAGTCGCAATAAGGATCATCTTCAATAATCACCAGGCGGTGCCGTTGGGCAAGTTTGATCAAATCCTGGCGTTCGTCTACAGGCATCACTCTGCCGGTAGGATTCTGATAGGTCGGCAGAATATATAACAATTTGGGCCGATAGCGAATCAGATAGTCTTCCAACAGCTCTATTGATAGTTTTTCCTTGCAAGGCAGACTTAAAATTCTTGCCCCTGTGGCCTGGAAAACCTGAATAGCTCCAATAAAGGTCGGTGCTTCCATGACAACATAGTCACCTGGCTCCAACAATACCTTACTCAGCAGATACAATCCCTGCTGAGATCCCGAGAGTGTCAGGATATTGTCCGGTAAAGCAGATATCCCCTTCTCATTTAACATGGAGGCAATTGTCCCTCTTAAGGGCTGGTACCCTTCGGTAGGAATATGTCCAAAATCAGCAGGGTCAACCTTGGCGATATGATGGTTATGCAATTCAGTAAAAGTGTCCAATGGATAGAAAGACGGGTCAGGCATACCTGCTGCCAGGGAAAGTGTTCCAGGTGCAGGGGTAGAGACCAGATCTCTCAGGATAGAACTCAGTGGATTTTGCGGATAGGCTGTAAATAGTTGTGGCCACGGAACCTCCGATAAGGACTCCGTATCCCGCGCTTGGGTGACATATGTACCGCTGCCTACTTTAGTCCATACTAATCCCCTTTGCTCCAAATAACTATAGGCATTGATCGCAGTTGTGCGGCTGACGGCAAAAAGGCCCGCCAGTTCACGGTCAGATGGGAGCTTTATGCCCGAGGGAATGGAGTGGTTTTGGATTTGATGAGCAATAAGTAAAGCTATTTGTAAATAAAGGGGTTGTTTATCAGAAGCATCCAATTCTGAACGATTAAGATATTTGGATATATCCATTTTTCAATGCACTCCTTGTTTAGTATCCAAATTTGATTATATACCTCTAATTGGATATTTACAATGCTCCATGTCCTGGTTAAGATTGAAGAAATATTGAATATTGGTTGGTGGTGGAATGATGATGCAACTCTCTAATCTAATCTTAGGTAAACATGAAAAAACAGAAGAAGCTTGGGCAGCACTTCGTGATTGTACACCCGTGGTGCTCGGGGTCATACCATTTGGAATCACGTGTGGCATCATGGGCCTTACGGCTCAAATGTCTGGATTAGAAACCTTCCTTATGTCCGTACTGGTATTTGCCGGTGCTGCGCAATTCATTTGTATTACGATGCTGGAAGCTGGGCTTGTGGGCTGGGGAATTATTATCCTGACAACCCTTCTGGTTAATTTGCGACACCTAATAATGGGATCCTCCTTAGCCCCCTACATGACAAAACTACCGTTTTCCCTTCAGGCCTTCCTGGCCTTCTTTATGACAGACGAATCCTATGCACTGACGATCAGCCGTATTCACAAAACCCGATATAGTGTCACTTATCAGTTAATCGTCAGTACCATGCTTTATTTCGTTTGGGTACTGGCGACATTAGTAGGAGTGGTTTTAGGCAGCTATATTTCCGATCCCTTAACCTGGGGACTTGATTTTGCCATGCCGGCAACTTTTCTGGTCCTGCTTATTCCCCTGCTTAAAGACCGTATCAATTTTATCGTCTTCGGTATTGCTGCAGTGACTGCGGTTGCTGCCGCCTTGTATTTACCTGGTAAGTGGTATATTATTATCGCCTGCCTTGTAGCCAGCTTAATCGGAGGTTTCTTAGGGGGGGATACCAAGAATGCGCAGTGAAATACTCATTATTATCATTGGGATGGGCATCGTTACTTACTTTACTCGAATCGGTGCGCTGGCTTTATTTCGTTTTATCGGGGTACCATCCTGGTTGAACCGGTGGTTGAAATATGTTCCAGTTGCTATCCTGACAGCATTAATTGTCCCTTCCTTACTTTTACCCCAAGGCTATTTGGATATTAGTATTAACAATCACTACCTGATTGCAGGTATCGTGGCTGCCGTGGTTGCTTATAAAAGTCGGAATATTATAGCTACCTTGGGCTTGGGGATATCGGTAATGTTGGTTCTGAAGTTGCTTTGAGTTATGAGCTGGTATTGTTACTACATACTCCAAGGAAGAAGCCGTTTTTGGTATTTGTTTGCTCTGAATGTGTTATTATCCCTGTTAATGGTCGGGGATTTAATGTATTATCGTGGGTTCGGGAGTTTCCTATCTCCCTATATTCTGAGTCAGTCCTTTTAATTATATGGAGGAATGTAAAATAGAAACAAATGTAATTACTGGCAGAAACGTGTCCCAAAAACTCCCAATGGTACATAACTTAATATATACTTGATATTCTCCCAATTTCTTTTTGTGTTCTGAACACTGGTTTATTTTTGACTATCAGTACTATCTGGATTATGGCTGGAAAGGTAGAACATTTCTATGAAAATTGGTATTCCAAGAGCACTTTTATACTATAAATTCAAGCATCTATGGGAGAGTTTTTTTGATGAACTCAACATCGACTATATTGTCAGTCCCGATACGACTAAAGAGATTATTGACAGAGGAATCGCTTGTGCCATCGATGAATCGTGTCTTTCCTCAAAGATCTATTTGGGACACGTGGAATGGCTGATTGATAAATGTGACTTGATTCTGGTTCCGCGTATTTCTAACTACGGCAGTCTGGGAACGGTATGTACTAAATTCCAAGGGATTTACGATGTCGCGGCCAACACTTTCAGAGACCGAAACATTAAGCTGTTATCCTATAATATCGATCCTAACACCACTGATTGGGAGGTTAGAGCTTTTATAAAGATCAGCAAAACTTTGGGTAAGAGTAAAACTCAAAGCTTATATGCCTATCTTCTCGCCAAACAAATGCAGAAAAATGCACACTGGCAAGAGATCTATGAGCAGGAACGATTATTAAACGAAAATAAGATTAAGCTTTTATTGATTGCCCACCGTTATAATATCGATGACAAGTATATCGGTGAACCCATCAAAACCTATCTTCGTGAGTTGGGAACTGTCCCGATTATAGCGGATATCGCCCCCAAAAAAGAAGCAGCAGCCAGATCAACAGAAATCAGCGATACATTACCCTGGGCCTTTAATAAAGAATTGGTTGGCTCTATCCCTCTCTATAAAGACAAAGTTGACGGCATTATCCTCATCAGTGCTTTTCCCTGTGGCCCTGATTCTCTTGTCAATGAAATTCTGATCAGGCGGGTCAAAGATAAACCAATCCTTAATCTTGTAATCGACGAACATCAGGGAAAGGCAGGATTAGAAACACGTCTGGAGAGCTTTGTCGATATTATCCGCTTACAAAAGGATGAGTGGCATGCAAAAGGTTAAAGCAAGTTTCCCCCATCTGGGAAGCTATCATATACCACTTAAAGTTTTATTTAATGCCGGTTTGGATGTCGAATATATTGTCCCACCCCCCATCACTAAAAAAACCTTAGAAATCGGTAGTCGCTACAGCCCGGATTATGTTTGTGCCCCGTTTAAATATAACCTCGGAAACTTTATCGAGACGATCGAAGCTGGTGCTAATACGCTCGTTCAGACCGGCGGATTATGTCGCTTAGGATATTATGGAGAGCTTCATGAACAGATACTGAAGGATTTAGGTTATCAGATTCATTTTGTCAATTTAGCCAAGTATCAGAAACCAAAACCCCTTAATTTTTACAACGGGTTCAAAGAGATTAAATCTGATCTGTCCTTAAAAAACGTTATTCAGATATTTTCGGTTGTTACCAAAATGATTGAGATGATCGATGAGATAGAAGATTATATCCGTAAAAATATCGGTTTTGAATGTCATACAGGATCTTTTGACCAAATCCATGCTGACTTTTTACAAGATCTGAGGTTGATCAGGAGCAAGAAAGATCTCAAAAATACCTATCGTGATTATATGAAACGTTTTAAGGAGATTGAGATCAATAAGCCTTCTAATCCTTTGCGGGTCGGTATCATTGGAGAGTATTACACGATCATGGAACCTTTCAGCAATCATTATATTGAGAGGCAATTAGCAAGAATAGGAGTCGTTGTTGATAGATGGCTGAATGTCTCCAATACGTTGCTCCATTATCCCAAAAAGGATATGAAAGAGCATATCAAAGACTATACTCAGTATCCGATGGGGGCTACCAGCATGGCAACCATCGACAGAGCTTTGGATTTTGCGAAGAAGGGTTATGACGGAATCATCCATGTTAAGTCCTTTGGCTGCACCCCGGAGATCGATGCCATACCAGTCCTTCAGAACATCTGTCATGATTATAAGATACCTATCATTTATTTTAGCTTTGACACTCAAACCAGTGAAATCGGCATTAACACCCGCCTTGAAGCATTTTATGACATGATGGTTATGAGAAAGGAAACAAAAAAATGAGCAAGTACTATTTAGGAATCGATATTGGCTCAATTTCCACCAAAGCTGTTATCATCGATGAGAATAATCAGGTGACAGCCGGTGAATACTTGTGGACCGAGGGCGATCCCCTCAATGCTGTAAAACGTTTACTAACCGCTCTGAAAGCTCGATTTGACAGCAATCAAGGTAAAATTATGGCTGTCGGTACGACAGGCAGTGCCCGAAGACTTATTGGAGCTATGACGGGTGCAGTTGTGATCAAGAATGAGATTACTGCTCATGCCATCGGTGCAATGTCCGTACATCCTGATGTCCGGACGATTATTGAAATAGGCGGCCAGGATTCCAAATTGATTCTGATCGAAAACGGTATCGTAACGGATTACGCCATGAACACGCTTTGTGCTGCCGGAACGGGCTCTTTTTTATCCAGTCAGGCCCAGCGACTGCACATCAATATTGAAGACTTCGGTCAAATAGCCCTAGAGTCATCCAAGCCCACCCCTATTGCTGCCCGCTGCACGGTCTTCGCCGAATCGGATCTCGTCCACAAAGTTCAAATCGGCCATAAAAAAGAGGACATTGTAGCAGGATTATGTAAAGCAGTTGTTACGAATTACCTCAACAATGTTGGAAAAGGCAAAAAAATCACTCCCCCAATCATTTTTCAAGGCGGAGTCAGCAAAAATTCTGGAGTTAAGAAAGCCTTTGAAGAGGCTCTCGGCCTGCCCGTCTTAGTAGATTCTAACGGCCATCTGACCGGTGCACTCGGAGCAGCGATCTTAGCTAAAAAATCTCAGGCAGAAAATGAATTCTTTTTCCATATCACAGATGTTGAATTTAAAACCAAGGGCTTTGAATGCAAAAAATGTTCGAATAACTGTGAGATCATCTGTATTTACAAAGAGAATGAAATCATTGATGCCTGGGGCAATAAATGTGAGAAAGGAGCTATTCGTTTTTGACCTAAAAATGTTTTTATATTATCTAACTACCTTATTTGCGATTTCCGTTGAACGAATTACTGGAAAAAGATACAAGCCCTTAACACTCCACAAATGCCAAAAACGATCCGCACTTCTATGATATAGATCTTTTTATATCTTAGGAGGTATCCATTGAGAGTCATAAAATTTCGTGTATGGGATAAAGTCATGAAAAAAATGTATATTCCACAAGCCATAAGCTTTGATCGCAAGACTTCCCTTCCCTTTGCCGTGAGTGTACCCCACCGTTCGTGGGAACCGATCGCCAAATTTGACATTCTGCAGTGTACAGGCTTTACAGATCAAGGCCTTAACGATGTCTATGAAGGTGATCTCATTCAAATCAAATCAGAAATCTATGAAGTTGTCTGGAACGAGACCCAAAGAGCTTATGAATTATTAAGTCATGGAAATTCATCAAATCTGATGATCAAGGAAGTTTCTTCTGGTAAGATTATTGGACATAAATACCTGCAAGCCCTTCGTTCCTGACTTTCTTTTCCAGGTATATATCAATCCGATTATTGAATCCAAGGAAACTAACCACCTTCTTGTTCTTTACACCTTAACCTATAAGCTTCCTTCATTAGGTTTATCTTCCTTAAGATCTAAGTTACTACTTCTCAGACAGCTTTCGCTCTATGGAAAGAACGGATTCCAATAAATCCTGGTTAGCCTCTGCCACCCCATTTTTAACGGCTGCTTTGATAATAAAATAAAATACCGCAAGGCTAATCATCCAAATAATCAACATTAAAAATCCATCCAAAGGAAGCACCTCCTATTAATAATAATGAAATTTCTTGCGTTTTTCATCCCTCCAAAGCCGGAAAACATTTCGGTGATTTTTTCTTTTTCAATTTGCTTGGAGTTCAAACCTTCGTACTTAGCCTCTTTCTTCAGTTTTTTATAGCTTTGCAGGCGTTCTTCTGTAATCATACCTTCTTCAATTGCTTTCCTGACGGCACAGCCAGGCTCATTCTCATGCTTGACGGTCCTTAAATTTGCAGTGTTCACTTCATTCTTCGATCTCCGCAAACGTCTTATTGCGATTGTCGCTTTCCACTCCAATTTCGCGCATACCGGATGTATCGATAACAGCCCCACCGGAAGGAATGACAATGAGCTCACGTCTGGTCGTGGTATGATTTCTAATTATTCCCCTCCTCAATCACGATGATCCCTTCATAACACCCTCTTGCCATATGATGGCGGGCTTTACGGACTTCTACACTGTCAAAGATAATTGAGAAATCATAATCTTCGGGGTAGAGCTCGCTAGCAGGTATCTGCAGTTTGATGCGTTTGTGATTGATCAGTTTTTTCTTACCTTTAACCTGGACACCTATTTCTCCTCTATCGTTGGCACGAGCATAGACTATACCGGTTTCCTTTTGCGGGTAAACGATGACACTGTCACCGATATTGAATTTCTCACTGCGACACGTGGATTTCGGTTTTTGCTCTTCCCTTTTGACGATTTTTGGTACAACAAACGCTTCACCGGAGACTTCAACTTGAACTGCAGCTTCTATAAAGGATTTACTGGCAGATCCCGTGTTACCCCCCTTGCCTTGATTGTCATTTCCATGTGTTCCCTTTTTCTCCGATCTCGCGTTTTTCCCTGATATTCCGTATACAGCTTCGTGAGCCCGTCGTAATATGTGTCCCGGCATTCCAAGTCTCTGGGCAATATAGAGTGCACAGCTTTCCCCGGCTTCCCCGATTTCCAGACGGTAGAGGGGTAAAAGGCTCTCCTTGTCAAAGGCCATGCGGGCGTTAACCAGCCCCGATTTACTGGCTGCGTATTCTTTGATTTCCGGATAATGCGTAGTCGCAACAAACAGGCACTTTTTGGCACTTAGTTCTTCCAAAATAGCCACTGCCAACCCCATCCCTTCGGCCGGATCGGTTCCAGACCCCAGTTCGTCGAGAAGAACAAGTGACTCGTGATTGGTTTGTTTTAAGATTTGGATAATGTTCTTTATATGGGACGAAAAGGTAGACAGGTTCTCGGAAATGCTCTGCCCATCACCGATATCGCACAACACCAGGTTACGCAGACTGAAAACACTGCTTTCGTCTGCCGGGACATGCAGACCGCTCTGAACCATGAGGGATAACAATCCGACAGTTTTTAAGGCTACAGTTTTACCTCCCGTATTGGGGCCGGTGATAATGACGCCAGTCGTATCAGGGCCGACTACAAAGTTCAGTGGTACGGCAGTCCCTGGATGAAGCAGCGGATGTCTGGCATTGACGAGTCGGATTTCTCTATCCGCTTGTATGCCTACGACTGAGGCCTTCATCGCCAAACTGAGTTTCCCCTTGGCAAAGAGAAAATCCAGGGTCTCTATGGCCTCAATGTTCAGCCTGATCGTCTGTAAATGATTCGCGATCAGGGCAGTGAGAGAATACAGGATACGCCTTACCTCGTTCTCCTCTTCCATTTGCAGGGCAGAAAGCTCGGATTGCAGTTTACCGATAGATGCGGGTTCTATAAAGCAGGTCCCGCCGGTCTGTGACAGGTCGACCACCGCTCCGGATACATCATTTTTGTGCTGGCGTTTGACCGGCAGGGTATAGCGACCGTTGCGGATGGAAACAAAACTCTCCGAAAACCAATCTTTGTTCTTTCTCAACAGGTTTTCCAGTTTGGCTTTAATCTGATCAATGGTGACTGAGGTTTGGCGACGGATGGCTGCCAGCTGGGTCGAAGCTTTGTCATCTACGATCCCGTTGCGGATGCACCGCCCAATTTCGTCTTCCACTTCCGCTAAGAGGTCGATAGATTCCCCGAACCAGGCTACAGAGTATCCAGTTGTCTGGGCTTTTTTAAGGTAGGCTTTAATTCTGCGACATGAAGCTAGAAACGACGAGACAAGGGTGATCTGATCCGGCATGAGCACAGCGTCAATGGTAATCAGGCCAAGAATTCTTTGTAAGTCTGTCATTAACGGAAGGGGTGGAGTTCCAACCTGTTCAATTATCTGCTTGGCCTGAGTGGTTTCATCCAACCGCCGTTTGACTTCGGATTCATCGAGGGACGGAACGAGCGTCAGGCAGCGTGATTTTACGGTTTCGGACAGGGCGTTATCGGCCAGTTGTACAAGTATTTTATCAAACTCAAGGTTTTGGTAATGATTCATTGGAAGACAACTCCTCAAAATAAGATTGTATCTGATTGGATCTGACAACATCAACAGTCAAAAAGCCCGCAAAAACAGACGGCACCAATCAACGTGCAGAATGCTCCTTGCGGGCAATAGTTCCCCTATAAAACAACGTGACAAGCATACCTTGTCACGGATTGTTATTACATCAATGAACAATCGCTCAAAATGACAACATCACCTGAGATCGATTGAATAGACGGAAGCAGTCTGTCGGGTATGGTTTTTCATAAAGCAACACCAAATAAAGGGTCATGCCCTTCACCGCGGAGTACCTTATGCAACTTTATTTAGTTATGGACGACCATAACAAACAGAACCGACATCAACACGCCACCTTAAAATAATATACCACTAATATATTCAAATTTAAATCAATTGTCAACCGCCAACTAACACAGCCTCACCCTAATCCAGGGATTTCATGAAAATTAAATCTTCACTAATCCAATAAAAATAAAAACTATCCCAAAATCAATAACTCTCTAGTAATCAACCTTAATCAAATTTTCTCGGCTCGATATCCCTGTATAATTGTTTCCCTCTTTTTTATTATATTTTTATATGTATAAGCTAAGTTCCCGAAGTCAGGTTAAAGTACATGCGTTAAAAATGTTTTTCCTGGTCAAGCATGGAGTATCCGCTTGTTCTAATATCACTCAGATCTAAGGTATCCTCTTTGATTTCAATATTTTTTAGTTTTTTAACTGCCCCATATGCTTCTTTTAAGGATAGCTTATCTCCTCGGCCAGAAATAACCCATAGAGTTTTATACCTTTTAGGATTCGTCAAAAGCTTCTCTTCCCCTTTGCCATCTGTAAAATAGATTAACAAATTCACCTTATGCTGATTGGCATATTCAAATACAGGGGTAAATGTTGTTCCTCCTCTTGTATTAATTCTATCTTTAATATCCTTTGCAGATTTGACTTTATACACACGTCTGATTTCACTGTCACATTCGATAATCGTAATTTCATGATTATAATTTTTAACGATAGAGATTACTTCTTTTATGGCTTGATTAAATTCTTCATCACTAATACTCCCACTGATATCAAGGGCGACAACAATACTTGCTTTATGGCTCCTAAGCTGACCTCTGATATCTAATCGCTCGGGCTGTCTCCTGTTTCTTCGTGTTATCGTCTTTTTTTTGTCACTTTCGACCGTTCCCATCAACCGCTTCAGATAGAGATTCCAAGGCAATTCACCCTTGCTGTTTTTTAGGGATGAGATCATGTTTTCCAAATATTTTGGAATACTGCCTTTTTGAGCATTATTAATAAACTTCTCGGTAAATTCCTGAAGTGTTTTTTCATCTATATTACTGGATTCTTCCCAGATGTCATGGGTTTTTTCCGGATTATAAGCTGTTTCTATATTCTCTTCGTTGCCACAATCATCTGACTGATCCTTATCTGCTTCCAGTAAATCCAAGGCAGTTTGAATCTCTTCAACGTAATATTCAAACGCTTGAAATGGCAAAAGTTCTAACGAATAATTCAGATTTACCCATTCCAGGGTAATAGCATAAGGGGGTAAATGATCTAAATAGGTATTGACGACGATATTCATAGCCATATTAATCGCTAATGTGCTGAATTTGCCTTTTAATTCTTTTGCTCGTAGCAAATGCAACGATACGATATGAAGTATTTCGTGTTTAATGGTACTCTCCATCTGTTTAAGATTTAGGTTTAAAAAAATGATGGGATTAAAATAAATAACGTATTTAGCGTTTTTAAAATTCACAGCTGTTGGACTGCTAATGTCAAATCGTATTTCTCTGGACATCTGCAGCAAAAAAAAGCCATAGAAATTATCTTTGTCTTCCATAAGACTTAAGTTTACTTTATCGACAAGTCTAAAAAAAGCTTCTTGAAACCCCAGGGGTATATTGATCTTGGCATGATCTCCTTGGCGTTTTGCTGTAAAATAATGGTTAATAATCGTATTTGCTTGCTCATTAAGTTCCTGGACTTGGCTGGCAAAAAGACTTTCCATCGGCTATCACCTGATTGAACGGTATGACTGAAAATAGGATTCCACAAAAGCTTCGTTTTCAATGGCCTGTTTGTAAACTTCAGGATAACTGTTCTTCATATCCTTCATGACTCCGATTTTTAAGTCCACAGGATAAAGATTTAAAAACTCCACCACCCTCTCAATAGCTTTGCCTAAATCACCATGATATGATCGATTTGATATGCTTTTCTTATTTAACAGTACTGCTTCCAGGTTTATGAGGATATTTTTAGCGGAGAGATAAAGACGGGTATGAGTTTCGCTTTTTACTCTTTCTTTAATCGCTTCTGGAAGAGAATTTCCTGCAAAAATATCTTCATACGACAGGAGTGGACGATAATCGGATTCCACAAAACTTACAAACTCTTCGGCTATGACTCGACCGACATTTCCTCTGACAACATTTAAAAACACGGATCTGGGTATGGAAGCTTTCCTATGCTTATAAACCCTATAACTGCTGGATATTCTCTCATAACTTCTTGGCGTTGCTCTTAGATCATCTTCGTTGATCTTATGCAAATACTCGGGGAAGGTGGATATAAACTCGATAACCTTATGCTCTATTCCTGTCTCAATGGCCCAATCTATCCACTGATTATAATCAGGCTCCATAAATAACCAGACAAATCGATTCTCCTGGGCTGCATCCATATCAACAACCTGGTATTCAAATTCCGAACCATATTTGCTGGAAGGATTCATAGCAGCTAAGATTTTGACACCTTCAGGTACCTTATAGCCGTTAATTTCTCTGTTTAAGATGATATTCATCAGTTCCTGCTGGACGGTATGCTCACAGCGATTGATCTCATCGATAAATAAAAGAACGGTATTTCCTTTCGCTATTTCTTGATCAATTTCTCTTAGCTTATGATGAACGGCATAGACTGTCGCTTTCTTTTCAACCTGATGTTCTTTATCCGTAAGGCCTTCATAAGCTTCTATGGTTGGCAGACCGCCAATCTCTCCTTCTTTAAGAAGATTGCCATTAATGATAATTAAACTCCAATTGTTCTCTTTGGCAATTTCCTTGGCTAAGGCGGTTTTGCCGATGCCGCTTTCGCCAACGATTAGAGGTACTTCGCCAGTAGAGAGTACTAACTGAACACTTCTCAATGTGTCTGTAAAATTCATGATAAGTCCATCTCCTATATCATCTTCAGCTTTTCATCCACAGCTATTTTCTTCGCCTTTTTACTTCCAAATTGGTCAATAAACATAATCTTATCGATTGGTATAATGTCACTGTTTCTATCTATATAACTACAATTTATAAAATCCCTGACATATTTTTCTTCCACATCGTTATTCGACAATACTTCTTTTAACACGTGTTCTAATTCCTCTTGCGATATATCTTTCATCATATACTTAATGACTAAAATATTAACTTTAATAAATTGCACCTTTTTAGTTTTATCTAGATCATTGATAAACTTAATGGCACTCTCATTCGTTTTGATCGCTATAAGCTCTGTATTACGTGTCGGAGATTTGATATATCTTAAGGCATCATAGCTGATTTTGACAGCTTCTTCTTGTACGCTTTCGTAAGGATCTTTTATAAACTTGATTGAATCGTAATTTTTCCTTACGGCTAGTAATTGCAATTCCTCACTTGGATTTTGAACATATTGAATGGCCCATCCGGCTTGACCTAGTGCTAATTTGATTAACTCTTCGTTAGAATTTTTAATATACTCTAAGTTAGTCCAGCCATCAGTTATCGCCTTGATCATCATCTTTTTTGTAGGGTTTTGAATAAATTGAATCGCTCGGGAATTATTGGCCAGAGCTGCTTCCTGCATCTCCCGCGTTGGATTATCAATATATTTCAACATGAGACCATTTTGTTTAATCGCCAATAACTTCATCTCATCTGTAGGGCTATCAATGTGGGCTATAGCATTAGGATTATTCTTTATTATTTCAATAAGCTTTGATTTTTCCATGGTTACTTTCCTTCTGTTATTATTTTTGATAATAACTTAGTAGCATTAACTTACAACAAATGATTATAACACATTTGCAAGCTCTTCGGAGTCAAATTCACTATAATATGGCACATAACCATCTACAATATCATTTGCCTAATCTCGCATGCTGCTGATACCACTATATATAAAGACTATTCCTAAAAATGTTGATATTATTATTGAAGTTATGCTTGGGATGATATCATCAGGCCTACCATAATAAAACGATAGTTAATAAATACTCCCATCAATACAAACTACTTTGCCATCTTCGCTATATAGCAATTTAGTAGAATAATCAACTAATCGGAATACGAAGAACCGTCAATTTCAACTTTACCGAAATCAGTGTACAGGTGCGTCTTTTTAAACAGGAATAGGAGAAGCACCTTTCGGCACTTCTCCAGCTGGATTACTTCTTTTCCACCGCGACCCAGATTTCGCAGGTATAGCTGGGGTCCGTCACATTGGCCGAGGGGTAAGCCTCAAAATCCGTGCCACCACAGGGCTGATACTCACTGGTGGGGAAAAACTCGCTATAGATCTGCCGATAAAGCTTCTGGAACGCCTCCGGCATCTTACCAATGGAGGGAAAAACCACATAAGTGTGGGCAGGAATCTTCTCTACAGTCAAGCCGGTATCGCTGACAGGCATTCCGTTATAATGGGCACCGATGGCGTAGGGAAACTCCGTGTCACTGGCATCCTTGCCAAAGCTGGCACCTACGATACAGTTCGAAAAGATATTATCCTTTGGGATATACTTGCACAGCGCAGGAATGGTGCCGTCCGTGCTGCATGCCTGCCAGAAACGGGAAATTTCCTCCGTCGTCAGTTCCGCCTTGCAGGAGACCTGCTTCTTTTTGCAGATGATCTGAAATGCGTCCTTGGTCTCGATTCTGTAATTCATCATGTTTCCTCCGTCCAAAATCAGTTTTACGGAAAGCGGAGAAAAGGATTTGAGCGCAGCACCGCCTTGTTTCGCCTGCGAGGGTGATACCCCGTGGAATCGGGTGAAAGCACGGCTGAAACTCTCAGGCGTATCATACCCGTACTTGAACGCAGCGTCTATTACTCGGATGCCTGACGACGCTAGCTCGTTTCCTGCAAGGGAGAGCCGCCGCATCCGAATGTAGTCACCTAATGTGAAGCCACAAAGGATGCTGAAAACCCGCTGAAAATGAAAGCTGGACGAATAGGCCTGCTTCGCCGCTTCTTCATAGTCGATGGGTTCCGTAATATGGGCTTCAACATAATCCACGGCTTTCTGTATACTTGTGATCCAATCCATCGCTTCGCTCCTTCCCGTATGGGTCCATGATAAAGGAAATGACGCTATGTATCATGACATTCTGTGCGGTTCGATGTTGACCCACGGGCGGTGGGATGCTTATCAAATTGTGATTTAAAGGAAGAGATTATATAAATAACCGGAACTTCATAACTCAGAGGTCGACAGAACGTCGGCCACTCACTTACATAACCTTATGTATTGTGTATTATTGATAATGTGAGGCCACCACCTCATACTGTAACAAGCTTTTTTGCCACAATAATGATAATAATACCAGTTCTCTCACTTATCAATCTTATTAATGCGTTTATGTTCCGTTTAATTAATAGTTCTGGATAATTCAGCAATTCCAAGATCTTTATAGCATTTTTAGTGGATGATATCCCTTTATGGATCTTGTAATCAAACACAAGTCCTTGCTCGCTAACATCTTCTTTAAAAAAGTAGCTTTCATATTTATTAACCATGATAATAAGTTGGAGGTCATGGGTGGCTGCTAATGTCAGGCAATTCTTAATTACTCACTGATCTTTGACAATTTATAAATATACATTATTATCTCAGAACCGTTTGCTGTATTATCAGCATATGAAGCAATCTGCAAACAATCCGAAGAAACATATAATCTCATATGAGTTGTACCAATGGTATATTGATACGCCACTTCATTACCAATAAAAGATCGAATATCGAATAAAGGTGATACATCTTTCTGGATTTCTTCTTTCACATAATTCGGATTACTGATTTCAATCGAATTGTCCATCCTATCGGTTTCTATTTTAAACAAATCTGCTTTAATAGTATACTTTGTTCCTTCCATTTGCTTGTTTAAAAAATCAACAGTTAAGGATGATAAAGGCGATAAATAGCTGACTTGATTAAATGTATATACTCCATAGAAATCTTGTTTGTCATTATTACTACAACCTACAAAGCAAATCAATATAATTAAACCGGCTATAATCAAAAATGTTTTTTTCATTAAAGTCACCTCGCAAAATAACAATTCCTTAAAAATATTATACTCTAAGTAATACCACAGGATCTTTTCGTCAGCGCCAAAGATGCGGTCTTTGCACGATCTTTAGATGCATGGTTGTAAGCATTTGAATCTATTCCTACTCAAAGAGTTTTGCCGGCTCATTTATGGGTTGGATACATTCTATGGTGTCGTACTTAGGTGAATTAACAAAGGATGATACCCTGTAAGCCTTCATTAACTCCGTCGGATATGGGACTAATAAAGCTTTTAGATACTCTGTATCGTTCCGGGAGGGGTCCAGCCAGGTCTCCTCTTTATCTTGTTCCAGGATAACGGGCATTCGGTCATGAAATGATGACATGAGCTGGTTGGGACTTGTTGTGATAATGGAACATGTGTTAATCGCTTGACCATCAGGACTTTTCCATGTGTCCCAGATCCCTGCAAATCCGAATAATCGACGGTCGTCAAGCATAAAGCGATATGGTATCTTGCTTTTACCTTCCCTTTTCCATTCATAAAACCCATCAGCCAGAATGAGGCAGCGCTGTCTCTGAAAGCAGTGTTTGAAGCTAGTCTTGGTATCAATAGTCTCTGCCCTGGCGTTGATCATCTTATTTCCGATTGCAGGATCTTTAGACCAATAAGGGATAAGCCCCCACTGGAACATCTTAAGATGTTTTTGTCCATTTTGCTCTTCATTAACTATCACGGGTACATCCTGTATTGGAGCAATATTATAACGTGGGTTCATATCAATCTCTTCTGTAATTTTAATAATTTCGGCTACTTCCTGCAACGTTAGAGTCATTGTAAATCTGCCACACATATCCATTCCATCCTTTGTAGAGTTAGAACAAAACAATAGTTAATTACATTACATAATTTACCATAGTTCTTCACAAGCTGTTTTATTTCCTCTGAATTTTTTATTCTTGAATAAATTTTTATTAAATATACTGAGCTAACGGCATAATCATAATTTTTATTCACGTCTTTTTAATAAAAATCGATACACCCACACCTTATGAGCGTATTGATTCTGCCATAAATGTTATAATTATTTTTTATGGTATTGCCAGTCGCGTGTCTTTGGTTATACCTTATTTTGGCTCTGTTATTCTTTTAATCTTGGGGTGATCTCTTTAAGGAAGACTAACTTATTGCTCATTAAAAGACCGTTTTGGAATTTCATTACCCAAAACGGTCGTACTTTCAATCTCTTTACTTTACCTTTACTACTTTACAATTTATCTGCTTTGCCCTGTATGTAATGTTCTCTTTACCAGCTTTACCCTTTAACCAGCTTTATAAACTGAATCCCAACACAACAGTAAATTCTCGGTGTCTCTGGGATATTATCTGAACAGTATTTAATCCTGTCCTGCTTTGAAGTTATAGATCGGTTTGATCACTTTGAGTATATCGGCTGTAGGACCAATATGATTGACGATATCATCCATGGTTTTATAGGCCATGGGGCATTCATCCAGGGTATCCTTATTGACTGAAGTAGTGTAAATATCCTTCATCTGCTTTTTGAACTCAGACAAGGTAAAGCTTTGCTTGGCTTTGGTACGGCTCATTAGTCTGCCGGCGCCATGAGGTGCAGAATAATTCCAGTCCTCGTTACCCTTCCCTCTGCAGATGAGACTTCCATCGCGCATATTGATCGGGATGAGAAGGATCTCTCCTTCTAGGGCAGACACTGCTCCTCTTCGCAGGATCATGGTATCGGTATCCAGATAGTTATGGATCGTGGTGAACTGATCGATCACATCTAGCTTCATCCCTTTGACCAATATTCTATACATAATGTGTTTTTAAAATTTTTTATTCAAAATATTCCCAGCTCTTTTTGCCTTTCCCTTTGGGCTTAAACAAGTCATTTTCCAGAATATATTGAATAAATTCCTCATAACGATCAAATCTCTGCTCAAATTCCTTATGAATATCCCTTTTGTTATCTTCATCATCCTTGTCAGCTTTATCATCTTTTTCGTCTGATTCAGGTGGAAACATCTTATCTATCCTGTAGCCTTGAGGCATTTTGAATTGCACAATGGGTTTACCACGTAATGCCTGGGAGAGAACTTCCCTGAAGATGACGGCGGGTCCTGAGCCTCCGGAGATGGTTAGATAGTGCTGACGATCCGTAATATCATATCCCATCCAGACTGCAGCGGTCAGCTCTGGAGTATAGCCGACAAACCAGACGTCCTTAACCCCTTTAGCAATCCCCGAGAACTCTTTGGTTGGGGGAAGTTCGACAGATCCGGTTTTCCCTGCTGTGGGGCGACCCAGATAAGCATTCGCTCCCGTTCCGTTATTGACCGCATTCTTTAACATGAGTGTCATAGTATAGGCAGTATTTGCATCAGTAACTCTTACTGCTTCAGGCTTTATCTTGAAAAGGACTTTGCCTTCAAATGTTGTTATTTGGGTAATGGCATGAGTTTTATGCATCACACCCAAATTGGCGAAGCTGCCATAGGCTTGTGCCATCTGTAAGGGAGATACACCTTTATGAAGTGCCCCCAGAGCTAAGCTTAAATTCCGATCCTCTTTATCAAGAGGTATTCCAGCCCGTTGAGCAAAGCTAAAACCGGTATCTAGTCCTATTTCATTCAGGAGCCAGACCGCAGGAATATTCCAGGAATACTGAATAGCCTCCTGTATAGTGACAATACCCCGGGTTTTATAATCCCAGTCCAGCGGTTGATAACCATCCAGATTAAGCGGTCCGTCATAAAGCATGGAATATGGAGTATAGCCTTGTTCCAAAGCCGGTCCATACACGGATAAAGGTTTAAAAGATGAACCGGGCTGACGTTCAAGCTGACTGGCATGGTTGAACTGACGAAATAAAGTTTTTCCCCGGTAACCCACGAGGCCTCTGATTCCGCCACTTTTATGATCGATGATCGCCATTCCACTCTGTACTATTTGGTCATCCTTACCGGCAGGAAACAATCGGTCTTCACAATAAACTTCTTCGGCAGCCTTTTGTACCGTTTGATCCATTTGGGTATAGATCTGTAAGCCACTGCCTAGGATCTGATCTTGAGTAAGGCCATAGCGGGAGATGGCTTCTTCAATGACATAATCAACATAGGGAGAATACTTGCCGGAAAATTCGCCATCTGAACCTTTCTTGAGCGTAATAGGTGACGCTTTGGCTTTTTGGTATTGTGATTCGGAAATGAGCTCTTGCTCTCTCATCAGAGTCAGCACGATATTTCGACGTTCCAGAGCCTTCTCCTTACTGTTGTAGGGAGAGTATATACTGGGGGCTTTAAGAAGACCTGCCAGCATGGCTCCTTCTTCTAAACTAAGCTTTGTGACATCTTTTCCGAAATAAAAAAGAGCCGCATTCTGGATTCCCCAACGGCCTTCCCCAAAATATATATTATTAAGGTAAGCCTCAATTATTTTATCTTTGGTGAGCGTTGATTCGATCTTAAAGGCATAACCTGCTTCTTTCAGCTTTCTGCCGATGGTTTTATCTGAAGGCAGAAAAAAATTTTTCGCTAATTGCTGAGTGATGGTACTTCCGCCTTCTGAAAAATCACCTGATTTTAGATCGCGAGTCAAAGCACGTATGATGGCTCTGATATCAATACCCTGATGCTCGTAGAAACGTTGGTCTTCTACAGCGATAACGGCTTTCCTGACATGTTGAGGAATTTGATCGACAGATACCGGAACGATTTTGGATGACGAAAGTTGGGAGACTTTATTCCCTTTTAAATCATAGATATAAGTCGGTTGGGCAAGTGGACTCTCGAGTTTACTGATATTCAAAGATGAAATCCATAGAGCAGCTCCTCCTAAGGATAAAAGAAAGAAAAGTACAGTAACTAATATCAGCCTTGTCCAAAACGTACGACTAGGTTTAAACTTAAGATTTCTAAGCTCTTGTAATTTCCCCTTTAACAAAACAATTAGCTTTTTTCCAATTGATTTGAGTTTCTCTGGCATAACTTCCTCCTTGGGGTACTCATATAGAAATACGTTGAATCCCAAAATTTTGGGAGTAAGTTCTGCCTAATTTCCAAGTATTCTCAATAAACTATTTTTGTCTACTTATCAAACAAACCACCCTTACGGTGACTTTTGCGCATGCCCCGAGTATTACCGATACTTCCAGGTCCCCGTTTAAGACTATTCTGAGAAGCACTTCGTATGAAGTCTACTGAAATCGATTACTTTACTCTCCTTAAATGAGTTAAACGGTGCTTTTCTAAAGGATCTACTTCTTTTCTCTTCTTATACTTATTCTTGTTCTTGTTCACTTTCCCTGAACTACGACGAGACCAGAGAGCAATCAATAAAACGATGCCCAGAGCGATAATAAAGGCCAAGAATTCCATCTGTGTGTCCCCCTTTATTAACTTCGACGGTCCGTTATTCTGTTTACCAGCATTATAATAGATTCTGGTCGTGATTCCTATAGTTATTCAACTGCAACAGGTCATTATCATCGGTAGCAAAAAAATAGTGTGGCCAAAGCTAATGGCCACCAAAGAAAGATTATAAAAAGAAGGAAGTAAAGCAAGTTAAATGTTAATTTGTTAGCCGGTACTCCAGATGGGAATCGCATCAATAACTACAGAGCTGCCTACAGTGTGTTGCAGGCAGCATATATGTTGTTCTTACTTATCAAATAACAATAATATCACTGCCTCCACCCGTTATACAACGGCCACCGTCTGCAGTCACGATATAGGTATCTTCCACCCCAACCATTCCAACATGAGCTATTCCTTTTTTTGGTTCCAGGGCGATTACCATATTCTCTACAAGAGAGAGGTCACAACCGTTGGCAATTACAGGCAGTTCATCAACATGAAGTCCAACACCATGACCTAGAAATTTAGCCTGCCTCCGGCCAAAGCCCATAAAATCAAACTTAAACTGATCTGTTAAATTATTCATGACAGTATTATAGATCATAGAGGGAATCGCTCCGGGTTTTAACATCTCTGCCAATTGCTTCTCAATTTCCATACAGGCACGATGGGGTATGATCATTTCTGATGTGGGTTTACCGCCAAAGATGTAGACCTGTGTTTTATCACTGTGATAGCCTTGATGACCAAATCCGATATCAACAAAAACAAGATCCCCTTTTTTGAGCTTCCTTTCACGGCTGCCTACAAACGGTACTGCCGGAGACATCCCATATGCTCCACCAGGTCCGTCGAAGCTGGTCGGGTATAACGAACTTTCTCCAAACCCAATCTGCCCAACTACTATCTCTGTCTGAAACATGGAAAAACGGCTAATTCCGTGATGTCCTTGTTTAATCATTTCTTCAAAGAGTTCTGCTACGAAATCCACTTCAGTCATACCCTCTCTGAGCAATGTTGGAACTGTATTCTGTAAAATGTGGTGGTGTTGTTTCCCCGAAATTTCTAGGCATTTAAGTTCATAGGAGGATTTGATGGCTCTGGCTAAGAGTATCTCCTTATCAAGGGAGTTTATTTTCCTCATGGTCAAATGTTTTTGAATCCGTTGTAAGATAGCCAGGGTCATTACCTCTGTTTCCAGATAGGTATTACCACATTCACTACCCATGTTTAAGGCCACATCACGGTAGCTTTCCATAGGCAGGATATGATCAAAGAGAGCTTCTGCTTTTGCTCTTTCAAAGCTGCGGCGGACAAAATAATAAGCCGTTTGATCCTTTCTGACGATGAGAACTCCATCTTGCATGGTTCCGGTAAAATAATACTGATTGACTTTACTGAGGATGATCGCCGTTTCCCAATCCGGATGGTTCCGATTCATTAAGGTGCAAAACGTTGCCCTTCTTTTGTCCAGTTCCGATTTCGTCAGACTAATCATATCTTTACCTTCCTATTAACAGCTCGGGTAAAAAAGTGGCTATACCTGGGAAAACCATGAGAAGTATTAGACAGATGAAGATTGAACCCAAGAATGGCCATACCCCTTTGAAAATTGTTTCCAGAGGGATTTCCGGTGCAACCCCTTTAATAATATACACATTCATGCCTACGGGTGGAGTAATAACTCCCATTGCAACAACCAAAACGACTACCACACCAAACCAGATCGGATCGTAACCCAAGGTATGAACAACCACAGGAAAAAAGATGGGGATTGTAAGCAGAACAAGGGCTAAGGCGTCAATGAAGCAGCCCAGGATAAGATAAATCAATAAGATCATTCCCATTATGGCAAACGGTGGCAGTGGTAGCGCCCCCGCCCAGTTAGCCAATTCGAAAGGAACTCTGCTGACTGCCATAAAACGTCCGAAAATAACCGCTCCCGCCAGCATCAACATGATCATCGCCGTGGTTCTTGTAGTATCTATTAAGGACTTTTTCAACTTTTCCCATGATATACGTTTTTCTATAAGACTCACCAAAAGTACTCCGCCGGCTCCGACGGCACCAGCCTCTGTCGGGGTAAACCACCCTGCAAAAAGGCCGCCAATTGAGAGAAGAAAGACGATCAGGGCTTCACCAAGTCCGCCCTGTAAAGAACGGGCTCTCTCCTTCCAGCTCGATTTCTCACCAGCGGGCCCCAGGCTGGGGTTTCGGAGCGTAAGGATATAGATCACGGCCATATTCAGCAGCGTGAGAAGAATTCCAGGTATGATTCCAGCCATAAATAAAGCTCCCACAGATTGCTCCGTAGACGTTCCATACAGAATAAAGATGACACTGGGAGGAATCATCACCCCTAAAACGCCCCCGGCTGCTATACTTGCTGTGGATAAAGATTTATCATAATGATATTTATCCATCTCCGGCAGGGCAATTGCTGCCATTGTGGCTGCCGTTGCCGTATTGGAACCACAAATCGCTCCAAAAATGGCGCAGGCTGCCTGAGTTGCAATCGCTAATCCCCCTGGAAGGTGCCCTACTAATCGATGAGCAAAGACATAGAGGCTAGTCCCTATTCCCGAGTAATAAGCCAGAAAGCCCATCCACACGAACATAGCGATAACACTTAAAGAGTATGAGGTAAACGTATTAAATATTTCTTTCGCAACCATGTCAAAGGACGCCTGCATCGTCGTCAGACTGCTGAAGCCTACCAAACCTACCAAGGCCATAGCATAGGCAATGGGCATACGTATCATTACCAAGCCGAAAAAAAATGCTATCCCAATCAGTCCAATGATAAATTCGTTCATCGTTCTACCTTCTTTGCTGTGTCAAGACTGAATATTTCTTTGATCGATTCCAGGAGCTTAAAAAATAATACCAGGCATAGTCCTGAGAGGCCAAAAGCAACCAGATATATAAAAGGGTAAACAGGAATTTCGGCTGAAGAGGAAACCAATCCTTTCAGTTTCATAGCATGACCATATTTCCCCAGATACCAGGCAGCTACTGCCCAAAGTAGGAGAGAGATGCTATAAACTAAGCTGGAAACAAATGACTGTAGTTTTAATGGAAGACGTTCCATGATAAGACTAACGGCAATATGGCCATTCTGAAAAGCGCAATTTGCTAAAGCAAGGCTAACTCCCATAGCCGTAATGAACCCTACCAGTTCATACGTTCCCAAGATTGGTTGATTAAAAACCACCCGTAAAACAATATTGGTAACGATCAGCAGCATCACACCAAAAATGCATAATCCTGCTAATTTGTCTAAAATTCTGCTTATTCCCTTCACTACATGATCTGGTTGCTTCACTTTGGCTACCCCCAAAATTTATTGAAACTCCTTGTTATATTTGTCGGCAAGTTCTTTGACCGTATTCAGGATTTCCTGTCCTTGATGCCCTTTTTCATTCATCTGTACAACATATTCATCTTGGATAGGTTTGACCAGGCTGATCCATTTATCCTGTTCTTCTGTGGAAAGCTCTATGAGTTCGATCCCATTTTCATCCAAGGCATACTTCAGTGCTGACTCATTTTGTTTATCCCAAAGACCCATGGCAACTTCTTCAAAAAACTTTTCATTGACAGCTTCAATTGCGGCCTGGTCTTTCGGATCAAGAGAATTCCATGTATCTTGATTCATGGTTACATAGAATAACGTATTGTAGAGGAATGGTGTCAGCGTCAGGTACTTTGTGACTTCCGCCTGTTTCCAACCCTGCAGAACTTCGATCGGACCGAGATTGCCTTTTACAACCCCTTTGGATAACGATTCATATCCTTCAGCCTGACTCATAGCAACAGGGGTTGCTCCCAAGGCATCAAGGGTTTTAGCACTCAGACCGGTTGCTCTTACCTCTAATCCTTTTAAGTCCTCAAGCTTGCGTACAGGAACTTTGGTATAAATATCTCCAGGGCCTGTGGTAAATACCATCATGAGCTTTGTATCCTGAACTTCCTTGGGATTGATTTGTTTGATTCCTTCCCAGGCCACTTTACTGGCTACCTTGGAATTGGCATATCTAATGCCCGGAAGTTCAAATACTTCCAGAACCGGAAAGCTGCCACGAGTATAGGAAAAACAGGAAAGACCCATATCGGCAATTCCATTGATCACACCGTCATAAACAGCATCAGCCTGCAAGAGTGTCTGACCAGGGTAACTGGTGATCTTGACCCGGCCCTCCGTGGCCTCTTCGATGGCCTTAGCCCAAGGTTGAATCAGTTCTTTTTCAGCGGGATGGGTAGCAGGAAAGAAGTGTGCTAATTTCAATTCTACCGTTTTGGGTTTGTCAGTTGGTGCAGAAGCTGTTTGCCCACAGCCTGACATCAAAGCCAGACTGAACACCAATACAGCTATCATAAATCCTTTTCCTAATCTCCTCCATTGAATACCCCTTTTTGATCCTTTTTTCACGATTATCTCTCCTTCTTATATTACTTTTGGAAAATAAAAAAACTCCTAAATAGGAGTTTACAGAACTTAGCAATACCCACTACCCGCGTAAAATACATGGATATAAGGGGGGTATGAACCACATCCATATTCCCTACTGTTCTACTGTCCTGCATATTTAAGAAAACAACCATCCCTACTGTACTACTATCCAACAACACCCTACAAGAAGCAAAAACTCACAACAATGAAACAAAATACCACTTCATTGGAAACTCCCAACTGAAAATATAGTTCATCATATGTTACTTTATCATTATAGTACCACAAGTTTCCCAAAATCAAAATAAAAAATCTTAATGCTTTCTAAATCATTCATAAAAGACTTGGATTAACACAGGTCCAGAACATTCCCCTTTCATAATTTCTAAACTCGCTTATGTAAAAATTTTTATAACTGGTTTCTTTCTTATATAATACATTTTAGTGAACTTAATATACGTTATAGCTATGAGGTGAAGCAAATGAGCAGAAGACGAATCAAAGTTAAGTATATTTACCATAGTGGGTTTCAAGTCGAAACCAATAAACATATTTTCGTTTTTGATTACTACCTGGGATCGGTGGATTTGAATAACAGCCATAAGAAAGTTTACATATTTTCCTCCCACAGCCATCCTGATCATTTCAACCCTCAGATTCTGGATTGGAAGACAAAATATCATGATATCACCTATATCTTAAGCAGCGACATCACTGTCAATCAGCATGGAGACAATGTTTATTTTCTATCCCCATACGAAGAGATTCAGGTGGATAATATTCGGATTAAAGCCTATGGATCCACAGATTTAGGGGTGTCTTTTCTGGTCCTTAGCGATAATTTTACTCTATTTCATGCCGGTGATCTGAACTGGTGGTATTGGTGGCAAGATACACCGGAAGGTATCCAAAAAGCTGAGAAATGGTTCAAAGAAGAAATATCCCGGATCAAAGGTGAAGCTATCGATATCGCTTTTTTTCCGGTTGATCCCCGGCTTGAGCATCTGTACTGCGTTGGTGCCGATTATTTCATACAAGAAGTTGCCCCGCTCTATTTGATTCCGATGCACTTCGCTAATGATTTCGAGGCCCCGAAACGGTATGCAGAGAAGACGAATTGGCCTCAAACCCATGTCATACCTATTACAAAGAAAGAACAAGAGATCATTCTGGATTTACCCGGCAAAAACGAATAAAAGGTATTTGCGGAGCGACAACCCAAACAATTTAAAGCTCCTGTTATCTTCTGTCTGGATAGGTTAGTTATAAGTGAACCAACAGTGTCCAATATTTATGCAATATCATTGCTTCTTAGCTGACATTGAGTTGAACATGGGAGGATGATGTGAAATACTGTTCCTGTTCCTGTCTCACTTTCACAGGTGATTACTCCATTGTTTTCTTTGATAATTTGATAACAGATACTTAAGCCTAAGCCGGTACCTTTTTCCTTAGTCGTATAGAAAGGCATCCCCAATTTTCCCTTATCGTTTACAGGTATCCCCTTTCCATTATCGCGGATGCTGATCATCATCTCCCCTGTCTTATCGATCATACTGACAGTCATGGTCAACTTAGGTTGTGGTGTACACTCCATCGCATCAATTGCGTTCTTGACCATATTCAGGATCACTTGTTTGAGCTGAGCTTCATCAATCATCACCTGATGTTCAAAGGACGGTAGAAGCAATTCGAAATCGATTCCCTTAACAAAAAGCTGTGACTCGATCATAGTCTCTATGGATTTGACTAAAGTACTCAGGGTTGTTTCCACGAGCTTCGGTTTTCTGGGTTTAGCAAAGGCTAAAAAGTCGCTAACAACAAGATTGACGGCATCCACTTCTTCGTCAATGATTTCCGCAAATTCGCGGGTTAGATCTTCCTCTGTCTTTTCCAGAATAATCTGATTAAATCCTTTAATGGACGTTAGTGGGTTCTTTATCTCGTGTACAATTCCTGCTGCCATCTGACCAATAATTGCCAGTTTCTCCTGTTGATGAATTCTAGCTCTATTTTGTTCACGTTCCGTAATATCTGAAGCAACAATGATCAGTCCGATTACCTCTTTTTCAACATCGCAAATGGGTGAAGTCACACCTTCGAGAGTAATTATCTTATGATCTGATCTGCGGATAGTCACTTCAAATGAATGCTTTGTTATCTGATGATATAATATATCTCTGTTCATTATATTGGAATAGTTTAATACCTCTCCCAAATCTCTAATATTCTCTCCGATGAGTTGATTCAAATCGTACCCTAAGATTTGAGAAACTGCGGGATTACACATAACGATATCCTGTTTCTGATTACAAATAATGACCATATTATCAATAGCGTCAATCAGTGTTCTGGTCTGAATCTGCAGGTTCTCTAATTTTTGTTCTTTCTTAGCGTCTTCTAAAATATAAAACGAACCAAAATTACCAAGATCATAGATGTTATAACTAAGAATATATTCTTTACCATCATCATTGGTCAGATAGCAGAGTCTATTTTGACCAATGAGTTTTTCCGTCTCATGGTTTAAGGGAAAACGATTACAGTTGCGGATATTGAACCTAAGATTAAAAGCATTAAGACTAATCCCCATGATGGAATGACAGGTACAACCAAGTATCTCCAGCGCTCGGCTATTCGCAAAGGTGATCTTTCCATTCTGATCATACGTAACGATTGCTAAAGGAAAATGATTATATATTCTGGTCATGAATTTGCTCGAAGATTCCAGCATCTCATAAGGATAAGTAATGGAACTGACGTAGATACCCTTAAATACATAGTAATAACTGCATAGTCTGAAAGTATGCCCAAGAATTTTGATATAGTCGTAAAAGCTATTATATAGAGTAAACGATAACTCAGCCAGTATGGCCAGGAGTAAAGCAATTAAAAGGTAACGATATGTGATGACCTCCTTCTTAGTCGACTTCTTACTAAGCAAGAAAAAACTAATAATAAATAGTACGATCGTCAAATATTCCAGGAAAACCTTCAAAGGTGTAACCCCAACACCTTGAATATTAAGAACAGGCAGTAGATCAGGGTAATACAACAGGCTAAGACAAATACCTAATGCCAAATGAAATGACATCAACGCTCCCAGGTATTTGTTAATTATTAATTTCCACTTGCCAACGACTACTAACATAAGTAATCCTTGAGTCAAACGGCCAAAAATCCAGTACTTTGTGGACAGATCATAATGATCAGGTGGGTACCAGCTGAAGCCATTAAAATAAAAAGCATGAAACAGGTCGAAGATACCCACGATGAGAAACCCCAGCGCCAATAAAAGATTGGTGTTATCCTTGTGTTGACTGACATGAAAAATGATAAAAAATGAGGAAAATACAATAAAGACACAAAGGAGTTCGATCCCCGTATGAATCAATAGCATATGCTTTTGCCAGAATATTGACAGCGGAATGGAGAATACGATACATCCTGCTACCAAAAGAACGAAATGATAGAATATAGATTTGAGACTAACACTTTGCTCGTTTGTTTGGAGATTAAAAAATTGTTCCATGGAAACACCTCAAAATAGAAATCTCGCCTATGAGCAAAATAAATATAACATATCTAGGGATAATTTTTATGAGAAAAAAGTAATTTATTAACTTACTTTTTATTATAAATATTTCTTTATTTAGAAACAAATCGACCTTAAATACTAATATAATCTATTTATTTACTCATCGAAAACTAAGATAGCTGTAAATATCATTTTTTGGCAAATTCATGATAACTATGCTTCTTCAGGGCATACTACCATTATTCAATAAAAGGAGGACTAGGTATGAATCTGATTACGGTAGGTTCTATTGCACCTGATTTTAATGTTAAAAACCAGCATAAAATAGATATTCGATTATCTGATCTAAAAGGTAAAAAGGTTCTGCTTTCCTGGCATCCGTTAGCCTGGACACCAGTCTGTACAGACCAAATGAGAGCTTTGGAAACTCACTGGCAGGAATTCCAGAATCTCAATACAGTTCCTCTGGGATTTAGTGTGGATGCTCCACCCTGTAAGAAAGCCTGGGCTACGGCACTGGCTATCGATCTGACAAGCCTTCCTTCTGATTTCTGGCCTCACGGGGAAATAGCTCAGGATTATGGAATATTTGATGATACAAAAGGCATCTCCGAACGGGCCAAGATCATTATTGATGAAAACGGCATCGTTAAGTGGGTAAAAGTATATCCCGGCGGGCAATTACCTGATCTGAATGAAGTATTTCAGGTGCTGTCCCAATAAAGGATTAAACATCAAATCATTTTAAAACTATTGAGGAACTCTGGGAAGGCTCCACTGGAAATATGTAGCCAAGAAACGAATAAGAACAACAATAAGTGCCCCGTATAACATAGCTAAGGGTGCCTCTACTCCTTCGTAATACAGAATGTAATAGATAAGGGCTCCGATAACAGACGCTAAAGCATAGATCTTTTTGCGCAGGACCATCGGGATCTGACCCGCCAGGACATCCCTGAGTATGCCACCACTGATACCCGTTGTTGTTCCGATAAATACCGCCAGAAACCAGTTATCGCCATGTCCGTACAAGATCGCGGTGTTGACACCCACAACGCTGAATACCCCTAGTCCTATCGCATCGAAAATATTGAGAATTTTTAGATAATACTCCCTATACCGGTTAAAAGTTCGACCAATAAAGTATTCATTAAGAAAGACCAGAAAGGATGAAGCAAAAGCTACCACCACAAACAGATATTCTTTAAACATCAAAGGTGGATTGATACCCAGGAGGATATCCCTGACCACCCCACCTCCTACTGCTGTAATCACGCCTAAAACCATCGCCCCAAAGATATCGAGTTGTTTCTCAATAGCGATAATCGCTCCGGAAACTGCAAACGCAATCGTTCCTATGAGTTTAACACAAAGAATGATAAGTTCAGTCAGGTCCATTGGTATGTCCCCATCCCGCTACAACCAACGCACATTCACATTAAGCGTTGGATGTTCATCTGGCCCTACCCCTAATACCTGGTCAAAGTTCTCTTTGTCGTTTAAGCGTTTGGCATAGTCCTGAAGCCATAAAGCGTGAAATTCCTGATCCAGTAATAAATCAAGAAGCTTATGACTCAGTTTTTTATTATCTTTGACCCCATGGATCAATTCGTGATAGGCTGTTAATGTTTTCTTGGTTAATATGATCCCCACTTTGCACGTATTCTCCGGACCTGCAAGTTCCAAAGATTCCCCCAGGATACTCCCTGCTAATTCTGCTAATGTTCCCCCTACTTTCGGTAAAGGTATATCGGCACGTGCTAAGATGTGAGCAAAAAAATCAGCATGTTCTCTTCCAGTCTGCGCCATCCTGTTAAAGGCTAAATGATAAAATGGGTCCTTCGTTGATGAAAGCTGAGACATATAATAAGCGATTTGAAACTTCTCCAACTCATATAGTTTTTTCATACTGTTAATTGTATGTTCTTCCACGTAACCAACCTCCCATATTATTGATTTATTCTTAGGTTTCCCAACTTGGCGTAAATTAACTTTAAAAACAAAACATTTTTCTTATATAGTGTTTAAAAGGTTAGGTTTAGTATGGATATTGATATTTTCTAAAGGACTCTCCCTATAATAATAAGCTCGTAAAATCTAGGTTCCGAGCTTATTTTAATACTTTCAAGATTTAATCTTATTCTCAAATAATCTGTCACTGTTACCTATTTTATTAGTCTTTACTATAAATTCTGGTTATTTTCAAGGAATAAAACTTTTTAATTTTTCCAAAATAACCAGGCTACTTTAGATTTAAAATTATCCTTGACTCTTCCATGTTGGGCAATCTTAAGAAGATAGTCCTTAAGGGCTTGTTTTTGCAGGTCGGTTAGACTTCCTTCCATATCCAGTTGAGAGCTGTAATAAGTGTAGGCTTCCTCCGGACTTCTGTCGTTTTCTCTATCCATATAAAGATATTTAATCTCCGGATGAATTCCATACAGCCATAGTACATTAAAACTGCAATAGATATCTCTGCCGTAGTCTGATCTTTCGTAATTTCTTTTCAAGACGTTTTGTTTTATTTTTTCGAGTACTTCTTCATATCTCTCCAGATATCTGCTCATGAAACAATAACCCTTAGAAATAGCCATCATTTTTTCCAGACTGACCCGGCTGGTAATAGCCGGGGTCATGTTGGCAACAGCAAGATCAAATCGCTTATTCCACCCATACTGAGCTACATCAATTTCCTCCCAGGGAAAAACATGAAATTGAACGTTGCTAACTCCATTATCAATGGCATTTTGTTTGGCAAACTCGATCATCTTAGGAGAAATATCCACGCCAACTACGTTTTTGGCTTTTTTAGCAAACGCCAAAGCGAACTGACCGGCTCCACAACCTATGTCTAAAATATCCATATTTTCTAAAGTCATCCCTTTGCATGCCAAGAAATCTATAAGCTGTTGAATTCTCTCATTCGCTGTCTGGGCCCGGTAGTTATTGAATTCTTCAGCCCTTATATCCCAGTGGTTTCTTTGCTGTGCCAAGTCAGCATCGCCCTGACCCCATAGTTTATCAAAGTACTCAAAATCCATGATGATACCTCCGATATTTATAATTTGCTGCTATGATCAGATCTAATTGTATTCAATACAATTGAATTCTCTACTGGGTCATTGTGTAGTTATTTAAAGAATGTTGTACTAGACACTAAGGGTAAAAAAGGATTTTTCGATGACGAAAAATCCTTTAAAACTTATAAGAACTCGATGTTTTATTGCAGCTTACTACTCTCTGGAACTCCAAACAAGACGATTGCTGAGTAGTCAACTCCAGCGTCTTCATTTGTACCCATGGACATACTCACGTTCTGAAAGATTATTTTCATTTTATAACCATTTTGACTAACATCCAATGTCATCTGTTCGGGGGGTACAGCCTCTTTTGCCCCATTTTCGCTTGTTTTTTTGGCTAATTCCTGAATGAAATCATAGAGACCAGTGCTAATCAGCTCAGATCCATCGACACTTTTGACGGATACCCTGGCCTCATCTTTTGAGAGGCGATCGACAAAAAGTAGATACTCACTGTCTCTTACTGTGAAGTTTATGGGCTTATTATTCTGATTGCTTCTGAAACGGTCGGAGTAGATCTGAACAGAAATATCATAGTCAGAGATAACTATAGGCTGTTGCATATCTAGATTGGCATGGAAATATCGGTTTCGTTCAATATCGTAGCCAGGATAGGTCGGATCAAACCCCAAGGATTCCCTCATATCCTCATACATCACGAAGTCATTTGGTATCCATTCAATATATTTTAGGGAGCTGCGTCTTTCTAAATAGGAAAGAATATTCGTGGTTTCAATTTTGGTATCTTTGGAGGCATCGGCCTTGGGTATGAGTTTCCCGTTTATAAGTATTCCTTCCGCTTCCAGAATACCCTCTACCCTGTTGATCTGGCTGACGCGAGAAACTGTAAAGGCATCCAGAGGAGGTAGGACGGAGAAGATCGCAAATCCTGCAGCTAACAATGCAATATAACGGTTTTTGGTAACCGGCTTAAAGCTGAGTAAGATGCCAATGACAATGGAGAATATCCCAAAGAGAGTGACGTAATAGCGAGACTCGGTAACACCATAGGCATTGAGTCTGATCGCTACAGATATCATCTGCATGATGACAATCGGAATAAGGACCTTCGGAAAAAAACGTTGGTAGAGTATGGCGAAGCGATTCTCCAGGATACTAGCTAAAACGTAAACTAATAAACCCGCAGCCGAATATATCAGAACCATCGGTCCAAGCTGTCCGGACGGCCAATGCAAGGTTACCAGTATTTTAATAAAGTAAGCAAACAGAACAACGGTATAGGTAGAGATGAGCGGAATGGCGATATTCGAGACCAGGATGACCAGAAACTTGGGATAATTCTCAGCTGTTCGTAAAACTTCCAGATCAGATGCTTCTTCACTGTTGAATCTCGGCAAAAGAGACAGATAATAAACCGTTGCGAACATCACCCAGATGATGGTCATCATATAGGAATAGGCATCATCATCAACATGGAACAGGAGAATATCGATGGTAGCAATAATCGCTGCCAGCCCAGCTGATAAAACGGCTGAGTACAAGATTGATGTAAATAACGACTTAAAGTGGATCAATGCGGTTTTATTGAAATTCGCTTTCTCTTGATACGAAGGAATCCAAAGAACGGCACAGACCAACGCAAAAACAGCGACCAATGTTCGTACGCTGATTTCAGGACTAATCTCAGGGGCTGGCCATAAAATAATAAAATACCCTGCCGTCAAAAATGCTGCCACCCCATGAATGATATGTCTTCTGTTGGAGAGTTTTTCGAATCTTTCCATCGTGAACTGAGCTGTCATCCCTAATATGGCACCAACTAAAAAGGTAAACATTAACTTCTGAATAGCCAAAGAAGGTGTCTTATTAAGTGAAATCATATAGCAGATCAATCCTGCAGCTCCTGTAAGGCATAAGACTGTCAGTGGAAAACGGAATACCGCAACGGACATCCCCCTAATCAAATGCATGATCATCTCTTTGAAGCGCTTCATAACCAACCTCCTATTCCCAAGACCGATTAATGGTATCCATTCATATAGAGATATATTGGTTAGAATTATGATAGATGTCACTATGATGTAAATAAAGTATATCATTTTAATAAGACTTTACCTATAGATAAAAACTGACGATCGCAGAAACTTAATACTGCTCTATCAGCGTACTCGGTATTAATAGATAAAGATCTCAAAATTTCTTATAAAATGTTTCAACGCAATGAGCCCTTTATAAAGAAGGTATAAAAAGCTAATTATTTATAATTATTTCCTTAAAAAGTCTCAATATTTGTCCCTGTTACATACTATATACCAAAATATGGTAACAGGGAGAGATTATTGTGTCATTCCTTAATAAAATAAGAGTAGATAATACCACCCTTACACTTGGCAGGGAAATATGGAAACCTGCTGAGGCTAATGAGCAGACCCAGGATGTCTTACAACAGGTTCAGGAAGTAACATCTACCACTCCACCTGTAGTCAGCCCCAACCCTTACGCTGAAGAGACGGGTTTGAAAGAACTGGATGAACTCATTGATATTTTTGGTTATGATTATGATCCAAAACAAGATATCTTTATCTCCAAACTAAGACCATGGCAGAGATATATTGGATACTGCCGTCTTTTTGACGAGTTGTCAGCCCCCACCGGAATGATTATTGATTGTGAACCGATCCACTTCGAATACCAGGGTAAGAAGTGGATGATCAGCTTTTGGAAAGGACAGTATGATATGGTTACCGGTGGAGAGATTGGGTTTTACAAGAGTGCACTGAAATATAACATGCCTGGTGTCTCGAGTGGTATCATTTATAATGCTGTTGACGATGAAGATCTCCTGGATATGTCTTATGTCTTAAAAAAACACGGAAAAGTCATTCTGACGCGTAAAGCAAAACACTGGTGGCTGACAGGATTCAAGTTGGGAGAATTCTCACAGCCCGATGAATTGACCATGGATATCAGTGTCACGTTGAAAGATACTAATATGTGTAATGCTTTCCTGGCTGGAATGCGGGACGCAGGATATTCAAATCATGAGTTAACCGTACGTGGAAACACTGTAAGCTTTACCTTTAATGTGCCTCGTACCCCTCAGCCATTGACGCGAACCAAATTTACCGATGATCTCATTCAGAAAAAGAATAAATTCTTATGTGATAAGTACAATGAAATCACCGGCGAACACCTGACAGTTCAAGAAAAAATCAAGGCCTTAGAAGAGCAGGCTCCGGATATATTCAAACGCATTAAGAAGATGGGCAAAAAATCCAAGAATCTTGAGGGCTGGCTCACGATCATTATCATAACACTTGTTGTCCTTTATCTCATAGGTGGTGAGGTCACAGAGGAATTGCTAACCTAACCTTAATAAGGGATATCCAATTGATATTTAGAGCAGTAATTATAGAATTTTTTCTTATACCACTTTGAGGCCAGGTAGAATCTATACCAACAGGTTTCGGTAAAATTCTTTACTAACTGGACCCCTTCCACCTTTCTCTTATTAAATTCTTTATGACGGTAATTTAGGAATGCTTCTCGCACCCATGCACTATCATCATATAGCATGGAATCAAGATCCTCCTTGAGGATCAAACCCTCTTCCAGAAGTACCCTAACCCAGTTTTCTTCCCTGATCTTATCAGGTGCTTCATTGATGAGGGTGTCCATAAGTCGATCAAAGTTCTGAAATTGAACATCGGGATCAGCATATTGAGGATGGTTGAGCAAATAATCTTCTAAGTGCTTTCTGATTTTATTAAATGCTCGTTTATATCGAATCTTGTTGTCTATTTCAACTTTTTTAAAATTTCCATTAAACTCATCGCTATAGTCATACTCATAGGACCATACCAAATAGGGCAGGTCAGGAAAATCAATGGCCTGCCCGTGTCCATAAGCGGGTAAAAAGAAATCAAACAGCCCATCGTATTTGTCTTTGGTAAACTGTTTGATTTTGTGTAAGGACCGATCGACAAATCCTACTTCAGATTTGGCTTTATAATTTTTGATATCATTCACTTTACTGAGCATTCCGTTGAATCCTTGATGCGTAAAGGTATCCGCATAGGAATGTAAGGCCATCCCGAATTTGACTATATCATCCTCAGCATGGATGTCTTTCAATATGTCCACAATAACCGGCGATTCTTCCATACAGCGAAGTTTTTTGGAATAGCTCTCTCCTTTACATCCCGGAACAAAGTGAAAAGCACAGGTGTTATTAACCATGGCTTCATAATTGAAGGTCTTTATTTTGAAGTAGGAATGACATGTTGCCATATTAAAGAGTGCCGGTCGGTTATCCACGATTTGATACTCTATATCCTGATTGGGATTCTGAATATATATTAAGTTGATTTTAGCATCATCAACGAATTGAGAAGCGTAGGCTATGACTCGGGCACTGTCTTTCGTATACCCACATGCCCGGCAAAACGCAAGAATGGCGTAATAATGGGCGTCTCTTTTCACGATTGTCCTCTCCCTCAGTTACAGTAACGATCATAAGCGAATGTCTTACACTAACTTATTCGTTTTCAACTTCTTTGGTGAAAGGTTATTCATTCCTGTGTAGATAAGTATTGCATCCCTTAAAAATGCCGCCATTCCGGGTTGATATTTATCATAGTATTCTGTGAACCTTGGATCATCAACGTACATTTGGCCTATTCCGGCATGCGCTTCATTACTGTAGCTATCCCAATAGTAACAGAGCCACTGGCGATGAAGATCAGCTGCTTTTTGAGCTAATTCACCTCCTGGATCACCGGTTGGCATGGCTGACCCAAGGGTCTCTATAACATTATTGGCTAGTTGACTGACCTCTTCATATTGTTCGGGGGTCATCACTTTAATTTTCTGATAGGATTTGTTAACCCTCTCTTCTCCATATTTTTCACGTATTTCTTTACCGTACTTTGCTTCGTTCTCGTCGATCATCTTTTGTTTGAAGCCTTCAAATTTTTCTTTATCTGTCATATTCATTCTCCCTTCATATAACGCGATGGTCTTTTCCACATTGTTGATCAAAAGATCCAACTGGGTCCGTCTTTGAAGGAGATTCTCATGATGTTCCATCAATGTTTTAACCGGGTCAAAAGAAGGTGAATTCATGATCTCTTTAATCCGATCCAGATTTACACCCAATTCACGGTAATAAAGAATCTGTTGAAGTCTGTTCACCTCAGCTTTTCCATAAATACGGTATCCAGATGAGTTAATCCTTGCCGGCTTAAGGATTCCAATCTCATCATAATACCTTAACGTCCTTGTGCTGATTCCTGCTAATTGACCCAGTTTATGCACTGTGTACTCCATGATTCTCACCTCAGAGATATCATATACCTTGACGCAGCGTTAATGTAAAGAGAAAATTATAATAAATATATAAGTTTTCCAAGTGGGAAAGTTAAGTTAATAATTAAAGTTGTATGACATGAATAACCTAAGGGATCATGATTTTGATTGGGCTATTCTATCAGCCAAATCATTAAGATAAATCCATCGATCCATCTTGTCATTTAGGGTTAGCTCCAGCTCCTCTTTCTTGGCCAATAATTCTGCAAGCAGGGTATAGTTACTGATCTCTTGCTGGATCTGATCCTCTAACGCTTGCAGTTCCTCTTCCAGTTCAGCTATAACCGTTTCTATCTCGTCATATTCTAATTGTTCTTTGTAGGTAAATTTCAATTTTCGATTGACAGCCATCTGAGGATCACTGGCTCTGTCTTGAGCTATGCTTGTTTTCTGATTAGGAGGTGATTGGTTATGATCACGGGAGCGATGATCTATTGTTTTTTCTATTCTAGCTTGCGCTGTGACAGCTTCCAGGTAATCGGTGTAACCTCCCACATATTCTATTATTGTACCGTCACTTTGAAATTCAAAAATCCGATCGACTACCTTATCTAAGAAGTATCGATCGTGGGATACGACAATCACAGCTCCATTAAAATCTTCCAGATAATCTTCCAGAATCACTAAGGTTTCAATATCCAAATCATTGGATGGCTCGTCTAAAAGTAAAATATTGGGGGCTTCCATAATAACACGTAAGAGAAAGAGTCTTCTCCGTTCTCCGCCTGAAAGCTTCTCAATGATACTGTATTGTTGATCAGGAGGGAAAAGAAACCTCTCCAACATCTGGGAAGCAGATCGGGTACCATCCACTGTCTCGATTCTTTCAGCGATGCTGCGGATATAATCGATCACGCACAAGGAGGTATCCATCTCTTCACATTCTTGTGAGAAATAACCGAGTTTAACCGTATCACCTTTAACAATGCTTCCAAAGTCAGGTTCTATGTCACCCATTATCATTTTTAGCAACGTCGATTTCCCACATCCATTTTTTCCAATGATCCCGATTCTGGCATCACGCAAAATAATATGGTTGAAGTCCTTTACAAGAACCTTATCACCGTAACTTATGGAAATGGTGTTGATCTCTATAGTCTTTTTACCCAGGCGCGTGCTCATGGAATTGAGTTTAAGCTTTTCGGGCTCTGTCGGTCTCTCCCGCTCACTTAACTTTTCAAAGCGTTCTATTCTTTCCTTACTTTTGGTACTGCGAGCCCTGGCCCCACGCATCATCCATTCCAGTTCTTTACGATACAGGCTTTTATTCTTCCGTTCGGTGCTCAGTTCCATCTCTTCCCGCTGGGCTTTCAGTTCGAGGTACTTGGAATAATTGGTTTGATAGCTGTAGATATTGCCCTTGCTTATTTCGACTATCTTGTTTGTCACACGGTCAAGGAAATAACGGTCATGCGTAACCATTAGAATCGCACCTGTATAGCGTATAAGGTAATTCTCTAACCAGACAACCATATCATTATCGAGGTGGTTGGTGGGTTCGTCGCAGATCAGGATTTCACTCGGCTGAATCAAAGCACTGGCAATTGCCACTCTTTTTTTCTCCCCGCCCGACAAGAATCGGACATTCATTGAAAAGTCTGGTATTCCCAGTTTATTGAGAATAGATTTGGCTTCATAATCCTTCAGTTCTACCAGTTCAGGTGAGGCACCCTTGAATACCTGTTCCAACACCGTGAGGTTCTCGTCAAATACTGGGTTTTGGGGAAGATAGGCCACTCTTACCCCTGAAGCCCGTGTTATGGTACCGCTATCCGGGGTTTCCAACTCAGCGATAATTTTAAGGAAGGTTGATTTTCCGGTTCCGTTAATGCCAATAACCCCTATCTTATCCCCTTCATTCAGATAGAAGGAAATATTCTTTAATAATGGTTTTTCTCTATAGCTTTTGGTAATCTTTTCAGCCGTAAGTAGAATCAAAGAACTGCACCTCACGTCATTTTACATATCTATATATTATAGCACTTTCACCGCCTGAATTCAGCATGCTTGATTCCCATTTTATCCCATAAAATCAATTGTATTCTTCTTAAAATGTGATTCTACAGTGATAATACCTAAAAGAAAACCCCTTCGCATTATGGCGAAGAGGCTGTTTTGTATAATTTATAATCCCGCAAAGTCCCTCCTGAAATGGGTTTAAACTAACGTGAGTCACCTACTTCATTCATTAAAGACACGCGTTCTTAACTGGATCTAACTGAAACACTCTACACCTTTCTTTAGAATCAACCTGAGATACAATGGATTGGTGTAAACTGAGACATAAAAGAAACGGGACTTAATGTTTATACTGGAAACCTGAACACTAGGAACTTAGAACTGACACATAACTGGTAACCTTAAACTTGGAACTTAACTAAATGGTAACCCTGATGGAAACTGATAAATTTTAAACTTGATGAAACTCAAACTTTAGAGACAAACTAATTTGAGAAACGTAACCTTGAAACTTTTTTTAAAACAAACACTTAATTGAAATTGGAATACGGGTCAACTTATCTGAGGAGGTACTTTGCGGGAAACTTCTCTTAACAACAAAAGCCATCCTTGGTTAGGTTGGCTTTAATCTCCTAGGCAACATCTCTTGAAACATTTCTCTAACTTGCCTCGGAATTAAAACCAGACCATGTCAGTAGAAAATAGAACAGTTGAATGTTTGAACCTCATTATTTATTTGAACCTCATTATTTAGTTGTACCATTTACAATTTAAGTTTAAAACTGATTTATCAAAATGTCAAGTCTTTCCGGGCTGGATAATTTAGCCATATTTAGCTTCCATTCAACAATATTCTTTTAGCTATTGATACACAGGCCATAACGTTCTTTATATTTCTGGTATTCCTTTTCTAATAATTCTCTGCTATCTGATGTTCCATGCCCAGGCAGAAATGTCCTACAGCCTGTCTCTAATAGCTTCCCCCAACTGTTTACCAATTGCGTTGAATCTGCTGCAAATGGTGGAAATACAGAGCCTTTGAATACGCCAAACATGGCATCTCCTACAATAGCGATATCATTATCAACAATAACACTCATGGATCCAATGGTATGCCCAAGGGTATGAATAACATAAACATTAAATCCCATGAAACTAAGATCAAGTTTGTCTTCAACCAAATAATCGTAATTAGCCGTCTGATATTTATTGAGTGGACTGATCTTATCTTGAAACAAGTCAGTTAAATGTTTAGTGATCAAAACGGATCCTTTAATGGGTGGATTCACCCCGTTTTTGAGATAGGCCGCTTCACTTTTATGCACAATGATCGGAATTCCGTACCTTTCTTTAAGGAAGGCTGCATTTTCAGCGTGATCAAAATGCGTATGGGTTAAGATTAATCCTGCTGGAACCAACCCATTCGCTCTATATTGGTCGATCCTTTTGATCAGACTTCTCCGCCTGTTCTTTCTGCCGGTGTCCACCAATAAAAACTTGTTGCCATTGGAGATTAAAAATGAATTGCTTCTTCCCCCAAGTATTTTTACAATTTGATGCACATCATTGGTAATCCATTTTTCCATATTGCTCACCCTGGCATGATAATTTATTTCTTAATCGTCATCCTGATTGAAGTCAAACTATTTGTTTTAATATTCGCTTCGATGATATATTATTCCTTCACTTATTCCTTCTGAACCTATCCTACAAATGATCATTTTTATTAACCACTTATTATTGACTACAGACATCTCATAACTTTCATTATCATTTTACGACTTAGACTCAATAACTTCCTATTATCTACTACGAACACAAGTCTTAATCAATTTATGCTCACACCATAGAGTGGCTTAATTATGAATATTATTAATCCCTGTTCTTGCAATATAGTTGTGAAAATAGTGTTCTAATTTCTTATCCTCGTCTTGAGAAGAGTCAAGGTTTTATAACTAATAATAAGTGTTACTCCTCGTTTGTTTTTTCCTTTTCTAATTTGGACTATTTGTATACGTAAATTCTCAAAATCTCCTTACTAAACGTAGACAAAATAAGATATAATCATTTAAGGTAAAATCATTAAATAAAGAATCTCGGTCAAAGCTTTATCTTGTTTAGAATTTATAATATTTGTAAAGGAAGATTCCAGTGAGTATTTTAACCGTAAAAAATTTAAGTCATGGATTCGGCGATCGAGCTATTTTTAACAATGTCTCATTCAGACTGCTTAAAGGTGAGCATATAGGACTGATCGGAGCCAATGGTGAAGGTAAATCAACGTTTATGAATATCATTACACGGCAGCTGGAGCCGGATGAAGGCCAGGTGGAATGGTCCAAACGTGTACGGGTCGGTTATCTTGATCAACACACCATCTTAGCCAAAGGTGCTTCAATTCGCGATGTTTTAAAAGATGCTTTCAAATACCTTTTCGATTTGGAAAACGAGATGAACACCATCTGCGAAAAGATGGGAGATGCTACACCTGAGGTATTAGAGACACTCCTTGAAGAAATGGGCTTGATTCAGGATATCTTAAACAACAATGATTTTTATATCCTGGATTCAAAGATTGAAGAAGTTGCCCGGGGGTTAGGTTTGCAGGATATTGGTTTAGATAAGGATGTCGATGATCTGAGTGGCGGACAACGCACCAAAATTCTTTTAGCCAAATTACTTCTGGAGAAGCCTGATATTCTGCTTCTGGATGAACCCACAAACTACCTGGATGAACAACACATCGAATGGTTGAAACGCTACCTCCAGGAATATGAGAATGCCTTTATCCTCATCTCTCATGATATGGCTTTTTTGAACAGCGTGATCAACCTGATCTATCATATGGATAATCAGCAATTAAACCGTTATGTTGGAGACTATGATAACTTCCTCAATGTCTATGAGACTAAAAAGCTTCAGCTGGAAGCCGCTTATAAGAAGCAGCAACAAGAGATTGCCGAACTAGAAGACTTTGTGGCCAGGAATAAAGCCCGCGTCTCAACCCGTAATATGGCTATGTCCCGCCAGAAGAAGCTGGACAAAATGGACCGGATCGAACTCGCTCGGGAAAAGACCAAACCCGTCTTCAACTTTAAAGATGCCCGGGCATCAGGCAAACTTGTCTTTAAAACCAACGATCTTGTCATTGGTTACGGGGATCCACTCTCCCAACCCTTAAATTTGAATATGGAGCGAGGACAGAAGATCGCCCTAATCGGGGCTAATGGTATAGGCAAAACAACACTTCTTCGAAGCATACTGGGCGAAATCAAACCCATCTCCGGCCACGTCGAGTTAGGAGATTACCTCCATATCGGTTATTTTGAACAGGAGATGAAGGAAGCAAACTACAGCACTTGTATTGAGGAGTTTTGGAACGAATTCCCCGGCTATACCCAGTATGAAGTCAGATCAGCGTTGGCCAAGTGTGGATTAACCACCAAACACATTGAGAGCAAGGTTCTGGTTTTAAGCGGCGGAGAGCAAGCCAAAGTGAGACTCTGCAAACTGATCAATAAGGAGACCAATCTCCTCGTCCTTGACGAGCCTACTAATCACCTCGATGTCGAAGCTAAAGAAGAGCTCAAACGAGCTCTCCAGGAGTATAAAGGAAGTATCCTCATCATTTGTCATGAACCTGAATTTTATCGGGACGTGGTGTCCGATGTCTGGAACTGTGAATCATGGACGACGAAGCTGGTTTAACTTTTTATCTTTCGCAAACTCACGGTTTGTAACACGATCTATCTTCAGAATACTGCCTTTTAACTGTTGAAAAATCGGACAAGGAAATCTAATTTGAGCAGCCCCTTTTATAATTCTTTACCGCAATACTTACAATAGTTTGCTTCTTCATCATTGATCTCCGCTGAACAACTGCTGCAGATTCTGGGTTCAGCAACAGAAGGCTTCGTAGGTGCAGCATTCTCTTTAGATAGTTGTGCTGTAACGATTCCGGTCGGCACAGCAATAACCCCATAACCCAGAAGCATCAGCATGGATGCTATGACCCTACCCAGAGGGGTAACAGGGGCAATATCGCCGAACCCGACGGTGGTTAGAGTTACGATCGCCCAATAGATGGAGGCCGGAATGCTGTCAAAGCCACTGGTTTCCCCTTCAATCAAATACATCAATGTTCCAAAAATAACAACGATGATTAAAACACCTTCCAGAAATACGGTTATCTTATATCGGCTGGCTTTAAGAGCATTAAGCAATACATATGATTCCCCGATATATCGGCCCAGCTTTAAAATACGAAAGACCCTGAGTAAGCGAAAGATCCTTAAGACCAGGGCAAATTGAGTTCCAGGGATAAATACACTTAAATAAGTCGGCAGAATAGCAAGTAAGTCGACAATACCGAAGAAACTCAGCAGGTATCGTTTCTTGTGATTAACAATCAGAATCCTGATGATGTATTCGAGGGTGAATAATATGGTTATGATCCATTCCAAGACGAAGATATACGTTATATAACCCTCGCTGATATTAGGAAGGGATTCAATACTGATCAGGAATATGCTTAGGAGAATCAGCCATAAAAGAGCAATGTCAAATGCTCTGCCAGTGGGGGTATCTGATTCAAAGATAATAATATAGATTTTTTTCTTCCAGGATTGACTTTGGCGCATATCGTTGCTCCCTACCAACCTTATATCCTGTTTTCTTACGAAGATTACGCTAAATCTTTAAGTAGTCGATCCAGGTATACCGACTTCATCTGCTTACTGGCCATCGCTTGCTTAATAGGAGGAAGTTTAAGGATCGCCGATAAGATCGCTGCCATAGCCCGATGACTGACAAAAGCCTGGTTATCGAAAATAAGATGATGAAGCATCCCCTTCTCGATCGCCATCAGCACAATCCGATGTACAGAATTAACGGGGGTTATCACTTGCTGTTCCCGTCGATTTAACTTGATACTCCCTCTTTGACATACCCTGACACAAACGCCACATCCGAGACAGATGCTGGAGTCTATTTCCGCTATCTTTCTGGCTTTCTCGTTCGGATTCAGGATATCAATCATTTTAATGGTTTCGATTGGACAAGCCTTAACACAACGCCCGCAGCCTGTACATGTTTCTTCCTGAACCACAGGTAGATAGTTTGTTGTATGTAAGGGCTGCAGGATCCCAAACTTCCTTACGGCCAATAATCCTTCACAGCAACATCCACAGCAATTACAAATGAAGCTGACGTTATTCCTTACATTTTCACCACATTGAACTAGGTTATGTTCCTGAACGTGCGAGATAATTTCTAAGGCTTCGGTTGCTTCGATTCGACGGGCATGACCATGTCTGATCAGGGAGTCAGCAACATTGTTAAATGTTAAGCAAACATCCATTGGCGCATCACAAGCTTGCCCAAGATGACTCATCTTATGACGGCAATAACACATGCTAACACCAATATGCGAAGAATTTCTGATCACTTCACTTGCTCTTTCGTAATCCAGGATGTGGATGGCATTTTCATTACTGAGGACAGTCTCATAAACGAAAACCCTCCCCAGCCTCGTATCACTGGCCAGAAATAATTCTTTGATAAAATCTTCTTCGACATTCAGGTATTGAAAGAATAATTCACTAAGTGCTTTTTGGTCAATATCATCCCTTATCCTCATCAGAGAAAACTCAAAAAAGCCAGCCATGGGCGGAGGAAGTACATACCGCATCTCTCCCTCATATTCCATATCCAGCAGTAAGGCCCTTGAAGCAAGATCTTCCAGCATTTTGCCTGTTGTCGTCTCATCCATCTTCCAAATAATGCTGGCAGTTTTAACATCAAATGGTTTAATGGGGAGCTGTGCCACCAAGTCAGCTTCTTTTTCATTCAAGAGTAAACTCAGAATCTTATGAAGTGTCTCTGAAGAAGGTGCTTTCTGAGGAAATCGATTGAGTCGTTCTTCAAGCCTCTTATACCCTGATTTTAGGTTATGATGAGACATATTGGCCTAACCTCGCAATATTCATCAATAATTCTTTAGAAGTACTCCTATATATTTACCGTCTGATCTTGAATATAAACCAAGCATTATATCCTTAAAGAAATCCCTATCCGAGAGGAAAGTTGGGTTATCAAATCTAATAATTCATACCGATATAATTCGACATTTATTTTAATACTCCTACTGATTTTTCTGAGCAGATAAGAAGAATAGAAAAAAATGGTTATAAATAATTCTTATTGCTTAAGTTTTAAGTTATAACTCAACTTTCCCACCCTGCCGGGTAGGATAAAACCTTGAAGATCTTAAAAA
>CAYZDF010000014.1:0-51453 GCA_964477085.1 uncultured Gracilibacteraceae bacterium | reverse complement strand
CGGCATCTTTTTTGTATCCTCAAGGCATGTGGAGTGCGTAATAATGATGACGTATTGTGGTTCAAAGGGCAAATAAGGTAGGTTAACCACTATATGCAGTGGCTTTGAAGCAAAAAATGAGCAAAAAACGACTTAATAGAAAGGTAAGAAGCCATTTTGTAAACCTAAAAGCAATCTTTGTAACCGACAACTGAATATTTTCAAACGAAACGCAGTATTTGAATCCGAGATGCCTGCATCGGAACGCTGAATTGGACGTCTCTGGCTTCATATAGACTCAGCACAATTAAATAAAGGTTGCCATCAGGTATTTGAATACAATGGTAAATCGTGGTAATTCCAAGTATTTTTTTATTTGACAAATTTCACGCGAATTCATCAGACATTGTATGCCATAATGAGGACAGGAGTTGGGCTGAGCCTAGAATTGCTGCGACCAAGCGAACAGAATGCTGAATATATCTGAAAAATTAAAAGTAATTGAATACATAAGAGGAGGTTAATATAGCTATATTTGCACATGGCGAAAAGAAAATTTTTAGAGAATTTAGAGAAAGAGACGATTTCAGTCAGGAACTCACCTATACAAATTATGTCAGGATGCGCTATTTTAGCTTAATAATTATTGCCGTTGTAATAATTGTTATGTTTATTCTTGATCTGCCAAATATGCAGAAGGGCTTTAATTCTGTTAGCAATGAGTACAAGGTACTTTTCTTTTTGCATTTATCCACCGGACTATCTATGCTTGTTTTCTTCGGCTTTTCCTGGCGCAAGCTCAGGCTGCAATCTACCAAGTTCACCAGGTGTGATAAATTGCTTAATTACCTTTTTAATCTCACGTTTGTTATTATCTGCGCGTTGTTTTCAGTTAACGATCAGCGGATAAACGGGCAAATAACACTTTATATCCTTGGTATATACCTAATTGCCATAGTCAATTACCACCATCCTGTACGGAGTTTGTCGATCTATCTGGCAACTCATATAATCTTCATTCTGGGAATAAGCAAATTACAGACTGACCCCCTTCTGTTACGCGATTATTATATCAATAGCACCATTATTGTCATCTTAGCATGGTTTATATCCATCATTCTTTATTACGCTAAGAAAAAGGACTTTTTAGCGGAGAAAGCTCTCCAGCAAAGTGAACAGAGGGCTCTGGCTCTGGTAGAAGATCTCAAAAAAATAGACTATCAGAAGAACCAATTTCTTAACAGCCTTTCCCATGAACTGAGGAACCCGTTAGCTTCAATGATGATGAGTCTTTCACTTATTAAACTTGCAGACCCGGCCTCTGCCCAAGTGGTTCGAGCTATGGAGATCTTTGAGCGGCAGACGATTCAACTTTCCCGATTAGTCGATGACCTAATGGAAGTAACCAGGATCACCCAAAACAAGATTAAACTTAAAATAGAATTAGTTGAGCTTAATAACCTGGTTTTAACAACAGTTAAAGATTATAAACAAATGTTTGTGGAAAAAGGGGTAAGTCTCAAAGTTAAAAATAATTCTCAGCCGCTATACGTACTTGCTGATTCAACCAGGCTGATCCAAATTATTGAGAACCTATTGTATAACGCCCTGAAATTCACTAACGTCGGAGGGGAAGTGCAGGTTATGGTTTCTAAAGATGAAGGCCAAGGCGAAGCCGTTTTGAAGGTTAATGACAATGGGATTGGTATTAAGCAGGAATTGCTTGAAGATTTGTTTCTGCCGTTTGTACAAGCGGATATTTCGCTGGACCACAGCAGCGGAGGGATTGGTCTGGGCTTAGCTATTGTCAAAGGGATGGTAGATTTACATGGCGGGAAAGTATCAGCCAAGAGCGATGGTTTAGGAAAAGGGGCTCAGTTTATCATTCAACTTCCCTTGGAGGTTAATCAAGAACCTGAGAAAAGTTTTAAGCAAGAAAAAGACTGGAAGAAATCCGGCAAACGACGGATATTGGTTATTGATGATATTCCGGATGTGGCGGAGATATTGTGTTCCTTGTTGCGTTACTTGGGCTATGAGGTTGTTTCTGCTCCTAATGGCATAAAAGGATTAGCCAGAGCAAAAGAATTTCAGCCTGATGTAATATTTTGCGATATTGGGTTGCCAGGTATGAACGGATATGAAGTGGCAAGTAATATACGGAGGGATGAGCAATTGAAAGATGTTTATTTGATTGCCTTATCGGGATACGCCCAGCCGGAGGATATTGAACGCTCTAAAGAAGCCGGCTTTAATAGACACGTAGCTAAGCCCGTAGATTTAGCTAAATTAGAACATATCTTAGAGGAAGATATTCAAATAGAGAATATTCAAGCATAGACTTCCCAGATTGGACAAAAAACCGATACGGTATTATCGCTATTTTAATACGACAAGTCTGCAAGAAGAGTATATTTTTTTACCCCAAGAAAGGGGGAATATAACTAATCTGATACGATAAGTCGAGAAGGATGTTCTTGTGGCAGCAGTGGAAAATCCTTGACCTGAATATTCCGAATAATCAGTTAATTGGGGTGAGTCTTCAAAAGCCGCGGTTAATCCGCTTATGGCACTAACTCGCAAATTTACTACGATTGGGGGATATTTTTATGGTTCCCAATATAACGTTATATCCTATTACCAATGCTCAAAAATCCATTTGGTTTATTGAGAAATTTTATTCTAATACAACCTTTGTAAACTTATCATTTATTGTAGAATTAAAAGAATGTGTAGATTACTTTTTATTAAATAAAGCTATTAACCTTGTTATTAAGAATAATGATGCGATGCGCACTCGGATCGTGGAAAATGGTAAAGAGCCTCAACAGTATTTTTCAGAATACATTGAGAAGCAATTTGAGTTTCTTGATTTTGGCGATTCAAATAGCAGAAGTGAACTAAGTTGTTGGGAAAAAAAAAGAAGCCGTGAACATTTCGAGTTATTAGATTCTGACCTCTATGACTTTGTGATGATCAGGATTAGCGATCACGAAGGCGCTTTTTTCGGTAAGGTCCATCACATTGTTGCTGATGCCTGGAGTATAACGAATCTGGTTAGTCAAATTCTACAGAACTATTGTAAATTGCGGGATAAAGAAGAAGTAGCTTTGATAGAAAGACCTTCTTATAAAGATTATATTCAGAATGAAATGAATTTTTATAACTCGGAAAGATATCAAAAACATAGAGCCTTTTGGAATGAATTTTTTTCTGATTCCCCGGAATTCACCCTTTTCAATAATAAAGTCGTTCCGAATCCTACGGCTGCTGAACGGCAAACCTTTATTTTGCCAAGTGACCTTACGTCTGTCATCAAAGAATTTTGTAGCATGGAAAATACATCCCCGTTTTGCTTTTTTTATGCTATCTTAGCCATTTGTATTTGGAAATTGACTTCCAGTAAAGATATTGTTATTGGGACTCCCGTCCTTAACCGCAGCGGGGTAAAAGAAAAGAATATGATGGGGATGTTTATCAGTACAATTCCTTTTCGCATCCAATTGAATAGTGCTCTCGATTTCGCATCTTTGGTTAAAAAGGTTAGCCAAAGATGGGGAATGCTGCTAAGACATCAAAAATATCCTTTGGAACAGATTGTAAAAGATTTTCGTGAAGCCCATGTAATACAAGATAAATTATTTGATATTTCGTTATCTTTTCAGAATGCTAAATTCGACGTAAGCAATATTAATTATGACTTAAAATGGTTATTCAATGGGTCTCAGCTTGATTCCCTGACGCTCCACATCAGTGACCGTGAAAACAGTGGGAATTATACGATGGACTATGATTATTTAACCGATGTCTTCTCGGAAACTGATATTAACCGGTTGCATGGATATTTTGTTACGTTGCTTCGTAATGCTTTAAACAATCCATATTTGCCGCTTTCTGACATCAAGATGTTGTCCGCTGAGCAGGAATCAGATTTGCTATGGAAATTTAATAATACCAAACAGGACTACCCCAGGGAAGAAACTATCGTTACTTTATTTGAGAAGCAAGTTAGTTTAAACCCTGAAAAAGTTGCGGTAATCTTTGAGAATAATGCGGTAACGTACTTGGAACTTGACCAGCGATCTAATCAATTGGCCGGGGCATTACGGGCGCAAGGAGTAATAAAAGGCTCTATCATTGGTTTGGTAATGGACCGATCTGTTGAGATGCTTGTAGCTATCCTGGCTGTTCTGAAGGCCGGAGGGGCATATTTACCTATTGATCCGGTTTATCCGATAGAAAGAATCAATTACATGCTGGAGAATAGTAATTGTCAGCTGGTTTTATCTTACATCATTAAAAATACTGACCTAATATTGAAATCGCGCAAATTTAACCTTCACGACCAGGAAATATTCAAAAAAGGCATAGCGAAGCTGGATTATGGACCGGAGCCGACTGATTTGGCCTATATTATTTATACTTCAGGCTCAACCGGAACTCCCAAAGGGGTAATGATCGAACACAAGGGCTTGAACAACCTTGTCCATTCTTTCTCAAGCTTAATATATCGTTCCGACATGACGGCATTAGCGATTACTTCATTTTCGTTTGACATTTTCTTTGTAGAAACAATTTTCCCGTTGGTCAAAGGAATGCGTGTTATCTTAGCTAACCAGCAAGAAGCTGCTGTCCCTTATTTGCTGCTTAATCTCATCACAACATACCAAGTTAATTTTCTGCAGACAACGCCTTCTCTCATGAAGTTAATTCTTAATGACAGTAATGCATACAAATTGAGTTCTTTGACAACAATTATGCTTGGCGGAGAGAGTTTTCCGGAACAACTATTAAGCGAACTAAAAAAAGTTACGCAGGCACAAATTTACAACGGTTACGGACCAACGGAAACTACAATTTATGTGACTGTAAAATACCTAAAGAAACAGGAACCAATAACCATAGGCAGGCCTTTAGGCAATACCCAAATATACATTTTGGACGAAAATCTGAAACCAGTTCCGATTGGTGTAACAGGAGAAATCTACATAAGCGGCGACGGTGTGGCACGGGGATATATCAATAACGAGAGGTTAACCAGAGAAAGGTTCATTGACAATCCCTTTATTCCCGGACGTAAGATGTATAAGACAGGGGATATTGCCCGCTGGCTGAATAATGGTGAAATTGAATTCCTGGGCCGAAACGATAGCCAAGTTAAAATAAGAGGGCTGAGGATTGAGTTAGGGGAAATTGAAAGTACGTTACAAAAGCATGATAAGGTGAAGGATGCAATTGTAATTTGCAACGAAGACCATCATCAGAGGAAGTACCTCTGCGCTTACGTCACGAAACATGGTCAAAGTTATATATCAAGCTCTGATTTAAAGGTGTATTTAGCAAAGGATCTTCCCAATTATATGATTCCGGCGCATTTTATTATACTTGACAGCCTTCCCCTGAACTCAAACGGAAAAGTTGATAAAAAGGCGTTGCCTGAACCAGATATCGGGACAGAGCTCAAGCCTGCCTATGTTCCCCCCCGAAACGAATTGGAATGGAAGCTGGCCTCTCTTTGGCAAGAAGCGCTGAAAATGACGCAAGTGGGAATCGACGATGATTTTTTTGCGCTGGGCGGCGACTCCCTTGCCGTATTGGAGGTTCTATCCGGTCTTTTTCCAAATGATTGGGGATTATCTGCTCAGGACTTCTATGATTTTCCAAATATCCGAAAACTATCGGGAAAAATATCAGGACATAATTCTGTTTCAACATTTATACAGACAAACGAACAAGACTTTCCTAAATCAGTTGGCATTGAATCGAACTTGTCAAATATTAACACTGGCAATATCCTTTTAACAGGGGCGACCGGGTTTTTAGGAATTCATATTCTGCACGAACTGCTTTCTGCGACCAGTGACACCATCTACTGTTTAATTCGCGGTAATGACCCTGAGAAGAAACTTTATCAACTACTGGATTATTATTTCCCATTTTTCGCTGAGAGACGTTTACCTGGCAAACTCATCGTCGTCAACGGGGATGTTTCCCACGACAATTTTGGGCTTTCGGGGGAGGCTTATAGCGGTTTGAGCCAAAATGTCAATAGAGTTATTCATTCGGCGGCGTCGGTCAGTCACTATGGTAATTATGATTCGTATTATCGAGTCAATGTTAAAGGAACAGAGGAAGTTATTAAATTTTGTTTGAATCATGCCAAGAAGTTGAACCACATCTCGACAATCAGTGTGGCTGGGAACTATAGGAATTATGAGCATATAAACCAAAAGTTTACCGAGCGAGACTTTTATATCGGGCAGGATTATAAAGCAAATGTTTATGTAAGATCTAAATTTGAGGCGGAGAATCTCATTTTTAAGGCTGCTGAAAATGGACTTAAGGCCACAATTTTTCGGGTAGGGGTATTGACAGGAAGATATACAGATGGTCTATTCCAGATAAACATCCATCAAAATGCTTTTTATCGGCATTTAAAAGCCATTTTCTTATTAGAATCTGTCCCGGAGGACTATCTTAGAAAGTCTCTGGAATTTACCCCGGTAGATTTTTGTGCAGAAGCTATTGTTAAATTGCAAGCAATTAAGGAGTCTCTGCCGGTTTATCATGTCTACAATCACCGAATGATTAGTGTAAATAAAATGTTCCAATTCATAAAAACCGTCGGAGTTAATATAAATGTTTTGCCAAATAGCTCGTTTGATGATCTGCTGACATCTTTTTCTAAGACCAACTATGGGAAAGAGATTCTTAGCGGTATTATTTTTAATTTTAATGCTAGTGGCACGATTGGCTTAGATTCTAACTTGGAGATTGATTCATCCGTAACTCTCAAGTATTTAAGTCAAATTGGTTTCCAATGGCCTGATATTGATAAAGATTATATCTTAAAAATTCTAAGTCACATGCAAGTTACAGAATTTTTGCCCCCAATACAACAAGCGACGTTGAACTGCTAAAAAAAGATTTTCCTGCCCTTCGAGAAAAAGGAGTACAAGATTTATATACGGATGAGAAGAACAGAACCTTAAGTCCTCATTTCGACCGTAAAGTATGTGAATTAATATCATAGGTAAGAACTAAGATTTCCCTCGACTGAACCAAAAATGGAAAGCAGCCGACTGTAGCACATTGACAAGTCTTCTCATATGATAAACCAGGTTTTGAATTTTCTATAATTCAAATTTTGGTTAAAGGAAGTGTCAAAATAGATGGCTATTCAAGTAAATCCGGGCCCCTGTCCACCTGCGGGCTGCCCGCCGCCGACTGAAATCGCCTGCATCTCAGTTGACAAAGTATATGACAGCTGCTTTCAAGTTGAAGACCAAATAAGATCGGCAACAGTCACTACAGGACCGGGCGGTGAGTGGCCCACAGGTGCTTTTTTTCCAGGTCAGGTGGTGCCTTGTGCTTTAACCGCCTTGGCAAAAATTAACGCAACAGTAATATCGAGAGTTCCCGCAGGCGGCGGACTTGAAACAATTACGCTGTTGGTAACTGTACCTGTGACGCTGACAAATCCGAACAATCCAGCCGAAACAGCCAATCGGGTATTTGATTTCACTACAACAGTAACACTGTCTTGCCCAATAGGAACAATACTCGATACAACTGCGAGTACAATTGTATTTTGCAGCAGTGCAATTACCGTGGTTAATGCAGGATCGGTGGAAACAGCTATTGTATTTCAGGTTAATTTGGTCGTAGAGTGTATTTCGACAGTGCAGTTGCTGGTACCGTCTTATGGTCTTAGTATTCCAACTCCCTGTACTATCTTTCCAGGAGTTACTTTGCCGGCTTTTCCTTAAGTCCAAACTATAAATTCCCAAGTAATTGATCCAGGGAAAGCGAGAAATAATAACAGAAAGTATCGCAATCTACTTCAATGAAGTCGTTACGCGATACCTTTTTTTATCCTACAGGAAAAGCCTAAAAAAAGCTTCGCTTTAAATAGTCTTTCATGGCCTCCTCCCAGGAACGAAGCTGTAAAAAGCGGTACTTTTCTTTATAATGTGAATCCAAAACTGCATGGGGAGGACGGTAGGTTTCTATCTTCAGGTCTAGATAGGAAATAGGCAGGAGCTCACAATTTAATGAGAGTTCCTTTTTTATGAGCTGAGCCATATCCAGGCGGCTTGCTTTCCCTGAATTGGCCATATGAAAAATACCTAGCTGAGGCTCGTGCAGATATTGATTAATGGCCAGCGCAATATCATGAATATACGTTGGTGAACCAATTTGATCATTTACTACCTGGATGGAAGGCTGCTGTTTTGCTTTCTCAATGAATCTGTTAACAAATTTAGGCGCATCCCCACCGAAAAGCCAGCTAGTCCGGAAAATTGTATACCGACAACCCACCCTTTTAATGTTTCGTTCTCCGATATATTTTGTTAACCCGTAAGCTAAGAGCGGATTAGGACAATCTGCTTCGGTATAAGGGGAAGTTTTCACGCCGTCAAAAACCATTTCTGTGCTGAAATGAACTAAAATGCTGTTATAATTCTTACAGGCCTTAGCCAGATGAAACGGTCCTAAGCTATTTACGTCCAAGGCTTCATTAAACAGACTTTCACAGCCGTCAACATCAGTCATGGCAGCAGTATTAATGACAAAATCAGGTTTTAGCCTGGAAAACGCATGAATGATTTCTTCCTCTGAGGAGATATTTAGGTCTTTGTGGTCCAGAGCTTCCAGGTCATACTTTTTCCCTAAAACATTCACCAGTTCCGTTGCCAAATTGCCTTTACCGCCGGTTATCAAGATCCTCATCTTTTTCTTCCTTTCCTTTCCTTTCCTTTCTTTTCGATTGATCAACATTTAAAAAGGGACATAGATTTTATCCTGGAGTTTAATGAGTTCGTGAGGGTCAATATGATCCAAATAATTATCCAGAAAGTCTTTATAGGCTTTAGACTCAAAAGGCATATCCAGAGGCAATCCCCATTTTTCTTTAAACTTTTGCCAGTTTTCTCGGAGCAAAACCTTTCTTAGATTTTTCTTTTGCCTGAAAGTCATGCTTCCAAAATGATAGATAAAAACATCTTGGGCGATAACGTTTTTATAACCCGCTAAAACCGACCTCAGACAAAAATCGTCATCTTCAAAAGTACCCAAACCGAAACGGGGGTCAAATCCTCCAATCTGATTGATCAGATCTCTTTTGATAAGCATACATAGACCGATAACGCGCGTGGTATAAATCAAAGAATGATAACATCTTTCTTTCAAGTCTTGAGCAATTCTAGGAATGTCTTCAAGTGATTTGAGATTTGCTTTTAATAATTGAGGAGATGCCGCGAAATTTGACATTACCCCTACGATCCCAATATTCAGATTTTCGGCAGCCCAGAGAAGGGAAGGTATCCACCCGGAGGATACAATACAGTCATTATTAAGAACAATCACATATTTACCTTGAGCAATTCCTAATCCTTGGTTAATTGCCTTGGCAAAGCCGAGGTTTTCTTGGTTATGAATTACACGAATATGGGGAATACCTTTCAAATATTGACCGGTTGCATCCTCAGAACCATTATCAACGATAATGATCTCGTGATTTTCTAAGGTATGTCTTCGGATACTCTCCAGACATATTTTGGTATATTCCCATTGATTATGAACAGGAATGATGATGCTGATCTCTGGGATGCAAGAACAGGGGATTTCTTCTAGCATGGAGCAGCAGCCTCCTTGCTGGATAATATTTTTTGAAGCAGGGGTTTAAAAGCTTCACCGGTGAGCTCAAGCAAAAAATCAACAACTTGATTCAGATACTTTTCTGCTTGGCATGAGGCTAAATTATCAATGATTGTTAAGATAGCCAAGACACTTTCATTATTTTTAAACAGCGCATGATCATGAAAGTCAACAGTTTTATCAGCATACTGCAGACAATTTTGAATCTGGGTTAATAATTTGCTCAGCTTATTTTCATGCTGCTCCAGTTCAATAGTATATTTTGCAGCTAAGCTGAAATTTTCTTCAAGTATTGCACAGAGCCAACTGTAAAGCAGGCCGTCTCTTTTGAGAGGATTCTGTGAAGGTATTGTTTCCAGCCTGGCAAGTGCTTCCTGATAATTTCTCAGTCTCATAAGACTCTTTCCCTGGATTAATTGAAGTTCCCAATCACAAGCTGCACCTTGCCATTCTGACAAAATTTCCAGAACAAAAGAATAATAATGTAAAATGTAGGCAGTTTGAACAATGGTGGAAACGTATTCTTTACTGAGAAGATTGTGCATAGCCAGATACGATTTTTTATCCAAATCACTCTTCAACAAAACCTTGATCAGACGTTTTAAATAGGGAAGATGGTTCGGCTGTAACCTTAAGGCCTGTAAATAATAAGCTGAGGCGGTTTCAAAAGAGGAACGTTCTTCCTCAATTTGTGCTAAAGCGCAAAGATTAAGGTAAGAACCACATCCGGATTGGGAGATATACTTTTTAGGACTTTCACCTTGCAGGAGACCTCTTAAAAGTATTCTTTTTGCTTCTTCAGAATCACCCGTTTTCATGAGACAGATTCCGTAGTAGTAATAAATATCTGCAAAATCGGGATAGTGTTCTAAACCTTGGTGGCAGTAGACCAACGCTTCCCGATCTTTTCTTTCCGCGTGAAGACAAGCAATGAGTTTCAATAACAGGCAATGGGCATAACTGTCGTGAATATTGACAGTTTCCCACCCTTCTCTCAATTTGGTTTCGGCTTCCAATAATTGACCCAACCTGAGATATTCCATAGCAAGGTTCAGGTTATAAAATGGCGTATTCTTTACATCTTGTGATTCATTGAGCAATATTTCCAAATTGCGTTCAGCCTTATCCTTCAGTGTGACTGCCTCTTTTAAGTATCCGTCGTGATGGATAATTAACTGGGACCAGCCGATGAGGGCCTGAGGGTTATTTTTTTTGATCGAAGGGAGGATTTGTTCATGAATTTTCCCTGTATACCGGTACAAAGGATGATTGCGAAATAATCTTAAACTGTAAGATCTGGTATACCCTTGATTCTTCCCCTGATAGTTATAAACAGCTACATAAAAGCCTTCTTCTTTTGCTTTGCTTAAAGTTTGTCGCAACAGATAAGGGCTGACTTTTTCCAGACGTTCATCTGCATCCAAGACTAAGATCCATTGTCCTTTTGTTTTTCGCAAGGCATAGTTTCGGGCAGCTGAAAAGTTATTCTGCCAGGGAAAGTTGTAAGTTTTTACTCCAAACTTTTTGGCTTTCTGGATCGTCTTATCTTCAGAGCCGGTGTCGATGAGGACTATTTCATCAACTAAATCTTCAATACTTTGCAAACAGAGGACGATATTTTTTTCTTCGTTTTTAACAATCATACAAAGACTAAGAAGTACAGGTGCTCCAGCCATAACCATTCCTCCTAACAAGCCTTATTATAGAATTATGCCTGACTTCAGCAGTTGTGAATGAAAAAGAACTGTTTTTTTCCAGAAGGTACAACACATAAAGACTAGCTGTTTCATAAGATGTAGTAAAATATTGCTTGTTCATAAAAATTAATAAAATTGGAGCAGTATAAAATATTTTAATATCAGGAGGAATACAAATGAGCGTGGGAAACCAGCCGTCGCAGGTTCAACCCGGACCATGTCCCATAGACCCGGTAACCGGACTGCCTCAATGTCCACAGCCTACCGAGATTGACGTCATCAGAGTTACAAGAGTATTTTGTGAGTGCTATGATATCCAAAATGAAGAAATAGAAATACCGTTTGAGGCTCCAACTCTGGAAGTCATTACTGGTGATGCGCAAGAAGCTGAATGTGTATCTACGGAGGCTACTCTTATAAACTGTCTGAGCATCGGCAATGATCTAGTCCAGCTCGTTTATTCGCTGAGAGTAACTGCAAGAGTTCCATTGGATGAAGGCGGATTTGAATTTGGAACCGCAGTTAAAACGGTAACAAAAGTGATCACTTTAGCTTGTAACGGCACAGGCGGAGTAGATGTAGCATTAATCAATCCGGAATGTTTTATTTATTCAATATGTCAAGGGGCCGTTATTTCAGAAAGAGATGATATCGGGAATGTTACGCAGGTCACTGCCCAGGTACAGGTCATCAACCTCGTCAGAAAAGTTGCTCCGGTCCAAATGTGTATACCGAGCTATGGACTTTGTCCGCCCCAGCAGTGCGGGTAAAGAAGAGGAGAGCCTTTACAGGTTCTCCTTTTTTGCGATCCCTCTTATAGCAAATCCCAAGTGAGCGGCGTACCTTTTGAGACATCATGCCTTATTTGTTTCTCCAGGATAACGTCATAATACTTCGGGGCTAAGCCCAATCAGGGCCTGATGATACGTACATTATCCTTCGCCAGTGTATCTCCTTTTTTCAGGTCCTTGGTAATATACAAGGACCGTCTCAGCTTTAAGGAATTATTTTCTGCAGAAGTGGGACCATAGGTGATTTTGCCTAGAGCCTGCCAGGCCCGGTTCGTTTCGGTTACTAACTGCTTCATTTCTTCGGGTTCCAGGGAAAAGGCGGAATCGACCCCTCCTTCAGAACGGGATAAAGTAAAGTGCTTCTCAATTACCGTTGCCCCTAAGGCGACACTGGCAGCTGCAACGCCGATCCCTAAAGTATGATCAGATAATCCTACCTGACATCGGAATGCTTCCTTCAGGTGAGGGATGGTCAAAATATTGCTGTCCTGAGGTGAAGCAGGGTACGAACTTGTGCATTGAAGCAAGATTAAATCCTTACATCCCGCTTCTCTGATCGCACGGACGGTTTCATCCAGCTCAGTTAATGTTGCCATTCCTGTAGAAACAATCAGTGGCTTGCCAGTTTTAGCTGCTTTGCGAATCAATGGTAAATCTGTATTCTCAAAGGATGCAATTTTATAGCAGGGAACATTGAGTAACTCCAGAAAATCTACGGCACTCTCATCAAAAGGGGAACTGAAAGCAAGCAATCCTAAGTTTTGACAGCGCTCAAAGATAGGTTTATGCCACTCCCAGGGAGTATAGGCTTCTTGATATAGGCGGTACAGCGTATAGCCTTTCCAAAGACTGTCAACATCGCGGATCGAAAAGTCTCCTTCTTCCAGATCCAAGGTCATGGTATCAGCAGTATAAGTTTGCAGTTTTACAGCATGTGCACCGGCTTTAGCCGCGGCTTCAACAATTTGTAAGGCCCTCTCCAAAGAATGATGATGATTTCCAGACATCTCGGCGATGATCAGGGGAGGATGGTTTACGCCTATTTTTTTATGGTTGATGATGATTTGATCCATGATCGTATCCTCCTTATCTTTTGATCTTTAGTGTAAGCTTTTCTTGTTAGCGTTACATTGGATTTGGTCTGACGGCTAAATGTACTTTGCGTTTAGCCCATTGATCATGAAATAAAGCCATTAAGATCACATCCACGTAACGATCGTGTTTGAAGACGTGTTCTTTCAGCCTTCCTTCCTCAATGAATCCTAATTTTCGATGGTAACGGATACTGCGCTCATTAAAACCCAGAACTTCAGCGCACAATTTGCGGAGCTTAAATTCCTCAAAAATATGGTTTAAAGACAGGAAACCCATGATTTGCCCCGAGCCTTTGGGAGCATTCTCTTCGCCAATATAAAAACCCCAGGAGCATTTGTTATTTTCCTGATCAATGTCTGTGAAGTTTATAAATCCGATTGGTTGTTCCTGATAGTGCAGGATTTTGGCAATAGGCCTATTAATTATCCCATTAATCTGGGCATTGTTTTTTTTAACACGGTCAAACCACAGATCGTGTTCCTCTCTTGTTATCAGGCGATCGGTAAACATATACTTACGAATATGATTTGAATTCCGCCAACGGTATATGAAATCTTTGTGTTTATCTGTAACATCAATCAGTTTATAATCGTCAATCATCATCAAAAACAGCTCCGGTTCTTATCGAAAGTTCTTATTCGGGGATGTCCATTTCCAGCGTTGTTGCCTTTACTATTTCCTCAAATAGTGTTGGATCAGCCTTCCATTTCAGAGAAACATGGGCATTGGTTTGTGCTAATTCCTGCTTTTGAATTAAATAATTACGAAGGGTGGATAAGAATAGAGGTTCTCGTCCTACAGCTAAATCGGTATAAATTTTGTCTAACAGCTCCAGGTCTTTTCGTTCGTCTAAGGTCAAACGCCACTTAGGGAACTTAAATTCTTCAGGGAGTTCGACCCTCTGAACAGTAAATAGGTCAGGATTATGAATAAAATAAAAAGAAAAATATTCCGTGTGAGTAAGTGGTTTTCTCTGTCTCAGCAAACGGTATAGTGAGGCGACGGTGTAGACATCGCCGGCCGTGCCTGGAGCATGTTCAGCAGTTGGTAACGTTAAATCAGAGCCATTCTTTAAATGCGCCTGGATAAGGATATTGAGGATTTCAGGGGAAACGGCGGGACAGTCCCCAGTTACCCGCAGGATAACATTTGCATCTGTCTCCTCCGCTGCTTCAATCAATCTTGAGGCGACATTGTCGGGATCTCCGCGTAGTACCTTGACTCGGCCTTCCATCCCATATTGTTCAAGTGGGTCATCTTCCGGTAAATAGGATGTGGCCAGCACTACCTGATTTATATTGGGCACTGCCAAACAGTTCAGTAAACACCGTTCTACGGAAGCAATCCCATGGATAGGCAGCAGCGCTTTCTTTGCTAAACGGGTAGATTTAAGACGACAAATTACAGCAATGGTAATACGGGGTTGTTCAAAATATTCCAGGAGAAGAGGTTCATCTTTCTGCAGGTTTTTCTTGGCCATAAGGGGTAATACCTCTGCAATTTGACAGGGCATCAGCGCCTGTTCCGAAGGACAGCGTTTATTGGCAGTATTATCCTGTGTTATAATCTCTCCCTGGCAGATATCTTTTTTAGCAACGACCCTCAGGGAATCTTTTAAATAATTACGCTCGGACTGATTGATACTCACAGTGCCAATCGCGATCTCCGCTTCTCTCAGCTTAGATACCATCCTGGCGAATTCAGGAGGTTCGAGGGCCGAATAATAGTCATGGCCTTTCAGAGAACGGTTCAGCGTAAGATGTTTTTCAATCAGAGTAGCTCCGGCGAATACTGAATAAATTGGAAGTTCAATAGCCAACGGGCTTGATCCGTCTTCATGGTCGGCCAAGCCAACCGGTAAATCATACCGTTTTTTCTGATAACTGATTCGTACGAGGTTTGCATCGGATGTTTTTGTTGGATAACCTTGATAACCATGAATCAAGACTAGGTTAGAAAGGTTTTCTTTTTTAAGCCTTGCCAGAAAATCATCAAGTTCATTTTCATACCATCCGCCCACACCAAGCAAAACAGGTTTGTTAAACGAAAATATACTTTCAACAATTTTTTTTGATTGGATCACTGTGGAAGGAATCTTGAAGCCGTCAATCATGGTCTCGAATTTGTATGCCAGTTCAAGTCCCCAATCATCAAAAATATCAACCCAAATTTCCAGCCCCTCTTTTTTGGCAAGCTCAAGCGTTTCCTGCCAGATATGAGCAGGAATAAACAATTGTTCATAAGTCTTATAGTAGGAATAGTCCGGGGTTGCCAGATGGTCATATTTAAACCATTGAAATTTAATGCCATCTGCTCCGGACTGAGCTGCAGCGATTACTAATTTATGCAGTATTCTGCTGTCTCCCTGATGAGCATAGGCTATTTCCGCAATTACTTTTACTTTTGGCATAGATGCTATCCTTTCATTTAATAAATATTGGAAGAATCTCGTTATATTCTATGTTCATTGTGGAAAATTGACATTTGCTTCCCAAACACGCTATTTTCACTATGAAGCTTGTCACAAAAACCCCTTGGAAAATATATATTAAAAAGAAACAATAATTCAAAAAGGAGTTGTCAAGTTTGAACAAATACCGTACCGAACAAGAAGAAGCTTGGGCAGGAGAATTTGGTGAGGCGTATATCAAAAGGAATGAGGACTTAAAAAATAAATACTATAAAAATAACATCCCATTTTTTGCAGAAATATTTTCCCATACAACCGGTGTAAACTCGGTCTTGGAGTTTGGCTCGAATATCGGTTTGAATCTTAAGGCTATGCGTGTGCTCAAGCCAGATTTAAACCTGTCTGCCATCGAAATTAACACTACGGCTGTGGAGGAATTAAAGGAAATACCCGGGGTAAAAATTTACCACCAATCCATTTTGGATTTTAAACCCGATTACCCGCGGGATTTTGTACTCATAAAAGGGGTCATCGTCCACATCAACCCTGAATGGCTGGACAAAGTGTATGAACTGATGTATGCCAGCAGCAAGAAATATATCTGTTTCGCTGAATACTATGATCCGCATCCGGTCGAAGTGTTTTACCACGGGCACACGGATAGATTGTTCAAACGCGATTTTGCAGGAGAAATGATGGATAAGTACCCTGACCTGAGGCTGGTTGAGTACGGGTTTGTTTACCACAGGGACAATAATTTCCCCCAGGACGATGTCACCTGGTTTCTACTGCAAAAAAGCTGACCGGGAGATAGTTGGCTCATCCTATAAAGGGAAGTAAAAACACCTGCAGAGTCAGGTGTTTACATACATTATCTTCATCTATTATTTCCAACTTGTACTCCTGACCGCAAGACTGGTTACCAGGCTGTCCAACCGCCATCGATGCAAAAATTGGCTCCTGTAACATAACTGGCTGCCTCAGACGCAAGGAATACAATGATTCCTTTGATTTCATGCGGTCGACCGATTCTGCCTAACGGAACCTTTTTTCCCAAAGCCGTCATGAATTCTTTATCGGCTTGAACTTTTGCGGAAGGAAAGGGACCGGGAGATACCGTATTGACCCTGATTCCCTTGGGGGCCAAATAACAGGCGGCATACCGGGAAAACTGTATTACTGCAGCCTTGCCGGCACCGTAATTAGGCGGGTTGGCATATTCCGGTTTCGTGTAGACCGAAGAGTCCGGTGAGACAAGCCCATACATGGAGGCAATATTGATAATGGAACCTGCTCCGGCTTTTTCCATATAGGGGACAATCTCCCGGGTTGCCCGGAAAACACTGCCGGCGGTGCCGTCCAGACCAACCTGCCAATCCCGGTCCACCATATCCAGTCCCTGGCCGGAAGTGTAAAAGGCGTTATTCACGAGAATATCAATTTTCCCTGTTGCTTCAACGATAGCGGCGAAACTTTTTTGAACCGCTTCCGTGGAGCGGATATCAAGCAAGATTCCCTTAGCTTTTCCGCCTGTTTCTCTATTGATACCGTCAGCAGCAGTCCGGCACTTTTCGTAGTTGGTGCTGCCAATATAGACTTCCGCGCCAGCTTCGGCCAACGCATGGGAAATAGCGTAGCCCAGATGACCAGCCCCTCCGGTCACCACGGCAACTCTGCCATCCAGGCTAAACATATTGGCAAGAGACATATTTTCACCTGCTTTCCTTCCACTGCCTGGGATCGGTCAAGCCCGTCGGCACACTCGAAAATTCCCGTTCGATGGATGCTATGGTCTCGGGGGACAGTTCCCGGTGGTTAAAGATGGTTTTCCTGTTTTCTTCCAACTGGCTGCAGTGTTCTACGCCCAGAAGAATGATGCCTCCGGTTTTCTGGGCTACGTACTTGTAGGCAAGTTCACCTACCAGCAGATTACTCTCGGCAGCGATTGCCCGGAGTTTTTCAAAATAGCTAGAATATCCGGCAAATTGCTGCGGGTAACTGTTGTTTTCCAGTAAAAAGAACAAGCCCTGTAAAAATATCGACCGCACTACAACCAGTTTTTGCTTCTCTTCGGCCCGCTGAAAAAAGTTAATCCGATTTAATTTCTGATCAAAAATATTAAAAGGGACCTGGATAACCTGAACTAGGGGATTCTCCAAAGCCGCTTCCGCCGCCCCGGGCGTATAGACCGAAATCCCCGGAAGTTTAATCTTGCCTTTTTCTGCTTGTTTTGCCAGGCAGTCAAGGGCATATCCCTGATGGGCGTTCAGGTCGGTTTCATCATGGAGTAAATAAATGGGGAGACAATCCAATTGCAGGTTGCGTAAAGAAGCCTCCAAATATTGCTCTATTTCCTTGTCAAGCATTTGGGGACTAGCGCATCGTAATTTGGGCAATTTACCGGCAACCAGCATCCGGGATTCAGCTGGATAACGGTTTAAGATTCTGCCGATGATTTTTTCGCTGTCACCGTAAGCGGAAGCGGTATCCAACAGGTTGATCCCTATGGCAGAAGCCGTATACAAAATTTTTTCAATTTCTTCTTCTCCCGGCTTCCCAGTTTGGTTGGCAATACCGTACTCAAGGCCGAACTGAGCGGTGCCTAAGGCCACACGGGAAATTTTAAACCCGTTTTTCCACAAGTATTCCATCTGTTATTGCTCCTTTGAACTTACTAGTACAGCATTTTTTAAATACCATGACAGTAGTACGTTATAATCTGGGATTGGTCCGCGTGCCACATTCCGCTTTCGGCAGATAGCGCCCTCCATGGCGAGTCACTCCTTGCCATCCGTGGCACCGTGACACTAGGCCTTCCATGGCCGTCGTAACAGCCGCGCTACGCAATCCGTGCTTCGCTTGTCGCCGGAACTGTGGCACGCAGACCTGATTTGAGGTGTAAAAAGAATTCAAGAATGATATATTAGTAAGGAGATTGATTTCCGGTTAGGTTTTTCACCAATTCAAGGAATACTGGACCGGACAATTTCTTAGGGTAGGCATATTGCATAAAAGCTTCTCTTGCTTTGATACTTTTCCTTTGCAGTTCTTTGACTTTGGCCTCCGAGTCGATTTGCGCTGCGAGCTGGGCCGGATCGGAAAATACATATTCGCTAAGGTTGTCAAAGAAAGCAAAATAAACATCCGTCAGCAGCAGCAATGGTTTATCAAACAGCATGGCTTCAATACTGGCTGTCGATAAGTTAGTGACAACGACATCCGCATTGGCCAAAAAATCATTGATATTCAGATCTCTTTGGGGGATCAATTTGACAGACGGATATCTTGCTGCGTATTTTTCGTAGACTTTTATGAACTCCTGATTTTTGCTTTTGGTAGATTCCAAGGGGTGGGGTTTAATCACGATCTGCAAATGACTTTTTTCGGCCAGAATTTTGAGCAACCCATCCCAGAGTGAAGGGAAATTGGGTTGCGTTGCGAGAAATATCGTAGTCTTACCCGGGTCCAAATCGAACTTTTGATGGAACTCAGTCCTAGACATGTGCGGTTGGGTAAAAATATCATCAAAACGCGGGTGGCCGGTAATAGCAATACGATCTTCAGGCATCCCCATTCTTACGTACCAATCCCGCTCATAGTTTCCAAACACGCCGACTAAGGATGCAAAGGCCGGAATATAAGCTTCATCTCCGCCAAGAACGCCGTGCTGCAGGCAGATACTCGGTATCCCTCTGTTAGCGGCTACCAGGGTCAGAATCCTGGCGAACAAATCTTCTGTGGTGCCTACGATCACGCAGCGAACGGCATGCTGATCAAAATACCGGTTGATGGCCGCCAATCCTTCAATCATCAGTGGCAGTCTTGTCATGAAGGTGTCATAGAAGAATTGGGTACCGAACACAAAGTGGCTTGCAAAGGTCTGGAAGCTTTTCTCAGTCTGGCTCTTCAATACGGTGAGGTCCTGCTGGGCCTTTTCAGGTGTATATTTTTTGATGTTGTGAACCGGTATCCCATGATGATTGTCTTTCTGCCAACGGGCCAGAATCACGGTTTCTACCGGGTCAAAATAGTGATAGCTGGAAGGGGAAAAGCGGAGATAATCAAAATACAGGAGTATTTTTCCGGGCAAAGGCTTCGGTGTTGACGGTGCTTTCAATTTTTCCAGCCACCGTTCAAACTCTGGTTGGGTTTGAGCTTCCGGCAGGCTCTCTTGCGTTAAATATTGCTTAAAATCAGGACTATTCAGTTCCTTCTTTACATTGCCATCCAGGTATTGATAGAAGTTTGCCAACAGCGGCAAGGGGACCCCGTAATAATTCAAATCCCCGAAAAGTTTAAGGAAATCCAGAAACAATAACCAATAATTCTCCAGGTACTCGCGTGTTTGCATTGATCCTTCTCCTCACTCGGTTGCCCGGGGAAGCTTTTTACTTCGGGTAGCTTCATAGTTTGTCTTAATATGATATGCAGCGGCATCGGAAAATGATTATAGAACGGCTCTTACAGTATCCGGGATAATTTTAAGAGTGTTTATTATTCCATTAACGCCTCATAGACCCTCCGGCCACCGTTCCCATCGATCAACTTCCAGCCGTTTTCCCTCATCTGCTGACGTTTCCAGGGATCTTGGTACAGCGACCTGACAGCATCAAGGATCTGATCTTTCGTAACCGTTCCGGCATCTCCCAAAAAAAAGGAGGTGCCGTATTTTGTGTCATAATACTTGCAAGCAGCCTGGTTTTCGGCTGTTTGGATAATAACAGCGGGTAGTCCCAGATAAGCCATCTCCGCCAAGGTTACCCCCCCGGCAGAGATGCCGATATCCGCCCAGGACATTAATTCAGCCATATTGTCTACATCCTGCAGCAGAAGGATTTGGCTCCGGTCAACAGCAGATTTCAACTGATCGGGGTGGACATAGGATGGTCCGACCACGACACATATTTTCAGTAGATGGTCCATTTGTTTCAGGCTTTCGATAACCTTTAAGGTTACCTGATTTGGATCTGCTCCTCCCAGCGTGACCAAGACTCTCTTTCCTTTAGCGGGTATTCGTTTGGGATACCTGCAAGTTTTCAGGAATTCGCGCCGTAAGGAAAAGTATTGCGGCCCCAATAGTAATTGGGCAGAGGGCTCCCGGTGTTGGTAAACGTCCGGATCAGGATGAATACCGGGATTCAAAATAATGTCAGCAGCATAATGATTGGCGTGTCCGTAATCATCGAGCATCATCAGGTTGAGATGGTTATCCTTAATAATCTTTTGATACAGAGCGTCGAAGCTATAGCCGTCGGCAATGACCCAGTCCGTTTTCAGGGTCTGAGCAATCCGAGCGGTAATTTCGGCATCTTCGATACTGCCGGCTTGGTCAACGAAGAATACCACAACTTCCATATGCTCTTTGTATAGCAATACTTGTAGCTTTTGAGGGATCTTCCGACAGAGAAAAACGACCTGCGATCCCAGATCCTGAAAGGTTTGGGCTAAAGCCAAACATCGCATGATATGACCGATCCCGATTTCTTCGGAGGCGTCGGTGCGGAATAAGAGGACGGGGTTTCCCTTCATCACGTATCCCCTTTCTGGCGTGAGTTAAGAGTTCTGTTCCGGAGGCTTCAGCATATTCTCCAATAGCAATTCCCCTTTTTTTACAGGGCAGTTCAGTACCCTTCCCACAAATTTTTCAGCCTCGGCAGGCCGGGTGCCTATTCCGGGGCGCTTATAGGAAAGGTCGTTCCATTGAAGCCGATGACCTTGCCGTAAGTCCCTCTCGAAATAGATCGAGCGGCGTGTGGATAGATAATCCTCATCCGGGTAGCGCTGTTTAACCGGTAGACCAATGGCTTTCTCGATGTCTCTTAATTCTGAAATAAAACGGCATAACTCTTGTGGGCCGATGGATACTTCATAATCCGGTCTTTTTACCGTAGGATCCAAGCTGAAATGCTTTTCAATAACTCGGGCCCCCAAGGCTGCGGCCGCCAGGGAAACAGCGGGGCCGGCTGTATGGTCACAAAAACCAACCGGATAGTTGTAGCGGTGAAGAACTTCCATTGCCCTGAGGTTCACTTCTTCCGGAGGCGTCGGATATTTACTGTTGGTCTGATAAATGACAATTTTGCTGCCGCCTGCATTTTCGATAACTTTTACAGCGTCTTCGATCTCAGGCAGCAGCGCATTTCCCGTGGAAAGAAAAATAGGTAATCCGGTACGGGCACATGCTGCCAAAAAAGGATGACAGGTAAGGTCGCCGCTGACGATCTTGAGAAAATCGGCACCGGCCCGGACAATAAACCTTAGTGCAGCTAAGTCCGCCACACAGGCGGTTACAGTTAGGTCTAAAGCATGAGCCTGTTCAAACAGCCGGACGATCTGCTCATCGCTTAGGCGCCAACTGTCCCATTCATTATTCTTCTTACCCTTCATGAGCGTACTGTTAATCTCATCCCAGGCGATATGCTGGAAAGAGACAGCATCGGCTTGGCACTCTGCAGCCACATCAACCATCTTTTCTGCTTCCTGAAAGGAACCTGCGTGATTGATTCCGGCCTCGGCAATGACAAAAACAGGTGCATTCCCGCCGATTACCCGTTGGCCGATAGAAAATGAAACCATACTTTCCACTTCCTCCAATATCAATGGGCGAATACGTCTTTAAAACACAGAATGGGATATACCGCCGTCAACAGCAATAAATGAACCGGTGAGGGCACCGGCAGTCTCACCGGCCAGAAAGGCTACGATACTCCCGAATTCTGCAGGATCGTTATAGTGCTTCATCGGCAGGCAGGCTGTATTCTCCCGTTCAATTTCGTCAGGATTGCGGCCCTGTTTGCAGGCAGCGTCCTGAATAAGCTGCAGGGCTCTTTCCGTACGGAAGGCAGCTGGGCCAAGTGTGTTAACCGTAATATTGTCGGGAGCCAGCTGCAGGGCAAGCGTTTTGGCAAAGGCAACCAACCCGGCACGGTAGACATTGGACAGCAGCAGGGATAACGATGGTTCTTTGGCGGTGATGGAAGTATTCATGATAATGCGTCCCCATTTTTGGGAAACCATTTCCGGGATAAGCTGCTGTGTAGTATAGACGACGGGAAGCAGGAGATCATGATGGGCTTGGACATAATCGTCAACCCTGAGGTCGACGAAAGACCCAGGCTTGGGGCCGGGCCCGTTGGAAAACAGGATATCAATAACCCCGAATTTCCTTCGCCCTTCACAGATCAAATTGTTTAAATCACTGATACAGGTAACATCTGCCGGGATGGCTAAAATCTCTGCCCCGCTGTCAGTATTTTTCAGTGCTTTCTCTGCTTGGTAGAGCTTCGGGCTACTGCTGCAGATAATGATATTGTGCCCGTCACGATATAAAGCTTCGGCGGCGGCCAAACCAAGGCCGGAAGAACTTGCCAAGACCAAAGCCGTATGCTTTTCCCGTTTCATTAATTTTCACCTTCTTAGGCATTAGTTTTTAGCGTAATACGAGATTACCTTTTTCAGTGCCCTAATCACATCTTTAAGGTCCTGCTGTGTCATCGCCGGAAAAAGGGGCAGCGTGATGATTCCTTCATAAATCTTTTCTGCCTGCGGGCATAGGCCTGTGGGGTAATCCAGTTCCCGGTAATAGGGATGGTAATATACCGGAATATAATGGACGTTGACACCGATATTTTCTTTAATAAGAGCCTCAAAGATATCCTTGCGTCCCACCCGCAAATAATCAAGGTTAAGGCGGATCACATACAAATGCCAGGCGGAAGAACCTCCCGGGGGCTCATGCGGACAAATAATTTCCGGCATCGTTTGGAAAGCCCGGGTGTACGTTTCGGCATAGCTACGTCTTTTTTGAATAAAAGAATCCAGTTTCTTTAACTGGCTAGAGCCCAAAGCTGCCTGGATATCCGTCATCCGGTAATTATAGCCCAGGTATTGCATTTCATAATACCAGGGCCCATGATGTTCTCGTAACTGACCGGCTTCCCGGGTAATCCCGTGGGTTCTGAACTGTCTTAGCTTCCGGTAATACTCTTGTCGGTCTGTAGTAATAATCCCGCCTTCACCGGTGGTAATACCCTTAACGGGATGAAAACTGAACATCGTCATATCACTGATGGTGCCGATTTTTCTGTTTTTATAAGAGGCTCCCAGGGCGTGAGCGGCATCTTCGATGACGATTAGGTTATGCTCTTGGGCAATTGCCCGGATGGCCTTAAGATCGACGGGCAATCCCGCAAAATCGACAGGGATAATGGCTTTGGTTTTGGGGGTAATTAATTTTTTGATTGCTGAAGGATCAATGTTTAAAGTGAGGGGATCAATATCGGCAAAGACCGGGGTACCCCCAAGGTAAAGGATACAATTGGCACTGGCGGCAAAAGTCAGGGGGGAAGTGATGACTTCATCGCCCGGCTCAATTCCGGCGGCAAAGCAGGCACCATGCAGGGCGGCAGTGCCATTGGCAAAAGCTACCGCATATTTTGCCCCGGTATAAGCGGCAATATCTTGCTCGAAGGCGTCAACAGCGGGTCCGGTCGTGATATAGTCTCCCTGCAAAATATTAACCACGGTTTGAATGTCTTCTTTGTCCACCCATTGCCGGCCATAGGGTAAATATTTCTCCCTGACAGGCTGCCCGCCACGAATTGCCAGTTCATCAAAATCTCCCATTTTCTTGATACTCCTTTATGATCCATTCTTCCGTTCTCCGGATTCCATCTTCCAGACTTATTTTCGGCTCCCAGTCCAGCATTGTTTTGGCTTTCGCATAATTGCACAGCAATTTCCGGATTTCACTTTGAGGATGGATATGAGCGAGATGCTTGATCTTGCTGGGATCCTCCATGATAAGACCTGCCAGCTCATTAATCGAGATATCACGACCGAGCCCTGCGTTCAGGATTTGTCCCTCTGCTGATTGGGAATACCCTGCAGCTGCGATAAAGTCGGCACAGTCTTCAACATATAAGAGGTCCCGGGTCTGCGAGCCGTCACCATAGATTGTCAATGGCTTATTTTCCAGTTTATTCTTAATAAAGATAGCCACCACGCCGCCTTCACCGCCGGATTTTTGAAAAGGTCCATAGGTGTTAAATGGTCGGACGATGACAACGGGTAAAGCGTAGGCATAATAATAGGAGAGCACAAGGTTTTCCGCAGCTATTTTGGAACCTGCATAGGGTGAAGCAGGCTTCGTCGGGTGATCTTCGGAAATACCCCAGGAATCATGGGCCGCGTCATAGACCATACAGGTGCTGATAAAAACCATTTTTACCCGATAGTGCCGACATTTTTCTAAGACGCGAAAGGTACCCAGCGTATCATTGGCAAACGTCGTCTGGGGATCATCGATACTGTCCTGAACATTGATACTGGCCGCCAAATGAAAGCAAAGATCAAAGTCGTTCTGAAAAAGGGAATCTAATAGATCAGGGTCATTAATATCGCCTTTTTGGAAATGAAAGGACTGAGAATCGGACATAAATTCTACAAGATTATCGATTCGGCCATTCGCCAAATTATCCAATGCCCATACCTGGTGCTGATCTTTTAACAATCCGGCGACAACCCATCTGCCAATAAATCCAGCGCCGCCTGTAACTAAGACTTTCAATTTACTTCCTCCTTAAATCAAGTTTTCAGCTAAAATGAGTTGACGGACTTCTTCCGAGGTCAGGTTTTTTTGACCGGAGGAGCTGTAAGTCCCCGGTTGAGCCTTAGGCGTATTTGAATAAACGTGTTCCGGGCGGGACGGAATAATAAACATATCCGGTAATTCCAAAGCATTTAAGGATTCATCGTACGTCATTAATTCTTCGTACATTTTTTCGCCGGGCCTGATGCCGATCTCTTTCAGCACGATTTCCCTAAAATCGATGTTGTATTTTCGGCAGGTTTCTTCGGTGACCACTTTTACAAGGTCCTGCAGGACTATCACCGGCATTTTTAAGACAAAGATCTCCCCGCCCCGGGCTTCTTTCATGGCCTTGATGGTTAACCGGGTAGCTTGATCCGCTGTCATCATAAAACGGCTCATGGCCTGATGGGTGACGGTTACCTTTTTGTCCTGTAATATCTGGTTCACGAATAACGGGACGACGGAACCGCGGGAGCCAATGATATTGCCGAAACGGACAATGGAGAAAATCGTTGGGCTCCTGCCTTTACTGTTTTCCGAAGAGATAATCATCCGTTCGGTGGTGAGTTTGGTAGCCCCATAGGTGTTGGTAGGAGAGATGGCTTTGTCCGTACTCGTAAAAGTGACTTTCTTTACTTTTAAGGCCATAGCCGCTTTCAGGACATTGTGGGAGCCTACGATATTGGTTAACACGGCTTCATAGGGATTGTATTCACAGGCAGGCACATGCTTTAAGGCGGCGGCATGAAATACATAATCAATATCTTTCATGGCACTTAAGACCCGGTCATAGTCACGGACATCTCCGATCAGATAACGGACATTTTTCCTTGTTCCCAATTTGTTTTGCAGCAGATATTGCTTGTATTCGTCCCGGCTGAAGATTCTCACGACCTCCGGATTCTCCGTCAAAATATGGTGGAGAAGATTTTTGCCGACTGAACCGGTTCCTCCTATGAGTAAGATTTTTTTATTCTTAAAAAACATGGCCACTCCTCAAGTTCTCAAGATTTTTAACCTTCTTGATCCTATAATATGAAGCTGACAAGCGGATTGCTTGTCAGCCTTTGGACAAATTTTCTGATTGGTCTTATTTCTTTGCTTATTTCTGTTTTGTATCTCATTTTTTACTCTGTAAGCTTTTTAAGTGATCCCGCAATTCTTTGCAGGTTCTTTGTTCAGGCAGAAGCCGAAGCAAAGGTTTTTTTTCCTGAGACTTTAGCTGGGTATGCAGGGATTCTGCTGTCAGGTAGTTGTCGTCCATAATTTCCGGAAGGGGATAAAAAGGCCAATAATGACAGAGCCGCCAGAAAAACCTGGCATCGCCAATGAAATAAAACTCCGGATCTTCATCCCAGTAAGAACCCCATCGCTGATAGATGACCGGCAAAATATCCGCTCTGTGCATGACTGAACAATGGTCAACCTGGCAGGAAGCAAGCGAAGTGACAGATTTGGCCATGCGATGCATCGTATTTTTAAGTTTACCTTCTTCATCAAGAAAGACCACTCTGGAGGAAGAATAAACAATGTTGATTTCAGGGTTGGCTTCCAGCATGCCGACCATTTTTTCCAAGCGTTCAGGGTAGTAGACATTATCATCGGTCGCGTAGGAGATATATTTTCCCTGGCTTAATTCCAGGGCTTTGTTAATCAGTACGGCATAACGAATCTTTTCCGCTCTTGCGGAGATTTCCGTAATATTGCTTCGGAAATATCGTATTCTTTCATCTTTCAGATAGGATGATATGACTTTCTGCGTTTCTCCATCAGAGTTATCATCCATTAACCAGAGTTCAAAGTCAGGGTAGGTTTGATTTAAAATGCCTTCGATTGCTTTTCCGACGTACCTGGGTTTGTTATAACTGGTTAAAATGATAGAAACTGTACTCAAATTAATCCCTCACTCATGCTGTTTCCCTCATCATATGAGACAACCCGTCATTATGTTAAAGCCGAGTTTTTTCCTGTGGGATAATCGGCACAATCTTGAGTAATCAATAATACGATATATTAATATCAATTTTTCAAAGAAATCAGAATTTTAGCCCTGAGCTGAGAAGGAGAGAATAGCGGATGATTGACGGAGTAAGAACCAAAAAATTAAAAGTCCTGCCAGATGAGAGAGGCAGGTTGATGGAAATATTACGTTGTGACGATGAACTATTTATTGGTTTTGGCCAGGTCTATCTGACTACATGTTACCCGCAAGCGGTTAAAGGATGGCATTTCCATAAACTCCAAACAGATAATATGTGTGTTGTGAAAGGGATGGCGAAAATCGTTTTATATGACCGGAGGGAAAATTCTACAACGCAAGGGGAGATTAACGAGTTTTTTATGGGCGAGCATAACCCCATGGTACTGCATATCCCGCCCGAAATAGCGCATGGAATAAAAGCGATTGGGACTGCGGAAGCGCTCGTCGTCAATATTCCCGATTATCCTTACAATTACGAAGGTCCTGACGATTACCGGATTGCTCCCTATACGGAGGACATACCCTATGATTGGGGACGAAAGGACGGGTAGACATTAAAGAATAAGTTCACTACTCTTTACCGTAGGCTAAACATAATTAGCCGAAAAGCCAGCATATATATAAGCGCGAATTTGATGCGATAATATCTTGCTACACGGCTTGCTACACGGTGCTATGGATAGTGCCGTATTGTGGGCAACCCTTTGCTTTGCTGCAGGCTGACCACAATACTTGGATAAGCTGTATGTGGTATTAATATTATTAACTCAACTTTCCTATCTTCTTTTGAGACCCAACTCAAGGTGACGACTCTTGAATTAAGCAGAATGGGTCAAAAAGAATGAAACCAAAAAACTTACGGCAACCCCTGACTAGTCTTCGTAATGAATAGCCAGCGCCAAGCGGAGCACGGATTGCGAAGCGCGGCTGTTTGCGCCATGGAGGGCGCAATCAGCCGAAAGCGGCTATCATTACGAAGACTGACCCGAGCAAAGTTAAGTATATATAAGATATTTAACTAGATAAGTTTTCCAAGTGGGAAAGTTGAGTTATATAAATAATTGAAAGGGGATTAGTATGATGAAATGGCGTTGTCTAGTATGTGACTATATTCATGAGGGAGATAATTCCCCTGAGATCTGTCCTGTGTGTGGTGTGGATTCCAGTAATTTCGTTAAAGTCGAAGAAGATGAAATAAAGGTGTCTGACGCAGTTGAAACTGTAAAAGAAAATTCAAATAAGCCTGATCTGCCTTCCTGGCGCTGTATCGTCTGTGGTTATATTCATAAAGGAGAAACCCCTCCAGAGATTTGTCCCGTATGTGGGGTTGATTCCAGCCAGTTTGAGAGAATCACGGAAAGCGGCCCCACGGAAGCCAAAGCCTCATTTCAGGGGCTGGATGGAACTTCTGAACAGCTCAGTGCTGAGGAGTCCATTAAGAAAGCGGTGCGTTCTCTTTCCTATGGATTATTTATCATCACAGCTCATGCAGACGGTAAAGATAACGGACAAACAGCAAATACGTGTTTTCAGCTGACATCTGACCCTGTTCAAATCGCTATTGGGATCAATAAGAATAACTATACACATGAGCTTATCACTAAGAGTCGTAAGTTTGGTGTAGCTGTTCTCGATCAGTCAGGGCATGACCTTGCCCGTAATTTTGGATATAAGTCCGGAAGAGAAAAAAATAAATATGAAGGCATCAAGGCTCACCGCGGAATATCCGGTGTAATGCTTCCGGATGAGGTTCTTGCCACCATGGAGGCTGATGTGGTCGATACCATGGATGCTGGAACTCACACGCTTTTCCTAGGTAAGGTGACTGCCGCGGAAATTCTAGGTAAAGGTGAACCTATGACTTATGCTTACTTTAGAAGTAAGAAATAATTTTTATAATGGCTCCTCCGCAGAAATAAATATATCTTCAGAAAAAGAAAAACTCCGTAACATTACGGAGATGTAAGGGGATATAAAAAATACAATAGGGAGGGGACAAGTTAAGTATAGCAAAGAATTGTGATAATATGATTAAGCAGCTGTAAACTCCATGTAAAGGTTTAGCAGCTGCTTTTACTCATTAATACGTCACACCATACTATAAACGTTTCTTAACAAAATGTGACATTCTAATCAATGCTTCTTGTAATTGCTGGGTGGAGTAGGCATAGGAACAGCGGATATGTCCTTCTCCGGCCGGGCCAAACGCGGTTCCTGGGACAACTGCTACTTTCTCTTCTTTTAGAAGCTGCTCTGCGAATTCTTCTGAGCTTAACCCTGTCGCCGTGATATCTGGGAAGACATAGAAAGCACCGAGAGGTTCGAAGCAGGCCAGACCCATCTCCCGAAAACCGCTGACCAGCATTCTACGGCGACGGTCGTACTCCATGACCATCTCTTTTTTGGCTGATTCTCCGCTTTTGAGTCCTTCTAACGCTGCAATCTGCGACATAATCGGAGCACACATAATAGTGTATTGGTGTATGCGTGTCATTGCTTGTATAAAATCAGGATGTCCAGCCACATAGCCGACGCGCCATCCTGTCATGGCGTATGATTTGGAGAAGCCACTTACATGGAGGGTTCTGTTTTTCATGTAAGGCAAAGTAGCAAATGGGGTATGGCTTCCTTCATAGGTGAGATCCGAGTATATTTCGTCGGATATCACGATAAGGTCATTCTCAGAAGCAAATCGAGCAATGGGAAGAAGTTCTTCCCTTGTCATGATCGCTCCCGTCGGGTTATTCGGATAGGAAAGAACTAAGACCTTACAGTTAGGAGTGTAGGCTAGTTGAAGGTCATCCACCTGGAGGCGGAAATCATGTTCAGCTCTTAAAGGAACATAGTGGATATCTGCACCGGCAATGGCAGCACAGCCGGCATAAGCTACATAAGAGGGGTCAGGAATCAGTACCCCGTCGCCCGGAACAATCAGAGCACGCATAGTAAGGTCCACGGCTTCACTTGCTCCGACTGTGACCAGGATCTCATTATCAGGGCTGTAATTTAAGCCCTGATGTTTAGCCATATATTTAGATAATTCTCGTCTTAATTCAATGAGACCCGCGTTACTGGTGTACATGGTCTGACCCTGTTCCAGAGAAAAGATCGCTGTTTCTCTCATGACCCACGGTGTGGAAAAGTCGGGTTCACCTACACCGAGAGAGATCACATCTTCCATTGTTGCTGCCAGGTCGAAGAATTTACGAATACCTGATGGTTTAAGGCTTGATGCCAAAGGTGATAGATATTTCTTCATGGCGTAATCATGAGGCGTTTAGGCCCTTCTTCCTCTCCGTGAAATTCGATTCCATCCTGCTTATATCGACGTAGGATAAAACGGGTTGATGTCTTTTCGATTAGCTCTAAAGGAGACAATTTATCCGATACGAATTGAGCGATCTCATGCATGTTTTTACCTTCTACGACAAGGCTGAGGTCGAAATCACCAGACATCAGGTAGACCGACTTGATCTCAGGGAACTTCTGAAACCGTTGGGCAATTTTATCATAGCCCTGACCCCTTTGGGGATTGACTTTCAAATCAATTAAAGCGGTGACCCGGTCTTCTTCCAGTTGCTCATAGTTGATGAGTACATTATATTTGAGGATGACCTTGTCCTTTTCCCATTGTTTGATCTTTTTATTTATGTATTCCGGGGTTAAACCGGTTTGGATGGACAGTTCCTCCGGGGATAATCGACAATCCTGGGACAGTATATAGAGCAAACGGCGATCCTCTTCGGACAGCATAGGACAATACCCCTTTCCAACAATTTAGACTATAATATCACAATCTGGGAGAGTATAACAACTACTGAGTACTTTCAATTTTCCAGCTGACAAGCTATATTGACGAACATATCAGGTTTATGAGCTTTTTTCTGATGTAAATGATGTCATTAAATATACTTTTAGGTTTTTTCAGGTTATAATATATTGGAAATTCAGATGTAACGTGATAATAAGTACATCAGTTTGAATTTAATCCAAAATAGAATAGATGGTTGATGATGAGAAGTCATTTAAATATTGTTTTGGTTGAACCTGAAATACCACCTAATACCGGAAATATTGCCAGACTATGTGCAGCAGTCGGAGCCGACCTGCACCTCGTTAAACCTCTGGGTTTTAGTATTGAGGACAAGCATTTGAAGAGGGCAGGCCTGGATTACTGGCATCTAATCAATGTCTTTGTTTATGAGAACTTCGCGGAGTTTGAAGAGAAGAACCCCGAAGGTGAACGTTTTCTTGCTACAACCAAAGCAGAAAAATTTTATCATGTTGTCAGCTATCAACAAGGATGTTTCCTGCTTTTTGGAAAGGAAACTAAAGGATTAGCACCCGAAATCCTTAATCGTTATCCACAAGGTCAAATTCGATTGCCCATGAAGCAGGATGCCCGATCACTTAATCTTTCCAATTCCGTCGCAGTCGTTGCATATGAAGCACTGCGCCAGTGGAACTTTCCCGGCCTCTGTTAGAGAGGGCATTTAGGAGGTAGCAGATGATTCCTTATATTGTTACTTTTGTTTTAGCTGTTATCTTTGCTTTGATGACTACCCCATTGGCAGTGGTATATGCCAACAGATGGGATATTATGGATATTCCAGGGGACCGCAGAATACATTCTGCCCCTATTCCCAGACTGGGTGGCGCTGCTATTTATTTTTCTTTTTGGTTAGCGGTATTTTTAAACGTCAACGTAGATAATATGATTTTAGGGGTTTTTCTTGGGAGTACTATTATTTTTACCGTAGGCATTATTGATGATATTAAGAACATTCGAGCCCGACATAAGTTGGTATGGCAGATTATTGCAGCTATCATTCCTATCTTCTTCGGATTATCTGTAGAGCAAATGAATTTACCGATTATTGGTCAGGTAACTGAACTGGGGTTATTCGGGTACTTATTTGCTATCTTATGGATTGTCGGTATTGTCAATACCGTTAATATTTCTGATGGTCTTGATGGCCTGGCAGCTGGCATCTGTTTTATTGCTTCTCTGATTCTATTTTGGTCTGCCAATATCATTGATCAAGGAACAGCTTCTTTTCTCATGCTGGCCTTAGCAGGAGTATGTTTCGGTTTTCTCTTTTTCAACTTTCATCCTGCTAAGATATTTATGGGTGACTCCGGAAGTATGTTTTTAGGTTATGTGATAGGAGCGGTGTCAATTTGGGCACTTCTAAAAACGGCAACAATACTCGGCGTAGTTTTCCCTCTACTTGTGCTTGGAATGCCACTTACGGACCTGGTCTTTGCAATTATCCGAAGGAGCTGGAAAGGTATATCTATCGTCAGGGCAGACCGTGGCCATCTGCATCATCGCTTATTGGACGCGGGACTGACGCAAAAGCAGGCTGTTCTTATTCTATACGCCATCAGTGCTTGTTTCGGATTAGCAGCAATTTTCTGTGTTTATGATAACTGGCTGACTGCATTATTACTCGTTATACTTAATCTTGTTGTCATTCTTAGAATCATGTTCCGAAAATTCCGTTGGTTAAAGCTGCATGAGACGAGCGTAAAAAGTGCCTTTAAGGATACGGTGAATATCCGATCAGATAATGCGGGTAAGAATAAGTCGAAAGATTCTGCTAAGTAACTCAAAATAAATAGAGTATAGATATTAAGATCTAACCCATAATAACATTAATGGAAAATAATCGATATCCTGTTTCTTTTACAGGATATTTTTTTATTTTTAGGGCAAAAATAAAGCCAAGGAGATGATCTACGATGATGAAAAATGAATGTATCCGGAATTGCATCTTTGCAGTCAACGGGGTATGTACTCTAAAGCACACCCAGGGAGTGGAAATCAAGGGATGGGAATGTCCTTATAAGGAAGGAAACCAATCAGCGATCTCGATTCTATAGAAGGAGTGGTAAACAAAATGGACAATAATACTAATAAAGGTAAAAGCAAAAAGAAACAAAATACTCTGATTGACGACCTTAAAATAGAAATAGCCTCAGAGCTGGGTATTATGGAAGAAGTGGAGAAAAAGGGCTGGCAATCTTTAAGCCCACGGGTTTCGGGTAAAATCGGAGGATTATTGTCGCAGCGATTAAGAAAAATGAAATAAGTTATGGCAGATTAAAGGAAAATGTAAGCTTATTATATAACAATAGTGTAAAGCCCCACCTTGTGATATAATTATTAAAAAACAGGTGGGGCGTTATTATTGAGTAAAACAAAACATCAACAGATCTTAAGTTTCATTGAAGACCTGGCAATTGGAAGCAAAGTATCCGTACGATTTATTGCTAAAGAACTGGATGTCAGTGAAGGAACGGCATACAGGGCCATCAAGGAAGCTGAGAATAAAGGCCTCGTGCGCTCTATTCCCAAGGTAGGGACACTTCGCATCGAAGGTGTTAAGGAAAGACAGATTGAAGATCTTACGCTCCAGGAAGTTTTGCAGATCGTTGAAGGACTTGTGGTCTGTGGGGAGGACAGGCTTACCGAATGTCCCAACAAATTCATCATCGCAGCGATGGAACTTAAAGATATGGAGCGCTATCTTGAAGAAGATTCCCTTTGCATCGTGGGTAACAGGATGGATGCTCAGATCTTAGCCCTTCAGAATAATGTTCCTCTATTGATCACCGGTGGGCTTGAGCCTTCGCAAGAGGTTGTCAATCTTGCTAAAAGCCATAATTCTGTGATTATGATCTCGCCCTACGATACCTTCGTGGTAACCACTATGATCAATCGAGCCCTTTTTGATCGTTTGATCGATAAAGAACTTCTGCTTGTTGAAGATATCATGGAAAGGGATGTTAGGTATCTTAAGCCTTCTGCAACGGTGGGAGACTGGTATAAGCTCTCTCAAACAACGGGGCACAGCCGATTCCCGGTCATAGACGAAGAAGAGAATGTGATTGGTATTGTAACCGCAGTCGATGTAGCAGGCGCAGATCAGGATGTACAAATCAGTCAGGTGATGAATCCCAATCCTTTCACTGTGGGAAGGGATGACTCTGTAACCCATATTTCCCGTAAAATGGTGTGGGAAGGCTTAGAAATCACGGCTGTTGTCGATAATAGAAAGCTTGTCGGGATCGTCAGCCTACAGGATGTATTAGAAGCCTTACAGCAGATTCAAAAACAGCCTCAGTTCGGTGAAACGGTTGATAATCTGGTCTTAAGCGGATTCCGTTATGCTCAGGAGTCAGAAAATCTGACCATTAGGGGAGAAATAACCCAGTTCATGTCTAATGAATTTGGCTCCGCCTCCTATGGCGTCATGACAACTCTGATGAACACCGCCGGTTATATCGCTCTGAGGAAAAAATACCGGATCGATGCACTCACAGAGAATTTTACTTTTTATCAACTATATCCTGTTCCAGTGGGAACAGAAATCAGTATCACAGCCAAACTGCTTCTGGTAACGAAAAAACACTGCAATATCGAAATTGAAGTGTCCAATGATCAGGGAATGTTGCTGGTTAAAGGTCTGATGACTGCCCGTATGGGGGAAAAGAATTAACATTATGTTCACACATCTTCATGTGCATACAGAATATAGTTTATTGGACGGTGCAGCACGTATCAATGAGCTTGCCCGTCGAGCAGCAGAAATGGATATGCCGGCCCTGGCGATTACGGATCACGGAGTTATGTTCGGCGTTATCGATTTCTATAAAGCATGCCAAAAACAAGGGATCAAACCTGTTATTGGCTGTGAGATCTACATGGCTCCAGGCAAGAGAACGGAAAAGGTTATGGGTAAAGACGACCGGAACAATCACCTCGTTCTGCTTGCTGAAAATGAACAAGGTTACCGTAATCTTGTGAAAATCGTTTCACAGGCCTATATTGATGGATTCTACTATAAACCCCGGGCTGATAAAGAGCTTTTGGCAGCGTACAGTCAGGGCTTAATTGCCTTAAGCGGTTGTCTCGCTGGTGAAATCCCTGAATATCTTCTTCAGGATAATTACACCAGAGCGAGAGCGACGGCACTGGAACTCAAAGATATATTTGGAAAAGATCATTTCTTTCTGGAAATTCAAGATCACGGCCTGAATGATCAGAGGAAAGTTAATTCAGGTCTCCGCAAATTAAGTCAAGAAACGGGTATACCCTTAGTAGCAACCAATGACGTGCATTACGTTCATCGTGAGGACGCTTTTATCCAAGACGTCCTTCTTTGTATCCAAACGGGAAAGACCTTATCGAATGTTAACAGAATGAGTTTTGAAGGCAAAGAGTTTTATTTGAAAAGTAAGGAAGAGATGTCACTGCTTTTTGGCGAGACCCCCGAAGTCTTGACGATTACCAATGAAATTGCTCAGAGATGCAACGTTACGTTTACTTTTGGCAAACATTTTTTGCCTATCTATGAAGTGCCGGAAGGAACGACGTTGGATGAATACTTAATGGAGTTATGTTGGAAGGCTTTCCCGCTGTTTTATCCTAATGCTACAGATTGGGAACGCCAAAGACTTCAATATGAACTTGAGATTATCATTCAAACAGGTTTTTCCGGTTATTTTTTGATCGTATCAGATTTCTGCCGATATGCACGGGAACATGGTGTAGCTGTCGGTCCTGGTCGTGGTTCGGCTGCTGCCAGCATGGTGGCATATCTTCTGGGGATTACGTCGGTAGAGCCTCTCAGGCATGATCTCTTGTTTGAACGATTCTTGAACCCTGAAAGAATTTCCATGCCTGATATTGATATTGATTTTGATCCGGATGGTCGGGAAAAAGTCATTAATTATGTGACCGAAAAATATGGAGCCGATAAAGTATGCCAGATCATTACCTTCGGAACCATGGGAGCAAAGGCAGCTATCCGGGATGTTGGCCGAGTCTTGGATATCCCGCTGGGAAAAGTGGACCGTGTGGCTAAGGCTGTTCCCTTTGAAATAGGCATGACCCTGGAAAGAGCACTCACCGTTTCTCCTGATTTGCAGAAGATGGTGGCAGAAGAGGAGGATGTCAAAAGACTTTATGAGATATCCAAATCGCTGGAAGGTATGCCGAGGCACGCTTCAACCCATGCGGCAGGGGTTGTGATCGCCAGGGAGCCCCTGACAAACTATTTGCCTTTGCAAAAGACAGCCGATGGATTTCTGATGACCCAGTTTCCCATGAAAACGGTTGAAGAAATCGGCTTACTCAAAATGGATTTTTTGGGTTTGCGAAATTTGACGATTATCACCAAAACACATCAGAGTATTAAACAAACCAGAGATTTTGATCTGGATATCGATCATCTGCCTTTAGAAGATAAGGCTACCTATGATCTTTTGTCTGAAGGGAACAGCACCGGTGTATTTCAGTTGGAAAGCGGTGGTATGAGAGCCATCCTTAAAGACTTAAAACCGAACTGTTTTGAAGATATCATCGCTGTTTTAGCTTTATACCGTCCGGGGCCAATGGAACAGATCCCGGAATTCGTCCGCAGAAAACATGGTGGAAAGATCAGTTATCTCCATCCGAAGTTAGAAGAGATATTAAAAACGACGCATGGAATCATAGTCTACCAGGAACAGGTCATGCAGATTGCTCAGAATCTGGCTGGATACTCACTGGGGCGTGCGGATCTTCTGCGCCGGGCGATGGGCAAAAAAGATAAAAAGACTATGGCGGAAGAAAGCAGGAACTTCGTCCATGGCCTTCAGGATGAAAAAGGGGAATGGATCGTTCCAGGTGCAGTCCGTTTAGGGCTTAAAGAAAAGGAAGCTGAAGAAATCTTCGATCTGATGGCCAAATTCGCTGAATATGGTTTTAATAAGGGACATGCAACTGCCTATGCCATGATCTCCTACCAAACAGCTTATCTAAAAGCCAATTATCCCTTGGAATTTACGGCATCTTTGTTAAGCTCAGTCATTGGTTCATCGGATAAAGTCTCTTTTTATATTCAGGAAGCAAGAGCGGCTGGAATAGAAATCCTGCCACCCGACGTTCAGTACAGTTATAACGATTTTACGATTGAAAACAACGCTATCCGTTTTGGCCTGGAAGCTATCCGCAACGTCGGCGGACAACTGGTCGACAAGATCATCCAGGAAAGAAAGCATGACCAATTTGGATCGTTTTATGATTTTATTTTGCGTATGGATTCGCGGGTTATGAATAAACGCGCCTTGGAAAGTCTGATCAAAGCAGGGGCTTTTCAAAGTCTTTGTAATCGTGCCCAGGCTATGCATGTCATGGATCAAGCTCTTGAACTGGCCCAAAACAGGCAAAAAGATATGGAATCAGGTCAGATTTCTCTCTTTGACCTGGACACAAAGCTGGATGAAGGCCTTATTATCCCCGATTTACCCGAATTTGAAGAGAGTGAGATCCTTAAAATGGAAAAGGAATACATGGGGATCTATCTCACAACACATCCTCTCTTATCAGTGCAAGAACTTCTAAAAAGAACGACAAGTTCAGATATCGCTGCCTGCTTAGAAACCCAGGAAGAAAAAAAGATAATTTTGGGCGGGATAATTAATGCTTTCAGGCAAACAATAACCAAAAAAGGTGAAATGATGGCCAGTTTTATGCTTGAAGATCTGTCCGGAACGATTGAGGTATTAGTGTTCCCAAGATTGTTTGCAGAGACTGTCAGACTCGATAATGATCAGATTGTTCTGGTTAAGGGCCGTTATTATATCAATGAAGAGGAAAAAAAGATCTTCGCAGAAAAGATCTCACCGTTGGAAGAATACGCCGCGATCACTCAGACTTCTGCCACCTTAGAAAAACAGGAAGAGATTCCGATAGTTCCTAAAATGGAACGACTTTTTTTAAAGATTGACCGTAACGATAATACTGAGCTGGTCGAACAAGTCAGAATCCTTTTAGGATCCTACCATGGTAATCATCCTGTCTATTTCTTCTTTCAGGACAGCAGTAAGGTTTTTGAGGTGAGTAAAAATCTATATATCAGAAAGAGTGAAGCGTTAGAAGCGAAACTCATTGAGCTGCTCGGAAAAGAAAATGTTAAATGGCAATAATTGATCGAAAAGATTGAATCTGCTGCTAGAGTATGGTATAAAACTATTGGTAAACTTTAAACTAATTTGGCAGATCGTGCAGGATAATGCATTTTTAAAGCGAAATTGAATTAGGTGATATCAATATTTTCATAATGGGATTAGAGGAGATATAATAGTGCGAACAGCAGTGTATCCGGGAACATTCGACCCAGTCACGAACGGACATCTAGATATACTACATAGAGCAGTGGCATTATTTGACCGAGTGATTATCGCCGTAGCCTCCAATAATAACAAGGATACTGTTTTCAACTTGGCTGAACGGCAGGAACTATTAAAAAATGAGATTAATGGTATGAAGAATGTAGAAGTCAGTTCATTTAGCGGACTGACCGTGGAGTTCGCACGCCAATGTGGTGCTGTAGCTTTGATCAGAGGACTCAGGGCGATGACTGACTTTGAATATGAATTTCAGCTGGCTTTGATGAACAAAAAACTTGATCCAGATATCGAGACTGTTTTTCTCATGACGAAAAGTGAGTATTCATTTATCAGTTCCAGTGCAATTAAGTGGGCCGCGAGTTTGCGCGGCAGCATATCGGAATTTGTGCCACCAAATGTAGAAAAAGCCTTAATGCAGAAATATAATAAAATGGTTTAAAAAAACGGATTATTTGCGGGAGGGTATCATATGTGGACAGTAATTTATATCGCACCTACCAAAAATATTGCCGAAAGGTATCAACAGGCTCTTGCTGATGAAGGCATCCTGGTCCAATTGCGAGCCGTCGGTTCGGCTCAACAGATCAATACGTCTTCGATGGAGATTCTTGTACCGGAATCCGAAGCAGAAGAAGCACATGAGATTTTAACCCATATTATTGGCTGCTGATTTAGTTTTGATTAGACATTTACCTAAATTCTCTACTTGACTCTATATCCTGAAAATGATAGTATATTAAAGCAGTTGCCGAAGTGGCGGAATTGGCAGACGCGTCGGTCTCAAAAACCGATGGGGGAAACTTCGTGCCGGTTCGACCCCGGCCTTCGGCACCAGAATACATAAGGCTTTCGGGCCTTTTTTGTTTGCTAATAAAATAGACTTAAAAGGGTAAATACAGCTTTATGTGTCAGTACGATAAAGTCTTGAATTTTGAGGCTATCTGGTCTTCAGTCTTCGATATTTCCAACAATCGAATCTATCGGGCAGAGGGGGATCCCAGGCGGATCAAATTTGTTGAGGATAAACGATCGTTATAAGAGGATAGTCGATACTTTATAAAGGATAATCTATCTTTATAATAGGGAGAAAATCAAGTTATGAATCGGGATTTATTTAAAACTGTTAAATAATGGTATAATTTATTTTGTGAACTTTGATACTAAAACGATGGAGGATATCGGATGAAAAGCAATGCTGAGCTTAAAGCCTTAGCCAAAGACAATCTACAAGGGAAATGGCTAACAGCCATCCTGGTGACCGTGGTTGCCTGGCTGTTGACGGATGCCTTTAAAGGCAATGCGGGTAAAGAAACAATCGAGTATGTATGGCAAAATGGTGAGATTATTAAAACTATCGTTACTGATAATGGCAGGAATTCTCTATATTCTTTGGTAGCATTCATTATCGGAGGACCTATTAACTTTGGACTGGCGTGTTTCTTTCTTAAATTGGCAAGAAAACAAGAGGAAAACTTTACGGATCTATTTAGTGGATTTTACCTTTTTGTAAAAACTTTTCTTTTGAATCTCTTTATTATCTTTTTTAGCTTTCTCTGGTTTTTACTGCTGATTATTCCAGGAATAATCGCACTGTTAAGGTATTCGATGTCCTATTATATTATTAATGATAACCCTGAACTTTCTCCTTTAGAGGCAATTGATTTAAGCAAGAAAATGATGTATGGGCATAAGGGAAGATTATTTCTCCTTGGCTTAAGCTTTATTGGCTGGTTCATTCTAGGGATAATCACATTAGGTATTGGGTTTCTCTATGCCATACCTTATTACCATGCGACGATAGCTAATTTTTATCAAGATTTAAAGTATTCGACTTATAGCGATGCTTTGAACTAGAAAACAGCCATCTTTAGGTGTACTTGCCTTTGTATTCATGAACATTGCACGAAAAAACAGTTATATTCTACCATATTATTTTTATATCATATCAAAAGTAAATATTCTTTGTGCCTAGTAGTAAGCCCGTTAGATTTAATTCTAACAGGCTTTTTCCAATTCTTGATCGGGAAACCGTTTTAAAATCAGCATATCTAACCTGCCACTTATAATTTTTAAGAATTATTTTCCTGATTCTGATGATAATTATACTTCATCTCCAGTAAAAAACGAGTAATAATATTGATGAAGTATTTTGATTAGCTTAATCATTTAGAAACGGTAACACCTGAATTCTATGATGTGAACTGGACAAACTAAACTTATTACTAATAGTAAAAGAGGAGGTTATGGCTGATGAAATTAACAGGAACCGCTGCTGATAAGATTAAAGAAGTGTTTGCTCAAAACGAAAACTCGGAAAATCTTAAGCTTAGAGTAGAAGTGGAGGGCTTTGGCTGAGGCGGACCGAAATTAAGATTAACTCTGGATGAGTTAAAGAGCGAACATGACGAATTAGTTGAATCTTTCGGTGTGCCTATCGTGTATAATAAAGGCATCGAAGAGTATATTGGTAACTTAACCATTGACTATGAAGACAGTATGATGCAAAGGGGTTTTGTGATGCGGGGAACCGATCCGTCCTGCTAATTAAAAGAACCGAAACTAGAGTAATAAACAAGAAAAAAGAGCAAGATACTAGAAAGATGTCTTAAGTATTACAGAAATGAAATACTTTGAGATATCTTTTTTGTTATGTTGAAAAGTGCCAGCCCTACAACAAAACCTTTATTAACCAATGCGAGCCCGGTTAATCTGTTTTTCTTCTTGGATCGTTGATTTGAAGTGGTGTTGTTATTGATTTAAGAAAGATGTTATCATATAAGGTAAGGTTTTTAGATGATTTAGGTGAAAGGAGTCAATTGATATGACTCGGATGATGATACTGGATGGCAATAGCCTCGTGAATAGGGCTTTTTATGCGTTACCACCGCTGACCAATGCCGAAGGGTTACCAACCAATGCTGTCCATGGCTTTTTGACTATGCTCTTCAAGCTGCAAAAAGATCAAAAGCCCGATTATTGGGTTGTTGTATTTGATAAATCAAAAGCTACCGTAAGAATAAAACAATATGCAGAGTATAAAGCACAAAGAAAAGAAACGCCTGAATTATTAAGACCTCAGTTTTCCTATCTTAAGGAGATTTTGAGTGTAATGTCAGTACCTATACTTGAGCTTGAAGGATATGAAGCGGATGATATTATCGCTACAGTGGCCGATAAAGCAGTGGAAAAAGGTATGGAAGTCAATATTTATACCGGTGACAGGGATGCTCTGCAACTGATATCTCCGCAAACAAAAGTTTACTTAACCATTAAAGGCATCACGGAAGTTCAATGCTATGATGAAGAAAAATTGGGTGAAAAATATGGACTTAAGCCTAAACAGATCATTGATCTCAAAGGACTGATGGGTGATACATCTGATAATATACCGGGTATCCCGGGAGTTGGAGAAAAGACAGCCCTTAAACTCCTTTATGAGTATGGCAGTGTGGAAGAAGTTCTTAAGAATAAAGAAAAGGTGAGTGGCAATAAGCTAAAAGGGCTGCTTCAGGAATATGAGGAGCAAGCTTTGTTGAGTAAACGACTTGCATCTGTGATTCACGATGTTCCTATCGTTTTTTATCTTGATCAACTGGTTTGGTGTGAGCCTGATCGGGAAGAATGTCTTAAAATCTTACACCGTTACAGCCTTCATACCATTACCAGGTTATTCGAGCAGAATATTAATAAAAGATTATATCAGACCTGCAGCCAAGGTGAAGATACAGGGAACAGCGAAACTGACGAAAAACCGAAGAATAATATCAGACAAGCTAAGGCTAGTCATAATGTAAATGAGGAAAACAGGGTGGATATTCCTCCATGTAAAGAGCTTGATGGACATTCCTGGATTAAGCAAATGGACACCTGGCTGGAACAGAAAGCAGTATTAGCTCTTAGCTACCGGTATGAAGGAAGCAATATCCATCAAGGTAAATGGACTGAGATAGGTATCTGTGACGGTCATGATACCTACTGTCTCATCCGGGATGCCCAGGCAACACCCGTTATTGACAAATGGCATGAAATTTTGGCCGATGACAGTGTTCGTAAGATCACTGCGGATAGTAAATCGCTTTATTCTTTACTTCTGAACGAAGATAAGGCCATGGATGGACTAGACTTGGATCTGAGTCTGGCCGCCTATTTGTTAAATCCTAATCAATCCAGCTATACGGCAACTGAATTACTGAGGGATTACGCAGCAAACCTCTTCGCCCTTTCAACTGCTGAAGAAGCCTATCTTCTTAGAAAAACATCAGTGGATATGATTGAAAAATTAGCAAAAGAAGACCTAGAGAAACTTTTGCACGATATTGAAGAACCGTTAAGCAAACTGCTGGCTTCCATGGAGAAGACAGGAATCGCTGTCGATAGACAAATGCTGGAGGAATTTGGCAATGAACTGGACGTTAAGATTACTCTCCTGGAAAACCAGATATGTGACTTGGCGGGTTCCCACTTTAATATCAATTCGCCTCAGCAACTGGGAAAAGTATTATTTGAGGATCTTGGTCTTCCCCCGATGAAGAAGACCAAGACAGGTTATTCTACTGACGCTGAAACCTTGGAAGAATTAAAGACCGAGCACCCTATTATCGATAAAGTATTAGAATATCGTCAGTTGGGCAAGCTCAACTCGACGTATGTCAAGGGTCTTCTCAACCAATTATTTGAGGGTAGAATTCATACAACCTTCCAACAGACTGTGACAACAACCGGCCGTCTGTCCAGTACAGAACCTAACTTACAAAACATCCCTATCCGCATGGAAGAGGGAAGGAAACTTCGCAAAGTATTTACACCCGCTAAAGAGAACTGGCTTCTTCTTTCAGCTGACTATTCACAGATTGAACTGAGGATTTTGGCCCATTATTCACGTGATCCCATTCTATGTGAATCGTTCACCCTCGGGGAAGATGTTCACAGCAGAACAGCGTCTGAGGTATTCGGAGTTGGATTAGAAAATGTTACTTCCGATATGAGGCGTAAAGCTAAAGCTGTTAACTTTGGTTTAATGTATGGATTAACGGATTTCGGTTTAGCCCGAGATCTGTCAATTCCCAGAAAAGAAGCAAAGTTTTATATCACCCAATATTTTGAACGCTATAGTGGTGTTCAGCGTTATCTACAAGAAGTTGTTGAATCAGCAAAGGAAAAAGGGGAAGTAAGAACGCTGCTCAATCGTTTGCGTCGGATACCTGAACTACATCATCCCAATCGTATGACCAAACAGTTCGGGGAACGGATCGCTAAGAATACCCCGATTCAAGGAACAGCGGCAGATATTATGAAAATTGCCATGATAAAGGTGGCTGAAGTTTTGCATGACCTGCAAGCCGATATTTTATTGCAAGTTCATGATGAATTATTGATCCAGGTTAGACCGGAAGATTTGAATGAAGTCATATCTAAAGTCAAAAAGACAATGGAAACCGCTAATACAATATCTGTTCCTTTAGTCGTCGACTGTAAGGTCGGTAATAATTGGTATGACATGGTACCGTATAGGTTCTAGATAAGGTTGTGTGATGAAGGAGGATTTTGAATGCCAGAGCTACCCGAGGTGGAAAGCATCCGACTAACATTGGCCAAACATATTATAGGAAAAATGATACAAGATGTAGAAATACTCTGGCCACCAGCTGCTGTGTCTATCCCTGATCACTCATTTATTGACTCAGTAAGGGAGCAGGTCATCGAAAACTTGGATCGACGCGGAAAATATTTGTTAGTTAATCTCAGTCAGGGGTTAACCATGATCGTTCATTTCAGAATGACCGGGCGTTTAATCTATTATCCTGAAAATCAGCCTATCGATAAACACACCCATATGGTATTCTATCTGGATGAAGGGGAATTGCATTATTCAGACATTCGTAAATTTGGCCGAATTCAACTTGTACCTACCCAAAATGCAACTGAAGTAACCTCTCTTGCTAAGTTAGGCCCAGAGCCACTCGACGAATCATTTGCTTTTGATAAATTAGGACAAAGATTGAGTAAGAAAAAATCTACAATTAAAGCAGCACTTTTGGATCAGACAGTCATAGCGGGGCTGGGGAATATCTATGCGGATGAAGCTTTATTCCGAGCTGGTATCTTACCGGGCAGGAATACCCAGTCTTTAAAGGTCTCGGAGATTATCCTGCTCTATAACGCTATTTGTGAAATTTTAACGGCAGGTATTAATGCTAGAGGCACCTCTTTCAGGGATTATCGTGATGCTGATGGTAACAGAGGGTCCTTTCAAGAGAGTCTCATGGTCTATGGTCGAAGTGGTCAAGAATGTAAAATGTGTGGAAGTCCGCTGATCAAAGAAAAAATAGTGGGGCGTACCACTGTCTATTGCCCGGAGTGTCAAAAATAGAACATACCAGAGGAGCAACCCATTAAATGAGCATTCTACTTTGTAGGAACCTTGACATAGAAGTCGCTGGAAGTACACTTCTTCACAATATCTCTTTTAGAATTGAACCAGGAGAAAAAGCCAGCCTTGTTGGTCCCAATGGAACAGGTAAAACGACGCTCCTGAAGGTGATCATGAGTGAACATCCATTGGAAAGTGGGGATATCTCCAGACCAGGGACGATCGGTTATTTACCTCAAACGGTTCTTCATTTTCAAGAGCAGGGCACAGTCTTTGATGCCATGCTTACTGAAAGACAAGATATCCTGGATATGAGAAGCAATCTTCGGTTCTTAGAGATTCAGATGTCCCAGGAAGCCGATGAAAAGACTCTCGATCAATATAGCTCACTGACAGAAAAATATGAGCTGGCCGGAGGCTATGCTCTGGAAGCTCAGATTCGGAGAATTTTAGCTGGACTTGGATTAGAAGATTCACAATCGAAAGAGACAACTCTACTCAGTGGTGGACAAAAAACTCGCCTGGCACTGGGAAAATTGCTATTGAGAGAACCCGAATTACTGATCCTGGATGAGCCTACGAACCATCTGGATATTGAAGCCTTAGAGTGGCTGGAGAATTACCTTCAGGAATATTCAGGAGCGGTTCTTGTGGTTTCTCATGATCGTTATTTTTTGGATAAAGTCGTTAGTCGCATAATGTTTATGGAGGGAGGTACCCTTCGAGTCTATTCCGGGAACTATTCTGAGTTTGAGCTTCAACGGGCTGTAGAGGAGAAGACGTTGACACGGGAAGCAGAGCGCGTGAACAAGAAAATTGCTGACCTGGAAGCTTATATTCGGCGACATGAAGCAGGGATCAAGGCCAAACAGGCCAGAGGAAGGGAAAGCCAGTTAAAGAAAATTACACCGGTTACTGCTCCTAAAACTCATAAATCATTAAACCTTGATTTTGGCCCGATGCAAAGAGCAGGTGATAAGGTTTTAGACATTTATGACCTATCGATATCCTATAATCAAAAAGAGATTTTTCATGATGTCAACCTGGAATTGCGCAGGGGGGACAGGATTGCCCTCTTGGGGAAAAATGGGGTAGGAAAGACATCCATGCTTAAGGCAGTGACAGGTAAGGTACCGCATGGAGGAACGATCCGTATTGGTGCCAATGTGACGATCGGATATTTTTCTCAGGAACATGAGGATATCGGGCTCAGAGATGATGTTATCAATGAAATCAGATACTCATCCAGCTACGATGATCCTCAAATCCGTAGTATTCTGGCCAGGTTTGGTTTTAGGGGAGATGACGTCTATAAACCCCTCCAGGCCTTAAGCGGTGGAGAAAAGAGCAGACTTGCTCTGTGTAAACTGTTCCTCGCCCAAGGGAACCTTCTTCTGCTCGATGAGCCAACCAATCATCTGGATATGGAAACAAGGGAAGTATTAGAGGAAGCTCTTTTGGAGTACGACGGAACGATTCTTACCGTTTCGCATGATCGTTATTTTTTGAACAGGGTCATTACCAAAATCGCGCATTTAACTCCTACAGGTTTAAAAATTATTGACGGTGATTATACTACTTACCGTGAATTACTTGAAAAAGAGTATAATACCAAAACGAATAATGAAAAAGACGATGCTCCAGAACAACCATATTCTAAGAACTATCAAGAAGAGTCCAGAAACATTAAACGCCGCGAGAAAAAAATCAAGCAGCTGGAAGAAAAGATTGATATAACTGAACAAGAACTCAAAAAGATTGAAGAACAATTGGAAGGTGTTGCGGGTGATTATAAACAGACGTTGGAATTGCATCATCGGTACGAAAATACAAAAGAAGAACTTGATACCTTGATGCAAGAGTGGCTGGACTTTAACAACTAATACTACACACCAATTGCGAGCTTCTGCCATATATTAACCCTGAAAAACTTACTTAGAGGGGTAAATAAAGATGGGAGTTGCTCTTGTAATTGCTCTTGCCCTGAGTTTGGATGGGTTTGGGGTTGGTATGTCATACGGCCTTAAAAGGATCAAAATCCCATTCACATCACTGTGTATTATTGCATCTTGTACCGCACTAGCGATGGGAATCTCCATGCTATTCGGTCATGTCATCACTCCGTTGATCACCTTTATATCTCCACGAGTCTTGGGGGCCGGTGTACTTATCACTATCGGCTGTTATCAGTTAATTCAAGCCATTAGAAGATCTCATGACGAAGTCGCCATTCCGGTGACAACGCACATTGTACAAGAACCTGATTCTTACAAAACCTTATTAAGTATTAATCTTCGCATGTTTGGTTTGGTTATTCAGGTTCTCCAGAAGCCTGATGCAGCTGACCTGGATCGATCCGGTTCGATCAGTGCTAACGAGAGTATCCTTTTAGGTGTTGCCCTGGCTCTTGATACGTTTGCCTCAGGTATGGCAGTTACCATGACGGGTGTTTCTTTATATATCATAGGATTGGTTGCCCTGATGCAGATTTTGATGATTTGGACCGGCCAGATCCTAACCGGCAGACTGCCCGATGACGTCTTAGCTAAAGCCAAGTTTCTTCCAGGAGCAGTTCTTGTCCTCATCGGTTCATTAAAAATGATCTGAGGTGTTTGAATGTTAAAAGTCGGGCTTACCGGTGGAATAGCAAGTGGAAAAACCAGTGTAGCCAATTGGTTCGGACAACGAGGGGTAACTGTCTTTGATGCGGATAAGACCGTTCATACCCTCATGGAAGAGGATGCGTTGATTTCGGCTGTCAGAAGGGAATTTGGTCCTGAATATATTGAGAATGGAAAGATCAACCGTGTACTTCTGGCAAGTCAAGTGTTCACGGACCATTCCTCTAAGCGGAGACTGGAAGAACTGATTCACCCTCTGGTTTTAGAGAATATGAATAAGCAATGTCAAAAAGCAGAGCAGAGAAAGGAAAAGATCATTCTGTTAGATATTCCGCTTCTTTTTGAGGCAGGGTGGGACAAGTATTCGGATGAAATATGGGTCGTGTATGTTCCATTCGATACCCAGGTGCAACGATTGATGAACAGGAATGGGCTAACGTTGGAAGAAGCTCATCAACGGATCAATTCTCAGATGAAATTGGATGAAAAGGCTAAAAAAGCGGATAGGGTGATCGATAATTCCGATTCCTGGGAAGACACTGAAGATCAGCTCAGGTCATTATGTAATAAGCTGTCTCTTGATTTAATCTGCTTATAGAAGTATTATTAATTTTTGTGATATTGAACTGGATTTTTTTAAGAGAAAAATAGGATAACAGGAAATTAAACTATTCTTTAAGATCAGATGCAAGACTAAAGTCTCGATAAACTGCATAATAAATGTTAAGGCAAAAAAATATAGGATTGGTGCAACGTGTTTAACCGCAAAAAGAAGGCAGGTAAGACAGTAACAATAATTGTTTTATTGTTATTAATTTTTACTTTATACCAAACAGATCTGATTAGCAGGATTTTATATCCCTATCCTTATAAACAAACAGTGCAAAAGTATGCTTATGCCTACGGGGTTGATCCTCTTATGGTCATTTCGGTCATCAGAGAAGAGAGTCATTTCCTTCCCCATTCCAATTCGCATAAAGGGGCTGTTGGCTTGATGCAGCTCATGCCGGATACAGCTAAAGATGTCTCTGCCTGGTTAAAAGAGGATTATGAGCTGGTAGATCTCACAAAGCCCGAGGATAATATCCGGTACGGAACATGGTATCTGGCGAATCTCAACAAGCAGTTCTCCGGCAATGCCATTTTGATGCTTGCTGCTTATAATGCGGGTATCGGCAGGGTTAACAGCTGGCTTCAGACCTCTCCCAAAGACTTTAATTCCTATCATATCGAGGATATCCCGTTTAAGGAGACCAGAGATTATGTGGCAAAAGTATTAAACTCTTATGAGCGGTATACTGAACTCTATCAACAATAACACCTATAACCAACATATTGTATTATTACTTACACATCATGATAAATTATAAAGAAAGATGTATAAGAGTCAAAAAGCTGAATAAAAGATAGAAAGCCTTCCCAATCAGCATTTCAAAATGCTCTGAGAAAGGCTTTGATATTACTCGTCAAATTAGTATTATATTTAAGATTCTGGTTAGAAGCTATTACTTAGACGCGGATTATTCCTTAGACGCGGATTATTCCTCCGTGATAACGGCACCCTCAGGATCGACATCCAATACCAAAACTGATGATTTAAGATTATTTTTCGTCAGTTCCAGCTGCATGCCGGTTCCAATAGATTCTTCTATTCCATAAGGACAAAAGGCCAGAAGAGTAGGGCCGGAACCACTTAGTGCTGCACCATAGGCACCTGCTTTGACAGCAGCTTCTAAGGCTTGGGGCATTCCAGGAACCAAAGAAGCCCTTTGGTTCTGGTGAATGCGATCTTGAGTGGCGATCGATAACAACTTGTATTCTTTATTGATGAAAGCATCTACGAGGAGTCCGACTCTTGAGGCATTAAAGATAACATCATTTCTGCCAATCGAAGTCGGCAGGATATCCCGAGCTTTCCCAGTTTCGACTAAGATATCAGGGATTACCACCACTGCTTTAAAACCAGGACTGGAAGCAAGAGTCCTGGGTATAACACCATCTTGACTCATGACGGTTAGGGTTATCCCTCCATATAAGGCAGGTGTCACATTATCGGGGTGTCCTTCGATTTCTGTTGCTATTTTCAACATTTTATACCTATCAAACGGATAACCTGCAACAGCGTTGGCGATCATCAGTCCTCCCACGACAGCAGTTGAGCTGCTGCCCAACCCCCGGGCAGGTGGTACGTGACTATCAAATGATATTTTGAGAGGTTTAGGAGTAAAGCCAATTCGCTTCCAGAGAAGACACGCCGTTTTCCATAAGAGGTTATTTTCGTCGATGGGAATATTATCCGTATACGTTCCTCCCAGAATAAATTCCAACTGATCATTCTCTTCAGCCGTAAACGTATTGTAAAGCTTAACGGCCAGTCCCATACAGTCAAACCCAGGTCCGAGATTAGCTGAAGTTGCAGGTACCTTTACGTGAAACATCTTTTCCTCCGTTTTTCTGGCAGTATAAAACAGTTATGCCATCTATTTAGTTAATATCATTATACAATGTTTGATAACTATTACATACCGTTGGTCTCAAGCCGGATGACATTATAGATTTTATCCAGTTTACTATAGGAATTGAGGGAGTCAAGTGCCTGGCGAAGTTGCCCTTCTTTACAAGGATGAGTCACAAGGACAATTTCCGCGCTTTTATCGGGACGAGGTTTTTGGATTATGGAGTTAAAACTAATACCCGCCTCCGCAAAGAATAGGGCGAGGGTAGCAAATACCCGTGGTTCATCTTTAACCTTTAAGCGAATATAAAAACCGGTTGTGAAGCTATCCGAAGTTTTGATCGGATGATTTCGATAACAGCTGCAATCAAGCTTTCCTTCAGATCCGGCCCCAATGTTTTTAACGATTTGCATAATATCGGAGACCACTGCACTACCAGTCGGCAAAGAGCCAGCTCCTTTTCCGTAGAACATGGTTTCACCGACAGCATCTCCCACGACATAAATCGCATTATAGACGCCACTGACAGTAGCCAAAGGATGTTTTTTAGGGAGAAGGGCAGGGTGAACCCTGACTTCGATACCTTCATCCTGATTCTTGGCGATGGCCAATAGTTTAATGATACAGCCCAGCTCGTCTGCATATTGAATATCTGCCGGGGATACTTTGGAAATACCTTCAGCATATACATCATCCAGCTTTACTCTGGTATTAAAAGCCATGGAAGATAGAATAGCAAGTTTTCTGGCAGCATCCAGACCTTCGACGTCCGAAGTCGGATCAGCTTCAGCATAACCCAGCTCCTGTGCTTCTTTCAGAACGTCTGTAAAATCACGGACCTGTTCCGTCATAGCCGATAATATATAATTAGTCGTACCATTGATAATACCAATTAAGGAAGAGATTTGATTGGCGTTCAGTGATTGTCTCAATGCAGCAATAATCGGGATACCACCGGCAACACTCGCTTCAAAGTACAGATCCTTACCATTGCGCTCTGCAGTATCTAATAATTCATCACCGTACACCGCAAGCAGATCTTTATTGGCAGTAACAACATTCTTCCCGTTGTTAAGAGCTGTAAGAATATACTCGCGTGCCAGCTCGATCCCTCCCATAACTTCGACTATGATATCAATCTCAGGGTCTTGTAGGATTTCATCGGCGTTGTCAGTAAAAATAATGTCGTCAGAGTTTGATCTTTCTTTTAAGAGATTACGAACCAAAGCCTTTTTGATAGTGATACTCGATTTAGTTCGGGTATCTATATCATAACGGTTGTTTTTGAGTATCGCAGCCACACCACAACCAACTGTTCCGAATCCTAATAGTCCAATGGTAATCTTTTTCATTTTGCTCCTCCTATCCGTGTTCGGCGAACATATGTGTTTGTACAGTGGACATTATACCAATCCTCGCACGTTTTGGCAAGAGATTTTTTTGTATCATAAAAATCTACGTTATTAAAATCAGTAGTCCTTAATTCGATTACTATAGTCCTCTTTTTTTCTGTCTTTTTCGGCTTTTTTATTTGGACTGTGAAGTTTTCTACAAAGTATTGACACTGCTAACTGTAACATATACACTTATGTATATATGAGTATGTGCTATAACACGTCC
>CAYZDF010000013.1:0-53815 GCA_964477085.1 uncultured Gracilibacteraceae bacterium | reverse complement strand
ATTTTTAAGATCTTCAAGGTTTTATCCTACCCGGCAGGGTGGGAAAGTTGAGTTAATAAAAGTAAGAGCGTTGCTCAATTCCATCGATTAAGCAAGCGCTCTTTTTTATTGAGCAAAGTATCAAGTTCTATTAATATCTGTAAATATTTGAGTCATTGCCTGGCAAATCGAGCCAACGTAATGCATGCTTCACGAGATGAACAATTGCTGTATTAAAATAATCTTATTATGCAAGGTATAAGTGTTAACCTGATAGTAGATTAGGAATTGAGGATTGGCGATTGTTGATAGTCGATAGCACAAAGTGAATAGTGAAGTAGATAGGGATATCGGTTTATTTGTCTTCCTGGTCAACCTTGTCATAATGTTGTTTATATTTTTGATTCAAGATATCCATATCCGGACTGTCATAGCCATAACCGCTGCCTTTGGGAATGTTCCACGAGCGATCGTAGTTGTTTTTACAATATATTTTCCTCGTGGTTTCGTTAATATTACCGTTTGGATCAATAGCTCGTATGATCAAATGATTCGGACCAGGGTTAAGAGGAATCTGACGAACAAACACACCTTTACTGTCAACAGATGCCTGTGTGACCATGCTCAATACATTCTTCCCATTTGAATTAAAGAAATTATTATAAACTTCGATGATATTATAGCGATCGGTAAACCCCTTGATTTCTATCTGATCAGTGGAGACAAAGCCTGGTTCCTGCGGCAAGCTGACAATTAAGCTTGGCTTCTTTACCGGGTAAACCACCTTAACAACCTTTTGCAGGGTAGTAGTCATTTTACTGCTATTAGTTACGACCACATCAATAATATGCGTACCTTGAACGAGAAAAATATCCGAGATGAATTCACCATTTTCCTGAATGATAACTGGTCTCTTATTGATCGTTACCGCATTACCCCTGCCCGTAATTCCTTTGAATATAATATGACTATAAGAATACTGATCTTTTAAATCAAGAGATATTTTGGGCTCTTCTAGTTGGGGCTTATATTCAATTTTGACACTGCCAAGATACCGGCTATTTGGAGTGCTGACTTTAACGGGAATGATATTGCTGCCTTCCTCCAATTCTAAACGTGCCGTAAAATGACCGCAAGTATCCATGATCTGTTGCTGATTATCAATCCATACCATACTATCTGGAGATGCCTGTCCCGAAACAGAAAGTACGGCAAGGTTGGTGGTCTGAGGTGGGCAAAAACTAAAAGTCTTGTCAGCCGGTTCAGTCGTTTTTTGAACAGTTGATTTTATCTCCAAGCTATCCCTGGCTTTATTCACGGTGTTCAAATAATGATCCGGGGAGCATCCACCCAGTAGAGCAGCCAAAAAGATAATGGCTAGAAGCTTTTTCCTATTCATATCGTTATCCTCAGAAACTTTGATTTAACACAAATGGGATCTAATAAACCATATGATAATCCTTAAAGATCTATTCCTGAGGCTTCTAGGCCTCGTTATTGTTTATTACTTATCGCCTATTCCCTATCTCTTATCTGTTTCTCTCTACCTCCTGTCCTTCTTATCTTATCCTATGGATTTTCTTATTCATTCATGTGATCTTACTGTTTATCCTATTTAATAAAAAATACCATTAAACAATTTATCGACAAAATTAAAAAAGAGCGGACGGCTAACAGCCATCCTGCTCCTGACTTCCGGAAAACAACCACAGATAGAAGCGGTTGTTTTTAATGGGCTTTTTTAATCACGTTGGTATTAAACCTTAGTGTTCTCGAATTGTGTTATTTCCACAATTGCTCAACCCAGCGTCTCTAGATAAAGCTTAAATTCCTCTTCGTTATAGACAGGGATCCCTAATTCTCTTGCTTTGGCTAATTTGGAACCGGCACTTTCTCCATACACCACGAAAGATGTTTTTTTACTGACACTGGAAGATGATTTTCCTCCTAATTGTTCGATAAACTGCTCAATTTCCCGTCTGTCCCATGCTTGCAGCGTCCCTGTGACAACAACACTCTTACCGGCCAAGGCTTGAGAGGTGACTGTTCTGTCGGCCGTCATCTTAACTCCGGCTTTCCGGAGCTTCTCAAGGAATTCCAGGTTAGCCTTGTCACGGAAGAAGCCTACAATACTTTTGGCCATAACCCCTCCGATATCACCAATCTCTTGCAGTTCTTCTTGGGAAGCGTTAATCAGAGCATCCATACTGCCATAGCGATTGGCCAGAACTTTTCCGACTTTGACTCCGACATGTCTGATCCCTAACGCAAAGATCAGAGGTGCTAATCCCCTTTGTTTACTTGCCTCGATGGCTTCAAGGAGATTGTGGGCGGATTTATCCCCCATTCGTTCTAATCCGATGAGCTTTTCATACTCTAAAAAATACAAATCTGCGGCATCGTCTATCAATTGGTTATCCAAGAGCTGACTGATGACAGCGGGTCCCAACCCTTCTATGTTCATGGCATCTCGCGATACATAATGGATAATAGCCTCTCTCTGTCTGGATGGACAGGAGATATTCTGACAGCGGTGAGCCGCTTCTCCCTCCAGCCTATAGACAGGACTGCCACAGGAAGGACATCCCTCTGGCATATGGAAGATTTTCTCTTGTCCCGTTCGTTTCTCCGGCAGAGATCGAATGATCTCCGGGATGACATCACCCGCTTTATGGATCAACACATGATCACCGATACGAATATCTTTATCCCGAATATTATCCTGGTTATGCAAGGTGGCCCGTGAGACCGTGGAACCCGCCACGAATACATCTTTTAAGATGGCCGTAGGAGTCAGCACGCCTGTGCGGCCAACATTGATCTCGATATCTTTAACTACCGTTTCCACCTGCTCAGCAGGGAATTTATAAGCTATAGCCCAACGGGGGCTTTTGGCTGTAAACCCTAATTCCCTTTGATGTGCGAATTGATTGACCTTGATCACCAAACCGTCAATCTCATAAGGAAAGCCATGCCGCCTATCTGCCATTTCACTGCAATAATGAATCACTTCGTCAATGGTCTTGAACACCTTATAATTGGGGTTGACATGAAAGCCTAACTGCTTTAAAGCCTTAAGCACGCCCGCTTGTGTTTTGATCCCTAACTGGTCAGCCTGCAGCAGCTGATAGGAAAAATATCCAAGTTTCCGTTGAGCGGTTACTCTTGAATCCTGTTGTCTGAGAGATCCCGCAGCAGCATTACGAGGATTGGCAAACAGAGATAACCCTTCTTCTTCTCTTTCCGTATTGAGTTGCAGGAAGGATTCTTTGGGCATATACCCTTCTCCGCGTACATCCAGGACAGGAGCATAGGAAGTATTTTCTTGAAAACGAAGGGGTACTGCTCTGATGGTTTTAACATTAGCGGTAATTTCCTCGCCCACTTCACCATCACCTCGGGTGGCTCCCCGTACCAGGACTCCATCTTCATAGGTCAGCGCTACCGTAAGGCCATCGATTTTTAATTCCACGACATATTCAGCATCCGGTACTACACTGCGCACTCTACGGTCAAATTCTTTAAGATCTGCTGCATCAAAAGCGTTATCCAAGCTTAACAGTGGTTCTCGATGACGAACCTTAGGAAACTGCGAAGCTATATATCCGCCCACCCTTTGGGAAGGCGAATCACTCGTCACCAGCTCAGGGTGTTTTCTTTCAATCTCCAGTAGTTCCTTCATCAAGGTATCATACTCTACATCGGTGATGATCGGATCATCTAAACCATAATAATGATAATTCGCTTTTTCGATGATCTTTTTCAGTTCATTTAAGCGTTGTTCACTCATGGCTATACCCCTCACATGGTTATCTTAACCACTAAAGATAAGGATGAGATATGTTTTATTTCTAATATTATTATATTTTTTCCAGTTTGGCATACTCGGCAATCAATTTTTTTACTTCTCCATGGAATACAACGGTAATTTCAGCCTTACTTCCTTCCCCTTTAACGGACATGACGATGCCATTACCAAATTTTGTATGGTAAACCTTATCTCCGACATGGTAATTTGCCGAATCTCCACTTACAACCGGCGCTCCCTTATCCCGCCAACTGCCGATCATGCCGGAAGCAGATGTTGTGCCAAAACCTGAACCGGATGTCCTGCCATTGCCGGAAAAACCGCCTCTGGTCTGAGATGTTCCAAATCCTCTGCCCAGAATCTCTCTGCGAGTCTGCTCTTCTGCCAATAGTTCCTCCGGTATCTCTTTGAGGAAACGGGAAGGGAGACTTTCCTGGATCTGCCCATAGAGCATCCGCTGTTCAGCATGACTAAGAAAAAGCTTTTCTTCGGCCCTGGTGATGGTGACATAACAAAGTCTGCGTTCTTCTTCCAAGAGATGGGATTCCAGTATGCTTCTGCTGCTGGGAAATATGCCATCTTCAAATCCTACCCCGAAAACTACCGGAAACTCCAGTCCTTTGGCACTATGCATCGTCATAAGTTTGACCGCATCTTCAGTCTGATCATAATTGTCAATATCGGCTACCAGGGACACCTGCTCCAGAAATCCGCCCAGGATCAGCATATTCTGTTCGTCTTCCAGGTCAGCATCCTCAAGGTACTCATGCATATTCTGGTCAAACTCGGCTGTTACTGATAAGAATTCATTGAGGTTTTCGATCCTGGCTTCTGCTTCTACGGTGTTTTCCATTCTTAAAGCAGCCATATATCCGGTATCTTTTAAGATCTGTTCTGTCAGTTGGGTGACTGGGACACCCTTTTGGGCTTCAGCCCTGAAACTCATGATGAGTTCATAGAAATGAGTCAGAGAACTTACCCCTTTAGCTCCAAGGCCGGGTATGTAGGCCACTTCCGTCAGCGACTCAAGGATCGGCATGCCTTGTTCTTCCGCATATTCCAGAACCTTGTCCAGAGATCCTTTACCTATACCCCTTTTGGGCACATTGACCACCCTGGAAAAGCTTACCCGATCCGCCGGATTGTGAACCAGGCGCAGGTAAGACAGGATATTTTTAATCTCCATCCGTTCGTAGAATTTAGTACCGGAAAAGATCTTATAAGGGATTGACTCTTTCATAAAATGCTCTTCCAGTACCCTTGATTGGGCATTAGTACGGTAGAGCACCGCAAAATCACTATAGGGTCTGCCTTCTGTATCGCAAAGCGACCTGATCTTTCCGGTAATGTAGCGAGCCTCATCGTGTTCATTGGCTGCCCGATAGAGGACGATCTCATCCCCTTCATTATTATCAGTCCATAATGATTTTCCTTTGCGGTTAAAGTTATGACTGACAACTTCATTGGCTGCTTTGAGAATCTTTTGGGTTGAACGATAGTTTTGTTCCAGCTTAAGTACTTTTGCCTCAGGATAATCCCGTTCAAAATCCAGGATATTTTGAACGTCAGCTCCTCTCCAGCCATAGACGGATTGGTCGTCATCTCCTACCACACAAAGATTACGGTAGCGCTGAGCTAAAAGGTTAATAAAGACATATTGAGCATGGTTGGTATCCTGATACTCATCGACCAAAATATAACGGAATTTTTCCTGATAATTTCTTAAGACATCAGGACACTCCCGCAATAGTTTTACGGTAAGCATGATCAGGTCATCAAAATCCAATGCATTATTTGCCGATAGTTTTCTCTGATAAAGGCGATAGGCCTTGGCAGCCTTCTCCATAAAAAAATCACTGGCATTGGCTTCAAAAGTAGTGACATCCATTAGTTTGTTTTTGGCATCACTGACCACGCCCAGAATTGCTCTGGGTGCAAATTTTTTCTCATCCAGATCAAGTTCTTTCAGGCATTCTTTCATCACCGTCAGTTGATCCGAAGAGTCATATATAACAAAACTTCTGGAATAACCCGGAAGCTTACTGATCTCACGTCTTAAAATACGGACACAGGTCGAGTGGAAGGTGGCGACCCAAAGTCCTTCTCCTTCGCTGCCCACTAGGGATAATACACGGTCTCTCATCTCTTTGGCAGCCTTGTTGGTAAAGGTGATGGCTAAGATGTTCCAAGGCTCTACCCCTTTGGCTACGAGGTGAGCAATCCGATAGGTGAGCACTCTGGTCTTGCCAGAACCCGCTCCTGCCAAAATAAGAAGAGGACCTTCTCCGCTTTCAACTGCTTCCCGTTGCACGGGGTTCAGGTCCTGAAGATAATACATTATTGGAATCCCCTTTCTTTTAGGTTGAAATACAGTCAATCACAATAACCTTTATTCCTGAGCTTCGTAATATGGTCACAGAAGATTTTATCAAGATCGATACCGTATTGCTCTTCCAGGACAAACATCATGGTTACCGCAGTCTGGGCAACATCCATCAGTTCCTGAGCGACCATCTGCATGACTTCAGCGTCCTCTACCCGACTGGCCTCCCCATTGAGTCCACGGAATTTACCGATAGCTTGTGCCAGTTCTCCTGATTCCTCCATGATCTTTAAGGCTGTACTTTCCAAAGAAGGGTTAAGTCTGTTCAAGCGCGGCAAGGTTAACGTCTTACTGATCTTTTCACTCATCCTTATATCCTCTTTTATCTTATTTTAACAAAGTCAGACAGTCCATGGAGCAATCATATTCTCAACCGATCCGCCGACGATACCTAAGCCGGTTTTATTGATCTTTTTATTTGTAATCAAGCAGACATTCCAAAGCCCCAGATCGTTCCTGAAAGACGTCTGGGGTGACAATCTATTCTTTTCATTACCATGCCTGCATTGTCCTTCATTTTATTATCGCTTATCGGCTTCGATAATAACATGGGTCCAAGGTAGGCTTTTACTTCCGTCTGGAGTCCAGTTCTTCCGCAATTTCCTTCAAGTCTACCTTACGATCTTCGAGCAGAACCAGAAGGTGATATAACAAATCTGCTGATTCATAGCGCAGCTCACTCGGAGAATCATTTTTAGCGGCGATGATTACTTCCGCACACTCTTCTCCGACTTTCTTAAGGATCTTGTCAACACCTTTGGTGAAGAGATACGTGGTATAAGACCCTTCCGGCCTTTCCGCATTTCTCTTTTTTATTATTTCTGCAAGTAATTCCAAAGTCCTGCCAATTGATAGCGCGGGTTTGACCTCCGGTTGGCCTGTTTTAAGCCAAAGCGGATTGTATCCTGCTTCATCACGCACGGAATCTGCGTTTTCGGCGGTATTGACTTCATAATGGAAACAGGAGAAATAATTTTCATGGCAGGCCATCCCTGCCTGCTTAACTTTTAATAAGACAGTATCCTTATCACAGTCAAAACGGATATCCACCACTTGCTGAAAGTGACCTGACGTTTCTCCTTTTAGCCACAGTTCATTACGTGAACGGCTAAAGTAACAAGCCTTTTTTTCCATCATGGTTTTTTGCAAGGCCTCTTCGTTCATATAGGCCAGCATAAGGACTTCCCCACTCTCTATATCCTGGACAACCGCCGGAATAAGTCCATCATTATTCCACTTGATCTCTTTGACGAGGTTTGCAAAATCGAAGTTCCCCTTATCATTATTGTTAATCATCATTACTCTCCATCGTTTCATATCATGCAGTAATTATTTTGTCATTATCACTGCGGTATTTTTAATGCAATAGCTATTAATTGAACTGGTCTATTTCCTTACCGGTATCCCCCAGAGTCTGAGATAGTCTTTAGCTTCTCTGATCGTGTACTCACGGTAATGGAAAATCGAAGCGGCCAGAACGGCATCTGCTTCCCCTTGGATAAGGCCCTCCGCCATATGCTCCAGATTACCGACCCCACCACTGGCGATCAAAGGAATGGATACTGCCCTGCTGACTGTTCGGTTCAATTCATTGTCATAGCCTTCTTTAGTTCCGTCACGATCCATTGATGTCAGGAGGATCTCACCAGCTCCTAACTCCTGGACTCTTTGGGCCCATTCCAAGACATCAATCCCTGTCGGGGTTCGTCCTCCGTGGATGTATACTTCCCAACGACCTTCTCCCACCTGGCGAGCGTCAATAGCAACAACGATACATTGACTGCCAAAAGCGAAGGCTCCCTCCTGAATAAGATTGGGGTTCTGCACAGCAGCCGTATTAAGCGATACTTTATCCGCACCTGCCCGGAGCATCTTGCGGATATCCTCAATTGTCCTGAGTCCCCCGCCGATGGTAAAGGGAATAAAAACTTCTTCAGCTGTACGCCTGACCACTTCAACCATGGTCTCTCTGCCTTCGGACGAAGCAGAGATATCCAGGAAAACGAGCTCGTCTGCCCCTTCCTGATCATAAGCAGCCGCTAATTCCACCGGGTCACCAGCATCTCTGAGCTGAACAAAGTTTGTTCCTTTCACAACCCGCCCCTCATGCACATCTAGGCAGGGAATAATTCTTTTAGCCAGCATTAAAGTACTCCTCCTTTGGGGACAGGTCTGTTATTTGATGATCTGTAAGGCTTCTTCCAGTGTAAACGCGCCGGAATAAAGTGCTTTGCCTATGATGGCTCCTTCAATCGATATCCCCTGGTCTGCTTCGGCTTTAAGATTAACAAGGTCACCTAAGGCTGATATCCCGCCGGAGGCGATGATCTGTAACCCTGTTTCCTGGGCCATCTTCACCGTACTTGCAATATTCGGTCCTCCGAGCATACCATCCCGGGCGATATCGGTAAAGATGATACGCGATACCCCTACTTCCTTCATGGCTTTACCAAGTTCCTCAGCCTTAATATCCGTTTTTTCTGCCCAACCCTGGACAGCGACCATTCCAGCGGAAGCATCGATTCCCACGATGATCTGCTCACCGAACCTTTTGACTGCATCTGCTACCAGTTTGGGGTCTCGCACTGCCACCGTTCCCAGTATCACCCTGGATACACCTAGTTCCAGTAGTTCCTTTATTCTTTCCAGAGTACGGATCCCCCCACCTACCTGGATTTTTAGATCGGCACTCTCCACAATATGTCTGATCGCTTTATCATTAACCGGTTTACCAGCAAATGCACCATTAAGATCCACTACATGAAGGCAAGAAGAGCCCTTAGCCATAAACTCAGCAGCAATTGCAGCAGGATCATCCGAATAGACTGTCGCATCTTCCATCCGCCCCTGCAGGAGGCGGACAACTTTCCCATCTTTGAGATCAATAGCCGGATAGATTATCATTGTTTGTTCACCCATTTCCCGAAATTATCTAACATGGTAAGCCCCCAGGGACTTGATTTTTCCGGATGGAACTGAGCTCCCCATACATTATCTTTACCGACAATGGCTGGAAAGTCCAATCCATAATCACTGGCTGCTGCGATACAAGACGAATCTTCAGGTGCTGCGTAGTAAGAATGGACGAAATAGAAGTGGGCATTATCGGGGATTCTTTCACAAATGACATTGGGATAGATGATTTTCAGGGTATTCCACCCCATATGCGGGATTTTTAAACCGGGCGGGAATTTCACCACTCGCCCTTTGAGGAACCCCAGCCCTTGATGCTCTCCGTGTTCTTCTCCGATTTCAAATAACAACTGCATACCCAAGCAGATCCCGAGAAAAGGATTCCCTGCCTTCACAAATTTCTGTAAAGGTTTAATCCAATTTCCCTTTTCCAGAGCAGCCATTGCATCAGCAAAGGCACCTACTCCAGGCAGGATGATACCTTTGACTCGACTGACTTCTTCAGGCTCTGTCATGATCATTGCCTCGTAACCGAGTTTTTCTAAGGCTTTTTCCACACTTCTTAAGTTACCTCTGCCATAATCCACTATTCCTATCATGATGTCCTCCCAACTAAAGTTCACCCTTGGTTGACAACACCCCGGTATAACGACTGTTCTTCTGCGAAGCTTGCCCCAAGGCTCTGCCAACCGCTTTAAAGACCGCTTCCAGAATATGATGTCTGTTACTCCCGCTTATCGAGAGGATGTGTAATGTTAAGCCTGCATTAACAGCAAAAGCTCTAAAGAATTCCTCAGCCATCTCCACCGGGAAATCACCCACCATTCCATCCGGACAATCCACCTTCCAGGCCAAATAACCACGATTGGATATATCAACAGCCACTTGGACCAAGGCCTCATCCATCGGAAACAGACAATCCCCAACCCTTTCGATTCCTGTTCTGTCTCCAAGTGCCTCGCGCAAGGCTTGACCCATGACGATACCACAGTCTTCAATCGTATGATGCTGGTCAATCTGAAGGTCCCCTATGGCTTGTAAATCCAGATCATAATAAGCAAACCGACAAAGGGAATTTAACATATGATCGAAGAAACCGATGCCGGTTTTGATCGTTGTTTTACCCTGACCATCAATACTTAATGTCACTTGGATATCAGTTTCCAGCGTCTTTCTGTTCAGTGAGGAACTTCTCATCTTACTACCCCCTATGGTTACTCATTTCTACTTTAGCCTGCCTTCTGATGTATCCCACAACAGCAAAAGGCTTATTTGAGTATTTGACCGCTCGGCCTGACTATATTGTTTTGTGGTGACTAATATTTATTCTTGGGCTGCTTCTTGGGCCACTTCTTTCACCGCTTGTAAGAAAGCTCTATTCTCATCAGGAGTACCGGAACTCATACGTAAGCACTTTCCTAATCCCGGGAGTTCACCAAGATTGCGAACTGTAAACCCTTTTGCTGAGAGTTCTGCTGCCCATCTGTCCGGATCTTCAGGCTTGAAAAGCAGGAAATTTGCTCTGGTGGATAAAACCTTCAGCCCTTTGATCTTATTCAGTTCATTATACAGCATTTGCATCTGTTTTTTAATGATTTCAATTTGCTCCTGGTAGGCAGAGGCATATTTGAGAGCTGTGATCCCTGCTTGTTGGGAAAAAGAATTCACGTTAAACGGTTGTCTGACTTTGTTCAAGTTGGTAATCAACTCGATATTACCGATTACATAACCGAGGCGCAGGGCAGCCATCCCGAAAGCTTTGGAGAAAGTCCGCATGATCAGAAGATTAGGATATTCGTTAATCAGATCAATCATGGTCTCACCTGAAAATTCAGCATACGCTTCGTCGACAATCACCAGCCTATTGGTCTTAATGATCTGTATAATCTCTTCTCTCGGAAATAATGTACCTGTAGGGTTATTGGGGTTGCAAATAATAACGATATCTGCCTTATTTTCAGTCTCATCTTGTGCCGAGTGGTTTTCTGCTGCACAGTATTTGAGCATATAATCCAGGTCAAGCTTTGTGCCTCCCAGTAGAGGGACCTCTATCAGGGCTGTACTGGTAATGGCAGCGGCTGCCGCATACATACTGAATGTGGGGGGATGGATCAGCAGAGATCTTCCCCACCCGCCAAAGGTATGAAGAATGATTTGGATAAGCTCATCCGAACCATTGCCCACCAGGATTTCCTCAGACTTTACCCCAAGGTACGAGGCAAGGGATTGTCTAAGGTTTTTGGCTTGACCGTCCGGGTAGCGGTTAAAGTCAAAGTTTGCTGAGAACAATTCATGTCTCATACCCTCCGGCCAGGAAAATGGGTTTTCATTAGCATCAAGTTTAATATTGCCTTCGATGACATGGGCTTCATAAGGCCTTAAGTGTGCAATATCTGTTCTCATTATCGGGATCATCTTATTCTCACCTCTATCGCTCTGGCGTGTGCTTCTAACCCTTCTCGTCTCGCCAAATGTATGATCTGATCTGCATCTCTTTTTAGTGCTTCATCAGAGTAATTGATGACACTGATCTTCTTGATGAAGGCATCGACATCCAATACAGAATAGAAACGGGCAGTACCACCGGTAGGAAGAACATGATTGGGTCCGGCGAAGTAGTCACCGACTGGTTCAGGCGTGTGACTGCCAAGGAAGACAGCACCGGCATTCTTTACCCTCCCAAGCCAGGAGAAAGGATTTTTAACGACAAGTTCAAAGTGCTCAGGAGCAATACAATTAGCTAGTTCCATCCCTTCTTGCAGGTCTCGGACCAGGATAGCAGCCCCGTAGGTATCCCAGGAAGCTCTGGCAATATCAGCCCGGGGTAATAGCTCTAGTTGTCTTTCCACCTCGATCACTGTCTTTTCTAATAGTTCCTGATCAGGTGAGACCAGGATGGAGGAAGCCAGTCGATCATGTTCAGCTTGGGAAAGAAGATCGGCCGCCAGTTCCCCTGGGTCGCCGCTTTCATCAGCCAGAATAAGAATCTCGCTTGGCCCTGCCAGCATATCGATATCCACCACACCGTAAACTTGCTTCTTGGCTAAGGTGACAAAAATGTTACCGGGACCGGTTATCTTGTCAACAGGGGAAACACTTTCCGTCCCATAGGCCAGGGCAGCGATAGCCTGAGCGCCCCCTACCTTGTAGATCTCCTTCACTCCACACTCGGCAGCTGCTACCAGCACTTCTGGCAAAAGTGAACCGTCTTTCAGAGGAGGAGAAACCATAACAATCTCTTCAACGCCGGCCACTGCTGCCGGCAGTGCATTCATCAGCACGGAGGAAGGGTACGCAGCAGTTCCCCCCGGCACATAGATTCCCACCCTTTGTAAGGGTCTGATCATCTGCCCGAGAATACTGCCATCTTCACTGGTCTCAAACCATGAGACCCTTTTTTGCTTCTCGTGATACTTACGAATATTTCTAATCGCTTGACGAATAGCATCCAGGAATTGATCATCCACCAAACCATAGGCCTGATCGATTTCTTGCTCCGTTATTCTCAGACCGTTTTCCCGTAGGTTAACTCCATCAAATTTCTCAGTGAATTCCATTAAAGCCTTATTACCTTCAGCTCTGATTTTTTGGATAATCTCTGCTACTTTTGCTTCTAACAATGCATCATCACCATAAGATTTGGCGATCAGCTTCTGCAGATCGAGTTGTTCGTATTTTTGAACGATCTTCATTTTTATTACTCCTTCATCTTAATACATGTCTTTCTCATTGAGATTTTTATTTTGAATTGGTTTTAGTTTTTAGAGAAACTGAATTGTAACTTTACATCGATGCTTACACGTGTCGATCTACCCTTGTCGATGTATCGATAGGATATTTCTATTTTACCAGTTCCCTTAGTTTCTCCGCTAACCCCTGGATCCTTTCGTACTTCAGTCTATAAGAGACACGATTGGCAATCATACGGGTAGTGGCTTCCATGATCGGAGCGATCTCTACGAGTTTATTCTGCTTTAAGGTTGCCCCTGTCGAAACGATATCGATGATCATCTCAGCTAATCCTACCCTGGGAGCCAGTTCGATATTACCATGCAGTTTAATGGGGGTTACCTGCATCCCTCGTTCACTGAAAAACATCTGGGCTACCCTGGGAAATTTGGTGGCAGCTCGCTTATGATTGAGGACACTGAGATCATAGGTTCCATCAGGAAGTTTGGGAGGCTGGGTCTCTTCCGGCATAGCGACTACAAAACGACAGAAGCCGAATTTCAAATCAACCAATTCAGCGACATCAAGATTCTGTTCAACCAGGGTATCCTTTCCGACAAAGCCGATATCCGCTGCACCATACTCGACATAAGTGGGAATATCTGTCGGTCTGCAGATGATTATCCGTACTTCCGCTTGGGGAAACTCAAACATCAGCTTACGGGAATCCTCTTCTATCTCACCACAGTTCAGGCCTGCCTGGTTCAAGAGCTTCACAGAATCTGTGGCCAATTTACCTTTGGGTAAAGCGATAGTTAAAAAGTTTTTGGACATGTATCGGACCCTCCATTTAGATTTGATTTTTGATTTAGATTAAAGTGCATTTAGTTATTTAATATTTTAATTAGTTAAAGTGTTAAAGTACATATAAAAGTATAACAAGAGTATCCTCATCTGTAAATACTCTTGTTATAAATATTTTCATTATTCTTTTTTTCTTACTGTTGTTCAAATTTTTAGTCCCCGAACTCCAAGCCAAGTTTTCTGGCCATCTGTAATACTTGGTCATCCAGAGGAATCTTCTTTAGCTGATTGACAGCATCTATCAGGGGAACGGTGACGATCTGCGAGCCTTGAAGAGCGACCATCTTACCGAATTCCTGCTGCATAACGGCATCAAACGCAGCAACCCCATAACGCGTTGCTAATACCCGATCGTAAGTATTGGGAGAACCTCCCCTTTGGATATGCCCCAGTACCGTGACTCGGGTTTCTAATCCGATCAGACCTTCTAGGTCAGCCGCTACCTTAGAGCCGATTCCGCCTAATTTAATGGGGTCAGTCCTTCCCGCAATCGTCCGTTCCACAACCATTTTTCCACCTAAAGGTTTAGCTCCTTCGGCTACAACTATGATGCTGAACTTTTTGCCACGTTCCTTTCTGACATTAACTGCTTGTGCTACTTTTTCAATGTCGTAAGGGATTTCCGGTATTAAGATAACATCCGCTCCGCCTGCAATGCCTGAATAGAGTGCGATCCAGCCGGCATAACGACCCATTACCTCCAGAATCATGACGCGGTGGTGTGATTCTGCTGTTGTATGGAGTTTATCCAAAGCTTCCTGAGCCGTTTCCACGGCTGATTGGAAACCAAAGGTAAAATCCGTGGCCATCAAATCATTATCGATCGTTTTAGGAACACCCACTACCTTTAGCCCTTTCCGGGAAAGCTCCAAAGCGATATTGAGGCTGCCATCGCCACCGATCACGACCAGTACTTCAACCCCGATATCATCCAGATTGCGAAGGACTTGATCAGAACGATCTTCTTGAACACTTTGCCCATTGATGTCAAGCCAATAAGCAAATGGATTATCCCTGTTGGACGTTCCCAGGATGGTGCCTCCCCTAGGTAGTATGCCAGATACTTCTTTAAGACCCAAGGGCAGGAAATCACCTTCAACAGCTCCCTTAAAGCCATCTCGGATACCCACGACTTCCAGTCCCTGATGAACTGCCGTTCTCACCACGGCTCTGATCACAGCGTTTAAGCCCGGACAGTCTCCTCCTCCTGTTAAGACAGCAATTTTTTTGACCATGGCTCACCCTCCTAAAAACTGTAAAATTCTATAACAAAATCAATTAACACCAAGGCCAAACCTTTAACTGTCGGCTCTTTCCACCTCTGGAATTCCTTTCATTGATGCTAGCTTCTTGGCATCGGTATCCGTCATGAACCCCAAGACCATCTCCACTTTTTTACCGCCCTTTCGGATTTCACGGCAGCGCTTTATCACAGCTCCCTGTGATTGACCGTAAACCAGAATATCTGCGTTCTCTACTTCAAATTCTGTCAGTTGATCGAGCATGATGCCCAGATTAACTGCAAAGCCGGTTGCTGGAAGGTTCATGCCAAAATCAGCGTAAAGGTTGTCGTAACGGCCTCCTTCAATTACCGGAATACCAATTCCCGGAAGATATCCTTCAAAAATCGCCCCTGTGTAATAAGAGAATCCTCGCAAAATACCTAAATCAAGGGTTACATAGTCCTGAATTCCGAAGTCCTTAAGATATAAGTAAATGGTTCTTAGTGATTCCACTGCCCGACGGATGGGAGAGATATGATTCCAGTTTTGAAGTTTGTCCAATACCTCTTCCTTACCGGTCAGATGGGGCATGGAAAGCAAGAGTTGTTTAGCGGCATCGGGAATAGCACTGCCGGAAATTACACTTTCCAGTTTGACCATATCTTTACGGGCGATGCCATTTTCAAGCTCTTCCCTAAGCTTGGGACTGAAATTCATCTCGTCAGCCAGTCCGGAGAATATCCCGTTATGTCCCAGACTCAGCTGAAAATTTCTGATCTCAAGATTCTTCATAATCTCGACAGCTAAAGCGATCACTTCGGCATCAGCGATATCTGAGCCTGAGCCGACTAATTCGACACCGACTTGCCGAAATTCCCGATAGCGAGCGGAATCATTACGATAAACATCTCCGCTGTAACAAAATCTGAGGGGAAATAACCCACCCTTCTGTCTATTCGCCACCATTCTGGCTATGGGAGTGGTGTATTCAGGTCTAAGAACTAAAATATGACCGTTCTTATCAAAAAACTTATATAGATGATCATCTTTATTGGCATCAGGTTCCACACAAGCTCTATATTCTAATCCCGGAGTGGCAACTTTTTGGTATGACCAATTCTTACATACCTGAACGGCTTTGGCTTCTAGGCTTTCCAACCATGCTAATTCCGCTGGGAGTAAATCTCTCATGCCTTCAGGAAGTTTGAGTCCTAATTGTGATCGCTCCATACTAAGCACCTCTCTAGCTAAATTTTCAGTATTCTTTGATGTGGTTTTCAAATATATATCCGGTACACCTATAGGTATTAGCTCTTTTTCTCGAAGATGATTTTTTGTTTTCATTCAAATGGTTCAGAAGACCTTGAAGCAATATTACGGTTCTTGATTTTTATTCTGAGCAAGCCTTTCCAGGATCATTTTATACCCATCAGCACCATAATTAAGGCATCGTTTCACCCTGCTGATCGTAGCAGAACTGGCGCCTGTCAGATCGGCAATCTTGGTATAGGTTACATCCTCTTCCAACATTCTTGCCACCTCAAGACGCTGGGCCAGCGCTTTAATCTCTGCTACTGTGGCAATATCCTGAAAGAATTTATAGCACTCTTCTTTGGTTTCTAAAAGGAGTATGGCATCGAAAAGGGCGTCTGTCAGATTATCTTTCAGCCTTTGATCCATTTGATTACACCTCCGCATGCCGGCAAGCTTCATTTACTTTCAGCCTTTCATACTTTAATTTATGAAAGTATTGGGCTGCTGTCAAGTAAAATGTAAAAAACTATGGTATCCAAAAATAAAATTTATAATTATCTTCAACGACATAATGCCTAACATTAAAAAATACATGCTAAGCTCTTACTGTTTAAAATTGCGGACCATTACAAAATATTATGCTCCCCTTGACATACAGGGTCAAAAAATAAAACATAGGTCGTGACAGATGTCGGGAAAAAATTAATCAGATACATTGAGCATATTTGTCTCACTTTTTGTACCATCTTGTCCACTTTGCTAATACTATGATAGAGAAAACTAAAAAATGCAGGAGTGATAGATATGACACCTCCTTTCATAAGCTATTCAACGTTTCATAGACTGGGGTTAACCGCCAGAAATTTAAATTCGCTCTTGAGGACGACAGATGATTTTGAACTCCATATCATCGATAATAATTCGATGGACGGGACATGGGAGTATATTCAAAGCCTCCATGACAACCGTATAAAGTCTAAGACAAGGTTTTCTGTTAATTATGGACCTATTTACGCTATTAATTATAATCTGGCTCGCAGAAGGCCTGATCAGTATTTTTTTGTCGTGGAAAGTGATGTAAATATTTATGCCCCCGATTGGATAAGCAGGTTCATGAAAGTCTTTAACGCTTTTCCAGAAGTGGGACTCCTGGGGCTAGCCAGAGCTCATCCGTATCCGGTGTATTATCCCGAGGTTATTGGCCAAGAAAGAAATGGTGTTTCATACCTTCAGCTTAAGAGTACCACTATTGGTAATCAATTGGACTTCGTGCCCGGACATTGCCAGTGCTTAAGACCGGAACTTATCAATATCATTGGCTACTGGTGCGAAGAAAATGGTTATGGAGATGCCGAACTGTCCCTTCGCGTCAATAACTATACCCCCTTCAAAGCAGGGTATGTCATCGACGTTCCCATTGATATGACCCAGATTATTCCTTGTGAGTCCTGTGAAGCCAGCCCGTGGTGCACACTTGGCAAGATTAACTCCAACTGCTTTACCCTCAGGAACAGTAAGCATAAAAATGAACCTTTTGTTTTAACCCACGGATGGAAATACCATGAGTATTTCCAAGAACTAAATCAGGGCAAAAGAACGGTTTACTGCGCGTCCATTCATGATCCTGAATCCTACAAAAAACACCTCTACCACATGAACTGGGCGCAGGAAAACTTTAATTTCTATGCCAACAATGCCAATTAGATCAGTTTAAAAAAATGACGAGAGGTAAAAGAGAAATGGCTTGTATCGATCACCAAAAATTTGCGATTTTAGATGACTATTTTCCCAATCTGACGACAGGTTTCCGAATAGGCGAATTCAACTATTATTTAGAGAAATTTCCCAACTGTGAGGTTTTTTCCACCAGCTATGAGATGCATCATCAAGAATATGCCGCGGCTTACCCCCATATAGAAAATAGAGTCAAGCCATTTACTCAGTTTGACTGGACAGGACAGTCTTACGCTTTATTTTATACCGTTTTTTTAAGTAATGCCGCCGCTTTTCACTTTGTATATGAACTGGCCAACACGCCGTTTGTCTTAGAACTATACCCAGGGGGAGGTTTCTGGTTTAATGATAATGAGATTGACGCCAAGTTGAAAAATGTACTCCAATCACCGCTTTTGAGAAAAGTAATTGTAACACAGAAGATCATTTACGATTACATTATCAACCGCGGTTTTGCTGCTCCTGACAAAATAGCCTATATTTACGGGATGGTAACCCATCCTGAATTCTTTCAGACCACGATAACTAAAAAACGCTATAAAAAAGACAAAAATACTTTTGATATCTGTTTTGTGGCCAATAAATATATGCTTCAAGGTCTTGACAAGGGATATCCAACTTTTATTGAGGTATGCAAAAAGCTGGCAGCAATTACTGAGGATGTAAGGTTTCATGTAGTCGGCCAATTTGATAGGTATGATATCGGGGTCGAGGAACTGGGGAACCGAATTGAATTTTACGGCCTCAGAAATAAAAATTTTTTTCCGGAATTCTATGCTGAAATGGATATTATTGTCTCACCGAACCTTCCATTCCTGCTCATACCCGGAAAAAGCTTCGACGGCTTTCCGACAGGATGCTGTATCGACGCCGCTTTGCATGGGGTTGGTGTTTTCTGTACCGACGAGTTGAAAATGAATACGCATTTCCAGCATGAAAAAGAACTGTTTATTATCCCGCCTCATGCCGGTAATATTGCAGACAGTATCCTAAACTATTACCGAGAACCGGAAAATTTATATCGGATGTCCTTATGTGGACAGGCAAAATTCAGGGAAGTATTTGATTTCGCAACCCAAATGAAATTCAGATCTTCCATTCTAGAACAATTTCTTTCTTGATTTCTAACGAATAGAAGGAGCGGCAGATGAAAAGTCAAGATGGTGTATCAATCATTACGTGTACTCATTTTCCTTTTTATATGGATAATATTTTCTCCAATTACCGCAGACAGGCTTATCCTGTAAAGGAATTGATTATTATCCTTAATAACCCCGACTTAAACATCGTCGATTGGCACTGGAAAGCCAAAGCATATCCAGAAGTAAAAATTATACAATTCCCTGAAGCTTCGGTAGGAACATGCTTAAATCACGCTGTGGGTCAAACCAGGTATCCCTATATTGCTGTTTTTGATCATGATGATTATTACGGTTCTCGATATTTAAATGAGTTTATGCAAATAGCCCCATCCAGTGATGCCGGGGTATTGGGCAAGAAAACACACTTTGTCTTTTTTGAAGAGGAAAAAATATTGGCGCTTTTACATCCCGGCCGGGAAAACAGCTATGTCGATTATATTATTGGCTGTACTTTGTTCATGAAAAGAAGTATCTTTGATAAAGTCCGGTTTATTGACAGTAATACGACGGACGAACAATTTGGAGCGGATTGCAGCCAAAACGGCATTAAAATTTATGCAATTGACAAATACAATTTTGCTTATATTCGCCGGAATGATCTCAGTCTGCACACATTTAAGATGAATAATAATGAATTACTGAAACAATATTGCCAGGTTGTCGCTAAGGTTTCTAACTTCAAACCTCGGGTAATTCGGCAGTTAGATTAAAGCAGTAATTTAACGAAGAATCCCACCGAGATAGTCTCAGTGGGTTTCTTCGTGTTGGAAACAGGATCCGCAAGGAGTCGCCTATACAATATATGACTTGTCCATTTCTCGTGTTCCTAAAAGAATACTATCATTTAAATTTTCTTGATACCAACGAATCGTTTCTTCTATTCCTTTTTTAAGCAAATACCGGCATTGCCACCCAAGTGTATTTTGGATTTTTTCGCTGTCCAGGGCATAACGCCAGTCATGGCCCGGCCTGTCGGCTACCTTTAAAACCCCGTCTGCAGGCCGGCCTAAAATCTCAAGAATTATTTTGGCCATTTCCATATTAGAAACCTCTTCCCCGCTTCCGATATTGTAAATCTCCCCCGGGGCTCCTTGGGTCATGACAGTAGTGATTGCAGCACAATGATCCCAAACATGAATCCATTCCCTGACATTGCTGCCATCTCCGTAAATCGGAATCGGTTCATTATTCAAAGCCTTAAGAATACAAGTAGGGATGAACTTCTCCTCATGCTGAAAAGAGCCATAGTTATTGCAACAGCGGGTGATCATTGCTGGGAAACCATAGGTTTGGACAAATGCTCTTACCATCATATCGGCGCCCGCTTTGGATGCCGAATAAGGGCTATTGGGCTTAAGGTTGGAGTCTTCAGAAAAAGCTCCCTCCCTTGTGGACAGACTTCCGTAAACTTCGTCTGTGGAAACTTGAAGAAAACGTTTCGTTTTACTATCATCCTTCCAGAAATCTTTAAGCGATTGAAGGAGGGCTAACGTTCCGCCCACATTGGTTCGTTCAAACAGCAATGGATCATGAATGCTTCGGTCGACATGAGATTCGGCTGCAAAGTTAACGACAAAATCAGGCTTAAATTCAGCCAGAATTTTGTTTACTTCCTGCCTATCACAAATATCACCTTTTGTAAAATAATACCTGGGGTTTTGATCTAATTCTTTTACATTGGCCAGATTGCCGGCGTAGGTTAATTTATCGTAATTAATCACAATATCATCGTTGAATGTTTCCAGCCAGTAACGAATAAAATTACTGCCAATGAAACCAGCGCCACCCGTTACCATGATTACTTTCATTTTCATTTTCCCCTTAAATTAAAATTGCAAAAAAATTTTAAAGATAAATTTCACTATCATCACCGACGATAAAAGAACTGGCAAAGGGTCTTCTTGCTATGCTTTTAATTGACACATTCTTCCCAATGAGGCTTTTGCTGATTCTTTTTGTAACATTTTCAAGTTCAGCACCTTCTAAAATAATACAATTGTCCATTTCGCATTCTTTGATTTCCACCCCGCGCCCGATCGAAGTATATGGCCCAACACAGGAATGAACAATTAAAACATCATCATCAATATGCACCGGCCCTTGAATGATACTATTGACAATAACGACATTTTTACCGGTATGAACTTTCCCCGAAATCGCTGAATCGCCGTAACTGCCGGTCTTGGATTCGATTGGCATTTGATCCAAAACCAGCCTGTTGGCTTCCAGAAGATCCTCAATTTTTCCCGTGTCTTTCCACCACCCTTCAACTAGTTCGTAACTTACTTTACTTCCCACTTCCAGCTGTCTTTGGATCGCATCTGTAATTTCCAGCTCCCCACGGGCAGAAGGAACAGTTTCTTCTATGGCCTTAAAGATAGTATGATCAAAAACATAAACCCCTGTAAGGATCAAATTACTGATAAACTCTTGAGGTTTTTCAACAAGTTTGGTAATAGACCCATCCTCGACCACAGCTACTCCATATTGGGAAGGATTCTGTACTTTATGAAGTAGTACCGTTGTATTGGCTTTTGAAGAGTAAAAATTTTTTAGCAGGGTTTTCAAGTCCATGTTCAACATATTATCTCCCAGGACCATGAGAAAGTCGCTTTCTCCTAAATACTTGGCTGCAGTCCAGACTGCATGGCCCAGCCCCAGAGACTGCGGCTGGTAAATATATTCGATATTAACACCCCATTTTTCACCATTACCAACTGTATTTTTTACCTCTTCCTGGGTTTCTCCTACGATAATACCTATTTCCGTAATCCCCGCTTTTCTGATCTTCTCCAGAAGATAAAACAATATCGGTTTGTTAACCAGGGGAAGAAGCTGTTTAGCATTTGAATAGGTTAAGGGCCTAAGTCTTGTACCCGATCCTCCGCTCAAAATCAATGCTTTCATAAGGCATCTCCCTATTTGCAGTTTTGGACAACATTAGGTTGTCCTTTTCTATTATATTAAAATAGGAAATCAAAGGTGATTAAAGCCCAAAGCTTTTAATAAATAAAATTTGGAACCAAGGAAAACTTCCTTCATATAATGAAGTAACCGATTGTACAAGTTAAAAATATGAAAGGATGACATTTATGCCTCTTCCATTTGTGAGTTATATAACTTTTAACCGGCTTGGGCTGACGGTAAATAGTATGTCAAGCATTCTTAATTCAACCGACGATTTTGATCTGCATATCGTTGATAATCATTCAACAGACGGCACCTGGGAATATATCCAAAGCCTGAATGACAGCCGTATAAAATCAAAAACCCAATTGCAGGTAAACGCAGGTCAAATCTATGCTTTAAATTTCAATCTAGTAAAAAGGCAACCCGATCAATACTTTATAGCCGTGGATAATGATGTCGTTATTAAAACGCCGGATTGGATCAGCCGTTTCCAGAATACTTTCAGTTCTTTTCCTCATTTAGGTTTGCTTGGAGTCGTTGGACCCTCTCCGGAAACACTTCCCCCGGTAACTAAAGTATTTAAATTCAACGAACTACTCTATCTCGAGTTAAACAAAACCAATGACAATTTCGTCCAAGATTATTCTCCCAAAGGGATCCTCGCTCTAAGACCAGAACTTATCAGTATACTTGGCTATTGGAGTGAAGAAAACTATTTCGGTAACAGTGAGTTGTTATTTAGGGTTAACCGTTTTACCTCTTATAAAGCGGGCCTTCTGGATAATATTGTTATCTCTATGCCTCAGGAAGTTTCGTGCGCTCAGTGCCCGTACCAAGCCGGCTGTCAACTTAACCGGCCGACAGAAACATGTTTTTCAATTTTTCAAAAATTTGATGTGAGAGATCTTTTCGAAGCGAGATATAGATGGAAACTGGATGAAACTGTTAAAGACATGTTGAGTGGGGCTCGCCCTGTCTATTGTGCCTCTTTGCTCGACGTAAGATCAATAAGCAACAATACAATAAATATGGACTGGGCACTTGAAAATATTAAATTCTTTGTTGAAAATACTTTTTGACGAATTAAGCGAGGTTAAAAGAATGACTGAATCAGAAGGTTTTACAACCCCCTTCTTAATAACTCAGCCCTTATTACCGGATCTGGGGGAAACATTTCAAATGCTGGAAAATATCTGGGAAAGCAATCAGTTGAGTAATAATGGACCCATGGTAAGATTGCTGGAAAAGGAATTAGCGAACTACCTTGGAGCTGAACATCTCTCAGTTTTTTGTAACGGAACTGCTGCCCTGCAGGTTGCCTGTAGAGTTCTCCGGTTGACAGGGGAAGTTATCACCACGCCTTTTACCTTCGCCGCTACTCCCCATTCCCTGGTTTGGAACAGCTTGAAGCCCGTTTTCTGCGATATTGAAGAAGATACTTTTAGTATTAATCCCGATCGGATAGAATCTCTGATCACGCCTGAGACATCAGCAATTATGGCTGTTCACGTTTTCGGCAATCCGTGCAATGTTCAAAGAATAAAAGAAATTGCCGACCGTTATAGCTTAAAAGTAATTTATGATGCTGCTCACGCTTTCGGAGTAAAAATAGGCAATCAACCCATCTCTAATTTCGGAGATATTTCCATGTTTAGTTTTCATGCCACGAAGATCTACCACACAATCGAAGGCGGAGCCTTGACTTTTAATAACCCTGATTGGAAAAAAAGAGCTGATCGCCTCGGGAATTTCGGTTTTGAAAATGACAATAATGTCCTTGAACCGGGAACGAATGCCAAAATGAACGAGGTTCAAGCCGCTATTGGCCTATTGCTGCTTAAAAAGGTTGAACAAGAAATTGAGAAGAGGAAAACCCTCACGCATCTTTACCGGGACTTATTAGCCGATATTCCCGGCATCATCCTCAGTAGGAAACTACAGGATATTACCCCCAATTATCCTTATTTCGTAATCAGAATCAACAAGCCAAATTATGGACTGTCAAGAGATGAACTCTATCATGAACTTCATAAATATAATATTATTTGTCGTAAATATTTTTATCCTCTTTGCAGTAATTTCTCGTGCTATCAAGAATTATCTTCATCTTCGAAAATTAATCTTCCTGTTGCCAACCAAATTGCCGACAGCGTTTTGGCGCTTCCTCTTCACGGAAGAATGGACCTCACGGATGTAGAGAAAATTTGCGCCATTATAAAAAAAATAAAACCTTATAAACGAAGTATTTAAGTGAGGAACTCATTATGAAAGATTTGGTTATTTTCGGCGCAGGCAATTTTGGCCGGGAAGTAGCACAATTAGTTATCGATATCAATGCCAGTAAAAAAGAATGGAACCTTTTGGGATATATTGATGAAACGATAGAAAAGCAAGGAAAGATAATCAATGGTCATATAGTCTTGGGAAATATTGATTGGCTAATAAATAATACGAAATATCCGCTATGGACAGTATGTGCAATTGGCAATCCCAAGGATAAATTTCGTGTCTTAAGCAATTTAAAATCTTGTAACATCCGTTATGCCAACCTCATCCATCCCTCGGTCAGCCTTAATCGCTATGTTGAATTTGGAGTTGGGAATATTATTTGCTGGCATTCTTTTTTATCTGTGAATACCAAAATAGGAAACAATATTTGCATAAATCCCGGCTGCACAATCGGTCACGATACAGTTATTGATGATTATTCATCTTTGTACTGGAATGTTACTCTAGCCGGCAATGTTAAAATTCATAAGGGATGTGAAATCGGCTCCAAATCAGTGGTCTTACCTGGAAAAACAGTGGGAGAATGGAGTGTTATAGGAGCAGGGGCTGTTGTCACGAAAAATATTCCTGAAGACTGCCTGGCCTTAGGTGTTCCTGCGAAACCTATAAAACATTTCAGTAATCAAAGGGAGTAACCTTGCAGATAAAACATTCGAAAGGATTTTATTTATGGAAGAACAAAGGAAAGCAAAAGTTCAAGCTAAAACAACAGAGGTAAGATGCTATATTGTAAATCCACCGGGCAATCCTGAAGCAATTCAGAATATAAGCTATCCCAACTTATCACCTCAGCCTATTGTCCCAGAAGTTGTTAAGCCGGTATTAACTTTTCAAAGACTTTGTCAGCCGCCTATTGTCGAACAAATAGTTGACCCCGGTATTACCGTTTCTACTCCCCCCCCTTATCTTAATTTTGTAACCTTTAATCGTTTAGGACTAACCTTTAAGAATCTGAACAACATTCTTCAATCAGACGATAATTTTGAATTGCATATTACAGATTGCAGTTCTCAAGACAATACTTGGGATTATATTAAAAGTCTTAAGGATGATAGAATTAAATCCAGAATACGGTTCGAAAATAACCTGGGACAGATTTATGCCAACAACTATAACCTGACAAAACGAAAACCCGACCAATATTTCTTTACAATAGACAGCGATGTCAATATTAAAACTAAGAATTGGCTGCGTAAGTATATGCAAATTTTTGAGAATTTTCCCGAAGTAGGCCTCTTGGGAATAACAAGGGATAATCCTTATCCTAGATTTATGCCTCCCATTACTCCCAGGTTTAAAAATAATGTATCCTATCTTGAGCTTAAAAATGCCCAGATCGATACCATAATGGACTTCATTCCCGGATGTCTGCAAGGTTTAAGGCCTGAGCTGATCAAGCAAATTGGATACTGGAGTGAAGAAAGCGGCTATGGTGATGCTGAAATTTCCCCCAGAATAGTTCATTACACTCCTTTTAAAGTAGGTTTCGTAACCGATGTAGAAATTGATATGACTCAGTCAATAGATTGTAATCAGTGCGGAGGACAAACATTCTGTAAACTTCATAGAAGTGTGAAATCTTGCTTTACCATAGGCAAGACGTCAAATGTTAATGAGAGCTTCGCCAGTAAATTTAAGTGGAAATACCTTGAGTGCTTTAAGGAATTAGAACAAGGCAAACGAACAGCCTTTTGTGCATCCGTTTTCGATCCAGTATCGAGAATGGAGCACGTTTATCATGAAGACTGGGCCCTGGAAAATTTCATGTATTATTACAATAAATCAAATCCATAAATAATAAAGGTGTGTTAACAATTGAACATTTATATTAGCGCATCATGGAAGAAGATAAGTATGGTTCGGGAATTAGCTCAAACTTTGAGAGCAGACGGGCATGATGTTTTTGACTTTTCCGACCCTGACTGCCGTAAAAAGATTGCCGTTCCCCCGGAAATGTTTCCTGAACCATTTGATCCTGCTATTCACATCTATGGTGAATATCTTAGCAGGGATGAATGGCGCGATGCCGTAAATGAAAACCGTGAAGCTATAGCCCGCTCGGATTTAATTATTCTGTTATTGCCCTGTGGAATTGATGCGACTGCCGATTGGGCACTTGGAATAGGAATGGGCAAACGTACGATTATTGTCGGACAGCCGGCCAAAGGTGAAAGAAGCGAGGTTCATCTCTGGGCAGATGCTATACTCGTTGATGTAAAGGACGTTCTTCCATGGTTAAAATACAACTATTCTATGTTTACCGAGGAAAAAAACAGCGGATAATTTTCCCCTCAGAAGCTTAAAGTCAAAAAACTGGATATAAAATACACGCCCTCAGTTCAAATTGAATGAGGGTGTTGATTTTAGGTACATATTTTCGGAAGACTGTAACATTGGACAACTTCTCCCATATTCTGATCATATAAAGTCACACCAGGGAGACCTCTCGATTAATGAAAGAGGCGCATTCCGGGAAGATCATCAATATTTTATCTTCCTATGTTCTTAATCTGCCCCCGGAAAAAATAGCGCCTTACATTACTGCCAAATATGCGCTCTTGGGTTTATCCAAAGCTTTAGCCGTTGAATTGATCAAATACGGTATTACCGTGAATATGATTTCCCCTGGATTGATGGCCACAGACTTATCCCACTACCTTCCCCGAAAGTACCTTGAAGTTTACAGCGCCAAACACCCAATGGGCAGAATGACAACGACAGACGATACGGCGGATGTTCTGGAATTTCTAATCTCTGACAGGGCCAACTTTTTAAACGGAATTAATATTCCAGTAAACGGACGGGGAGAGATTCTAATGCCACAAACTTTTAATATTGCTTTGCTGAGCAATTGTACGACTGAATATATCGCTATGGCTATGAAAGAAGATTTCGCCAATTATAAACTTAAAGCACAAATTTTGAACATGCCGTACAATCAGTATAATGCAGAAATTTCAATACCGACAGTAGTTTATATCAATTTAATCCTGAAATTATCTTTTTCCTTTTAGAGAGCGAGCTGCTTTTAGAGGAATGGTACAGTCTTAAGGTCCTGCAAGATTCAGAAGAGAAGAAAGCCACTTTAATTCAAGAGACTTTTGCTTCCCTAAGCAGAATGATCGAGACGGCGGCATTAAACAGCAAAGGCAAAATAATTTTTAATAATTTCCAGGTTCCCTATTATTCACCTATTGGAATCCTGGACAACAAGAATAAACTAGGCTTGAAAAAAATGATTGGTACGCTCAACGGTCGGTTGGAAGAATGGGCACGGGAGCGGGAAAACGTCTACATCTTTGACTATAACGGTTTTGGCAGTCAATACGGCTACGACCATGTCAAAGATCCTAAAATGTATTATTTAACCATGAGTCCCGCTTCCGTTCCCTTTAGCAAAGTACTTGTTAGTGAATATTTAAGATACGTCCTGCCGCTTAAGAACAAAAACAAGAAATGTCTGGTGTTGGACCTTGACAATACTTTATGGGGAGGGATTGCCGGCGAAGACGGTCTCTCCGGAATAGCCCTGGACCTTTCAGGTCCGGGCAGGAGCTTTTACGATTTTCAGCGGGAATTGCTTAATCTATATAAAAAAGGCATAATCCTAGCTATCAACAGTAAAAACAATCTCGAAGACGCTATGGAAATCATCGAAAACCACCCCCATATGCTTTTAAGGAAAAATTTCTTTGCCAGCATGAAAATCAACTGGCAAGACAAGAGTGAAAATATGATAGAAATTGCTAAGGAGCTTAATATCGGCTTAGACAGCCTGGTGTTTTTCGACGACAACCCTCTGGAACGCGAACTGGTTGGCGGGATGCTTCCCCAGGTAAAAATAATAGATGTACCTAAAGATACCGGCCGTTATGCTGAATCCCTGAAGAAAGTCGTCGACTTTGAGGTTTTGCATCTTACTGCGGATGATCTGAAAAGAAATGAAATGTATCTGGCCAATAAGAAACGCAGTGAAGAAGAAAAATCATTCAGTTCCAAAGAAGATTTTCTGGCCGGTCTAAAGTCCAAACTTATTCTTAAAGAAGCGGATGAATTCACCATACCGAGAATTTCTCAATTAATCAGCAAAACCAATCAATTCAACATGACAACAAAAAGACACACCCCTGAAGATATCAAGAGCATGTCATATTCAAAGGATTATATGGTGTTCTGCGCTTCGGTTACCGACAAGTTTGGGGATAATGGCATTGTTGGAGTTTGTATTGTCAAACTGTCCGGTGAGGAAGCCCATATCGACACTTTCCTGCTCAGCTGCCGGGTACTCAGCCGGAATGTCGAATACTGCCTTGTATCAGCCGTCATCGGTATCCTTGAAGCAAAGGGAATAAACAGGATTTTTGCCGATTATATTGAAACTCCTAAGAATAAAGCCCATAAAAACTTCTATCCTTCTGCAGGCTTCCAAACGTTAAGACAGCAGGATTCTCAAACAATCTATCTGATGACCAAACCATTTACCCTAAAAAGCTTTGATTATGTGGAAGTTAAGATAGACAACGGAGGCATGAGAATAAATGGATAATCAATTTATAAATTTTGTTGCTAATATCCTAAAGGTAGACCCCCAAATTCTTAATGAGCATTCAACGGCCAACACAACTCCGGGCTGGGATTCACTTATGCACTGGGTCGTTATCGGTGAATTGGAGGATACCTATGGTGTTGAATTTACCATGGATGAAGCGACATCATTCAAAGATCTCGGAGATATTTATAACATTTTGCTTAAAAAAACCGGTAAATAAACCTTCTGCAAGTAAACTTTAAATTATTTATCCAAATAAATTCCGATTATGTAGAAGGGGGCGTAACGAACCTTTATGCTTCGGCTGCGCCCCCACCCCGTATTGGCGGACCTAACGCTTGTTTCGCTTGGTTCTGTTATTATGATTATTCCCAAGTATCCCAGACCTCTGGTGCATACCCCACGGTAGACAGCTTACCGTTTCGGACAATAGGCGTGCTATACAAAGCTGGATTGTTCAGAAGCAACTCTTCTCTGATACTGGCACTACTGATCTTGTCCAGGTTTAGCTTCGTATAGGCCTTGCTTTTAGGGTTGATCAGATTGTTCAGGCCTACTGCCACTTTTACACTTTGCAGTTCGCCCTTACTTAATCCTTTCTGATCAAGGTCCACGAATTGGAATTTAATCCTCCGCTCTTTAAAATAGCGTTCAGCTTTCTTGGTATCAAAACACTTTTTCACTCCGAAAATTTGAATATTCACGACTCACTCTCTCCATTATTATTTTAGACTACTACTTAATTATTCCGGCTCACTCTGAGCTTAGTCTATGATGTAAGAAGACTCCTATGTAGAATTATGAAAGCTGCTCTCCAGCTTATCTAAAGAGCAGCTTGTGGTTTTATTCTTGGATTGGATTATCTCCTCGACATTGCCCTTCTACCTTTAGGCTCTTTTAACACTTCTGCCCAGATAATACCCTGAACAATTTCCGAAGAGGAGAATCCTAAAGCACCTGCATAACGTTCCTGCGCATAGCTTGGTCCGGCACCGATTTCTGATTGTTCGATCTCACTGGTTTTTTCCCAATACCGATCGGCATATTCTCGGCCCTCGGTTCCCCAAGTTCCTTCTACCCCACCTGTACCCTCGACTCCAGCCGTACCTTGTTTGCTGACATATTTATCGTAGTCTGAACGCCCTTCGTGACCCCAGACTCCTTCCGTTTCTCGATAACTGAGTTCTTGAGGGGGACTCACTTTCGATCGAGGTTGTTCTGTCGTTCTTCGATAAGTTTTTACAGGGGCCGGTTTTTGAGGCTGTGGTTGAGATCTTTCTCCCTGTAATTCCTTTTCTAATTTCTCGGATGCCTCCCGGATCTGCCTTTCCAGGTTCTCAAAGAGACCTCCGCGCTGGGGTCGAACTTCTCTGGCAATCTCTCTCTCCCGTTCTGCATCGGGCTGAGGTGTACGCCGAGGATCTTCTGCGCTGCGTTGCCCACGCCTGGGGGGTTTATCTTTTTTGGAAAAGATGTTATAGATAAAAACCGCAATGATTATAAACGTAAAGAAATCCACTAACCATCACCTACTTTTTAGGTAGAGTGCCTTCTGGAGCATCTCCCTTCGCTGTGGTAGCAATGTTATCTCTCATCTTGGTGTCTGCAATCACATTTTGAAGATTGTAATAATCCATAACGCCAAGATTACCCTCTTTAAGTGCGGAAGCCAATGCCTTTGGAACTTCAGCTTCAGCTTCAACTACTTTGGCTCTCATTTCCTGAACAGAAGCTTTCATCTCTTGTTCTTTGGCAACAGCCATGGCTCTGCGTTCCTCAGCTTTAGCCTGAGCAATACGCTTATCAGCTTCTGCCTGGTCAGTCTGAAGTTGGGCGCCGATATTCTTACCAACATCGACATCAGCAATATCAATGGAGAGAATTTCGAAAGCGGTTCCGGAGTCAAGCCCTTTATTCAAAACGGTCTGAGATACGACATCTGGATTTTCCAATACCGCTTTATGGGATTCGGAACTACCGATACTGGTTACAATACCTTCACCAACACGAGCGATAATGGTTTCTTCACCGGCGCCCCCTACTAAACGGTCAATATTGGCTCTTACCGTAACACGAGCTTTTACTCTTAATTCAATACCATTGGCTGCTACCGCAGATACGACCGGGGTCTCAATGACTTTAGGGTTAACAGACATCTGAACGGCTTGCAGCACATCGCGACCAGCGAGGTCAATAGCTGCAGCTCTTTCAAATTTTAAAGGTATAGCTGCTCTTTCTGCAGCGATCAGGGCATTAACAACTCTGTCTACATTACCACCAGCCAGGTAATGGGCTTCCAGCTGAGATGGTGACAATCCAAGACCTGCTTTGTGGGCCTTAATCAGCGGATTAACGATCCGACTGGGGATAACCCGACGCAATCGCATTCCAACCAGGGTAAAGATTCCGACATTTACACCTGCAGCCAGTGCCGAAATCCACAGCCCGACTGGGATAAACGTAAAAAGAACCATTAGTAAGACTAGAACGAGAATAATTAGAATTGCCGATGTAATTAAAGCACTCATCGTATTGGCGCCCTAAAAGGGCTTCACCTCCTATATATTTTCATCCTTTCGGACAATGATCCTGGTACCTTCTACCGCTATAACTTTAATTTTAGAGTCTTTTGCTATAAAACTTCCGTCAGTGACGACATCAACTCTTTCATCATCAATCAGGGCTGACCCTGCAGGCCTGAGCAGCGTCAAAGCAATGCCTGTCTTACCCAGATAATGAGCATATTCCTGTTTGGGTGCCAAATAACCTTCTTCAGATTTTTGTTTCTCACCCAAAGAAATCTTTCCCCACAATCTTTTTAAGCGGCCTGTCTTAACTCCAATATAGATAAGCAAACCGGTTGTCAAAAACGTTATGAGAAGATAAATAACGCCCTGAGCAAACGTATCAGCCGCTAAAAATATCCCGCCAATCATCATAAGAAGCCCGGCGATCCCTGTGATTCCGAATCCAGGAATAATAAATATCTCCAGTATAATAAGGATAATTCCCACTATGATCAGGGAAAGAGAAATTCCAGCAAACAATACCATATCCCCCTTTCTTTGCTTATATTAACACAATTTACGTTAATAGACTAATGCATTTGTATTAGAATTACATTAAAATTCAATACTCAAATTATCTTTGAACACCCATTTAATTATTTTTGCCAGAAGTTATTGAAATTAGTAAGAATATTTATGATAATTAACATTATAGTTAGAATAAAAAGATTTAATCAACAGAACAATAACACAACCCTTTATATTTTTCATGGTGAGAGGAGACTGTCTATGCATTCCAGTTTTTTTAATCTCTTTTTGGGTCTATTATTCCAACTTGATTTTTATGCTTTCAGAGGTATTGATATTCTGCCGGATGTCGTGGGTTACTATTTTCTCTACAAAGGTTTGAAAGGCTTGGCTAAAGAGAATGACTTTTTCGCTTTAGCCAATAAACTTATCTACCCTTTAATCGCCCTATCTCTGGTTAAGGTCTACAACTTTACCTATCATCCTGAACTGCTGCTTAAAGTATCATTAGGGTTGGACATTGCTAAAATTATTCTTTTTGGACTAAATATGTACTTTATATTTATTATCGCCAAAGGATCTATTGAGGTTGTCGAGGAGAATTTCAATGACCGCTATATTCAACGAACCCTTCTCCAACGTACTTACCTTTTCTTAGGTGTTGCTGGTATTCTCTTAGTTGTCAGTATTATTTCTCTTCTGCCTTTTACCGGTGCAAGTGCTTCCCTTCAGTCCATCTTCACCATTACTTTATTCAGTTATATTCTGGTCATTCTGATTCAGGCAGCTGGCCTTTATAATGTTTATCGGTTATTCAATCCAGCTAAACCTAAACCTTCTAAAGCTAAAATAGACAATAAAATAAGTAAAACCGGAAAGACTGGGAAGCCCAGCCAGTCTGGCAAGTCAGGACAATCCAAACGCAAGAGGTGATGTAAGTGCCAAATGCTCTTAGAGTTATTCTATGGTCGATCCTATCCTTAGGTTTACTTTTCCTCGCGGTCATGGCCTTTTGGGTCTTCTTGATTATCATCGGTGTGGTAATCGTTGCTCGCTTGATCTACGTCAAATTGTTCCATAAAGGAACTCCCAACAGAGGTTTTACGATCCGTACGTATACCATGAAAACCACTCCTGGTAGTTGTGACCAGCCCGAAGAAGAAAGTAATGGCAATCAGAATTATACCACTGTTATCGATGCTGAAGATCCGGACAAGGAGTATAAAATTCCCCGAATCAAATAAAAAGCTGAATATCTGCTTGCAGGGCATCCTGCAAGTATTCTTTTGCAGTCAAAACTTGAACATTGGGTAACATTTCCACAAGCTTGAAGCCCATTACCTCCAGAGAAAGCTTGCAGGCAAAGAAGTTTACCCCTTTTTTTTGAGCACCTTTGAGAAAGGCTGTCAAATCAGGTGCGTCATGCTCCTCCATCATCTCTTTAAGCATGGCCTTCCCCAATCCTGCCATGTTCATCTTGGATAAAGGTAAGTCCTCCGGGCCTTTAGGAGCGACCATACTGAACATTTTCTCAAAAGCCGACTTATCTTCAAGAGACATCTTCTCCGGATCTCTGATCAGACAGAGACCCCAGAAAGCAAAGAAAATATTAACGGTTATATTCATCTCTTTGGCTGTATTAGCGAGTATCAAAGCTGCCATTGCTTTATCGTATTCGCCGCTGAATAGAATTAAACTGAGTTTCTTTCTTGGATTCGTCATTATTTCACCACCATTTTCGAGATTACTCTTTATATTCTCGGTCATGTTTCGGTGCTTTATACTCATTTATGAATATAACTTCAGGTAACGTTTTCAGTCTTCCTCGTATTTACCCTACAAGGGAGATCATAGGATGGTGATCCATTGAGGTGGACAGTATCACATTTTTTGCCGCCAAAGTTAATTGGGGAGAAAGAGACGATTGTGAAAAGATTAGGAAACGTTATTATTTAACAACCCGCAAGCTCATTTTGTATTCATGGATTAAAGTTGAGAATTGCTCATTACTTGCTCCCTGAGTGATAAGTATACCTGTTTTTTTAAATAACCTCTGGTGGACTTCCTCCCTGTTAATCAGGAACTGGATCATTCGCTTTAGATTAGGATCTCCGGTCATTTTTAAATGCTTATCATATAATTTTTTTGTTCTATCTTCCGCTTCCTCATCCATTCTCAACATTTCAAGAACATCAGTCGTATTGTCAATGTATTCTACTTCCCAAAATCTCTCATTGGAATTATATATAGGTAAATCCGGTACCCCTAATTTTTTAATAGCCACACCGATCATCTCCATATGTCCTAATTCCTCGGCGGCAATCATCCCCAACAAATCTCGTACATAAGGATTAGTCATATGCAGCCGATGACACATCTGTCGGGTAAAAGCAGTAAATTCACCATCTCTTCCGCCAAAATGCTCAAATAAAACAGTGGCAAATTTCTGATCAGGATTCTCTACGTATACTGGAAATAATAATCTCTTTTGATAGCTGAACACCCGTATTCCTCCTTACTCCCTAAGCCCGCGTCTTTATTTAATATATTGTTCTAAAGGGAATTCGGTCACAGAATACCTTTCAACGATTACACAGTGTTTAACAACAGATAACATAACCTGAAGAGATTAAGACTTTCTAGGTCCATGCCTAAATAATAGAAAAGCCGGATCATCCGACTTTTCTAATCGTTATAAATACTTTTCTCTCCACCTTATGCTATAGCATCGAATATGATAGTAAACGTTGTGCCTTCTGAACCTGTATCTATTTCCATCTTAGCCTGGTGTTCCTGGATAATGTTATAACATGCTGCTAATCCTAGACCCGTTCCGTTAGCCTTTGTTGTAACAAAAGGAGTCCCTAACTTTTTTAAGACTTCAGGTGGAATTCCTTTTCCATGATCTCTAATGGAAAAATGCACTTTGCCCTCGTTGGCATAGGTTCTAATAATGATCTTATTATGGTTCTCCATCGCCTGTAAGCCATTATTCAGAAGATTAAGTACGACCTGTCGGAACCTCTTCTTATCGAGCATGACATCAGGCACTTCCTCTAATTCATAGATGACCTCATGCAAATTAACAAGTGCCTCCGCATTAAGAAGTTGATAAAGCTGATTAAGAATATCATTGATGTTTACCCGCTCAGTTCGGGTCTCACTCGGTCTGCTCATATAGAGCAATTCAGTTAGTATTTCAACAGCGCGGTCTATTTCCGTGATCATAGTACTCAGCTGATTATTATACTTTTCCAGATTACGGTCCCAGCTTAACAACTGTAAGTGACCTCTTACTACGGTCAGAGGATTGCGAACCTCATGCGCAACACTTCCTGCAATTTTCCCAACTAGATTTAACTCTTCCAGCCGACTGAAAACGTCCTTTAAATCTTGATGATAGTTCATATCATGCATAATTGTCAATAAGCCTTCTTGCACAGGATAAACTGTTTGGGGAATTGATGTAATTTGAACCCGCTGTGTCGTTCCATCCTGGGCTTGCAGATGAAGTTCAGATATTACCGGTTGTTGAGTTTTCAGACAGCGTTGTATATGTTCTTGAAGAATGGTTCTTTCATGGTCGACGATATACTGTGAAAGGTTAAGTTCCGAAACTGTTCCCTCTCTTACAAATAGTCTGCCATATGTCAATTTGGCTAAAGTTTTCCAGCCATCGGAACATTGATCAACCATTCTGCAACAACCATCGTGGTCAAGATAAAAAACAACCGTTTTTATCTCAGGATTTATGATGGCTTTTTCTTGATTATTGTTATGGTAATTTAACAACGTTGTCCCTCCCCTTTGCTCTTACCTCATAACTATGACATCTTCTCTCATATTATGCCTCCTATCTTCTTTTTCTTCTATTTATCTAATTACCACTAAAGGATAGGCAGGAAAGAAGATTCTTTTATTTTCTTGGTTTGCATTAAATTTCACAAAAATATTAAATATAGATTTGAGGCAAATATGTATGTTTTAACATTAATTTCCTGTTAACATTATGGCAATAAAACATACTTTTTTTCAATAGGACCATTTCATTATAAAAACAAAAAAAATATAGGACTTAGGTTTAGGTTGGTCTATATGATTTGATACAAATAATCTTCCGCTTTATTTCCTGCCAGAATATATTCCATAAATGAGCGTTTAAGCAAGTTATATTGGTCGAAAGTTGCCTTCGCTCCCTCCATATCAAGGTACACTTTCCAATACCCTGTCATTAAAGGCTTCTTCTCAGGGTTATGCATAAAGATCCGGACTTCTGCAAGGGGAATACCTAGAAATAAACCTACTTCATGGGGAAAAGATCCGCCATAAATTCTTTTTTTTAAAAATTGAATATTAGATGACAAGTTATCCGGATCTGGATAGCCAAAAGAATGTAAAAAGCCGACGTGCTCAGAGATTTGAAAAACTGCTGAAAGATGATTAGGGTGATAGATTAAAACAGAAACACCTTCTTGTTTCCTGTTCATTTCCTCATACTTTAGTTTAGTCTGTGCAAACAGAATTTTTTTCTCCCTGTCCCATATTTGTACAAGATTTTTTTTGACGATATTTGTTATGTTGATGAATACCGCAGGTTTGGAAGCAAGGACCACCGGAGAAATATGAATACCCAATAGACTAAGTAAATACTCCCTGCTTGTAAAGTTGCGTTTTAATTGATTATAGGACAATAGTAAATCTTTCATTATTATCTCCTTTATCTATTACTACTATTGTCCTTTTTAATTGAATGGATTATTCGTCCGCCTTTTAATCCAATAGATCTGTATAAAAAATGAGCCGCCTCAGGACTGAGACAGCTCATTACTTGGAAAAGACTATTCAAGATTCAGTTTTTTGATGGCAGCTTGCATAATTTCTGCATCCCTTACCCTCAAAACCACCTGAGCTTGTTCATTGGTTTTTTTGACAAAGGCATACATATATTCTACGATTACTCCTTCACCAACAAGCTCATCTAGTACTTCTGCAAGACCACCTGGACGATCCGGAACATTTAGGATCCATACAGGGGTAAGCTTGAGAACGCAATTCCGCTCCTTAAGTTTTTCAGCAACTTCCTCTGCATTTTCAACAATAATTCTAAGTACACCATAATCTTTTGTATCCGCAAGTGAAAGTGCTCTGATATTGACATTGAGTTCAGCTAAAAGATTAAGCACATGAGCTAAACGACCTTTAGCATTCTCTAGAAAAATAGATAACTGCAGCATAGTTCTTCCCCCTTATTATTTTTTTATATCAGAAGAACAATTAGAGATTCTACTGAAATAATATACGATATGCATTCAGTATTTCCTGCATTACAACATTGCGAGTATATCATTTATTACATTTTTTCTTTACGTTTATCCTCTACCCGTTTAGCCTTACCTTCACTCCGGGGTATACTCTTAGGCTCAACCAGACGAACCCGAACTGAAATACCGGTTATATCCTCAATACGATTTTGCATTCTTTCCTGGAGTTGTTCTAGCTGTCTGATTTCGTCAGTGAAGCTGCCTGGACCAACTTCAACTAAGACTTCCAGCGTATCCAGATTACCTACCCGATCCACGATAATCAGATAGTGTGGTTCAATTCCGCCTACAGACAGTATTGCTTCTTCAATTTGGCTCGGGAAGACGTTGACGCCCCTGATGATGAGCATATCGTCTACTCTGCCGGAAATTCTATTCATCGTCCAACCAGTATGCCCACAAACACAGGTCCCATAGGAGATGCTGGTTAGATCCTTTGTTCTATATCGAAGGACAGGGAAGCCCATCTTTCCGAGACTGGTCAGAACCAATTCTCCTGGCTCCCCTTCAGGAAGAGCATTTCCGTCTTTGTCCAAGATTTCTGGGTAGAAGTGCTCATCGATGTGTAAACCATTACACTTCATGCACTCCATGGAAACACCGGGTCCCATAATCTCACTGAGTCCGTAGATATCAACAGCCCTGATCCCTAGCCTTGCTTCGATTTCATCCCGCATTTTATCTGTCCAGGGTTCTGCCCCAAACACACCGACTCTTAGTTTCAATTCATCCTTGGAAATACCTGCCTCTTCCAAGCTTTCAGCAAGATAAAGAGCATAAGAAGGTGTACAGCAGAGGACTGTGCTGCCAAAGTCTCGCATAATCATGAGCTGACGTTGGGTATTGCCACCAGAGATGGGTATAGCCATCGCTCCAAGTTCTTCACAACCATAATGCAGACCCATTCCGCCTGTAAACAGACCATAACCATAGGCGATATGCACGACGTCATTGGAAGTCACCCCAACTCTTCTCAAACCATTGGCGACAATCTTAGCCCAAAGTTTGATGTCTTCTCGCGTATAGCCAACAACAGTAGGTTTACCGGTCGTGCCTGAGGAAGCATGAACACGGACGATCTTCTCCATTGGTTCAGCAAATAATCCAAACGGATAGTTTTGTCTGAGGTCTTCCTTTTCAGTTAAAGGTATTTTGTGAAAATCATCCAAGGTCTGGATATCTCCCGGATAAAATACCCCTACTTTAGCTAATTTCTTCTTGTAGTAAGGAGCCTTTAAAACTTGTTCCACTGTTCTCTGCAAACCATTCATCAACTCATCACGAGACATCGGATCATCCTCCTGCCTAAATTATTTATCTAGATTTCAATTGCTTTAAGGTTTCAACTTTATCCAGTCTTTCCCAGGGAAGATCCAGATCAGTTCGGCCAAAATGACCGTAGGCCGCCGTCTTTTGGTAGATTGGTCTGCGCAGATCCAGTGACTTAATGATACCTGCAGGTCGGAGGTCAAATGTCTCCCTGACCAACTGAGAAATCTTTTCCTCACTGATTTTGGCAGTACCAAATGTTTCTACGGCAATAGACACGGGGTGTGCCACACCAATAGCATACGCTAATTGTATTTCACAGCGGTCAGCTAACCCTGCGGCAACTACGTTTTTCGCCACATAGCGTGCTGCATATGCCCCTGAGCGGTCTACTTTTGTGGGGTCTTTACCGGAGAAAGCCCCCCCGCCATGACGAGACATTCCACCGTATGTATCCACTATAATCTTACGCCCGGTCAAGCCTGCATCCCCTTGGGGTCCTCCGATTACAAATCTTCCCGTAGGATTGATGAAGTAACGCGTATTAACATCCAGCATAGCGGGAGAAACGATGGGCATTACGATGTTTTCCAAGATGTCTCCGCGGATTTGTTCCTGAGAAACTTCTGGATGATGCTGAGCTGAAATAACAATAGTATCGACTCGAACCGGTTTGCCATCTCGGTACTCAACAGTAACCTGGGTCTTACCATCGGGTCTTAAGTAGTCAAGCATATCCGATTTACGGACTTCTGCTAATCTTCGTGCTAATTTATGTGCCAAATCAATTGGAACAGGCATGTAGCTCTCCGTTTCATTGGTCGCATAACCGAACATCATTCCCTGGTCACCAGCACCAAGTTCTTCAACTTCATCACTGGAGTTTCTGACTTCAAGTGCTTTATTTACTCCCAAAGCAATATCCGTGGATTGTTCCCCGATTGATGTGAGAACCGCACACGTATCTGCATCAAACCCATATTTAGCGCGTGAATAGCCAATCTGTCTGATAGTATCCCTGACAACCTTGGGAATATCGACATAACAATTGGTGGTGATCTCCCCGCTGACCAGGACTAACCCTGTGGTTACTACAGTCTCACAGGCTACCCTGCCTTCTTTATCTTCCTTTAATACGGAATCCAGAATCGCATCGGAAATCTGATCACAAATCTTATCGGGATGCCCTTCTGTCACAGACTCAGAAGTAAACAATTTATAGGTCACCGTCATCACTCCTTTATAACACTTTCAAGGCAGCAATTTCTTTTACCAGTTCCCTTGCTACCTCAAGTTTGCTCATCTTAGCCAAATCAATTTGCCTGCCATCCTTAAACAGAAAACTCACGACATTGGTGTCTGTTCCGAAACCGGCACCTTCAGCTGTCACATCATTAACAACCAGCATATCAGCGTTCTTTCGTCTTAACTTTTCCATACCGTTTCTAACTATATCTTCAGTCTCGGCAGCAAATCCAACCAGGAATTGATGATGTTTTATTTCCCCTAGCTTAGCAAGAATATCAGGATTGGGGATCAACTCCAAGGTAAGGTTTTCACCTTTTTTCTTCATCTTTTGATCCTTAACAACGGAGGGGCGATAATCAGCAACAGCCGCCGCTTTCACAATAATATCCTGATCAGAATATCGGTCCAAAACGGCCTGATACATCTCTTCAGCTGAGATAACTCGAATGATATTAACCCCTGCGGGGACCTTCAGGTCTGCAGGAGCACTTACCAGTGTCACTTCAGCCCCGGCTTCCGCAAAAGCCTGGGCAACAGCATAGCCCATCTTGCCAGAACTAAAATTTCCAATGTATCTTACCGGATCGAAAGGTTCACGTGTTCCCCCTGCGGTAACCAGCACCTTCCGCCCTTTCATGAGGAGCTGAGTGTCGATAAGATATTTTTCTAACTCCCCGATTATTTCGATCGGCTCGCACATCCTGCCATCTCCCTCGGTGCCACAGGCTTGGAATCCTCTGGCTGGGCCGATCAGACGGACACCACGCTCACGAAGAATCTCCAGGTTTTTTTGAGTAGCAGGATGATGGAACATGGCATGGTTCATCGCCGGTGCTGCGAAAATCGGAACACGAAGAGCGAGAAGTACAGTCGATAAAAAATCATCGGCGATGCCAATAGCCATTTTCGCCAAAATATTAGCCGTAGCAGGAGCCACTAACGCGATATCGGTTTGCTCTGCAAGAGAGATATGCTCGATATTCCATACTTTAGGTTCCTCAAACATCTGTGTATACACTGGCCTGGCAGAGATGCTGCGAAATGTCAGAGGCGTTACAAATTCAGCAGCAGCTTCTGTCATGACAACATTGACTTCTGCGCCTAGTTTCCGAAGACGGCTGACGATCTCAACCGACTTATAGGCGGCGATCCCTCCCGATACACCAATGAGGATCCGTTTGCCTTCCAACATTATTTGTTCCCTTCTTTAATATAATCAAAGCAGAATTTGTCCTTTGCCATTTCCTCTAAAGCCCGACTTACAGGTTTCATGTCTTTAAAATCATCGACCTCAGCGTTAGCCATCAAGGAACGTGCTCTCTTCGCCGCAGCAACTACCAACGTATATTTACTATCGACCTTTGACATCAGGACATCCAATGAGGGTTGCTTCATTCCTATTCCTCCTTCAAAGAGAAATGCTTTCTTCTTACTTTGCAGTTTTCTGCTATTATAATACTCTTTAGTTTTTCCACCGCTACATTTACTTTATCATTTTCAACCACGTAGTCGTAATCTAAGATATTGTCCAGCTCTTGTACCGCCTTTGCCAGCCTGCGCTGAATAACCTCTTCAGTTTCAGTTCCTCTGCCATGCAGTCTTTTGGAAAGAGCATCCAAAGATGGTGGTACAATAAAAATGAAAACCCCATCAGGGAATTGCTGTTTAACCTGTTTGGCACCTTGTATATCAATTTCCAATAATATCGATTTGGATTTTATCAATACATTCTCGACATGAAATCGAGGAGTTCCATACAAGTTTCCACAAAATTCGGCCCACTCCAGGAACTCGTTATTCTCTATCATTTGTGTGAATTCTTCCCTGGAACGGAAATAATATTCCTTTCCTTCCGTTTCTCCTGGCCTTGCACTTCTGGTGGTCACAGAAACAGAATACTCCAGCCCTGACCATTGCTGAAAAAGTGCTCGGCATATTGTTCCTTTACCAACTCCAGCGGGACCGGAAACCACAACCAGCATTCCTTTGTTGCTTACCACCTTAATCCTCCTGACGGCCACGGAATGGCCTATTTCTGAAACGCCCATGGATGCGCGGGGCATGCCTCACGAGTGTGGCGATGCCAAGGAGCAGCCGATACCATGGATGGCAAAGAGCAATATTATTTAGTCAGTAGGATCCTCATTGCTGGATTCTTTTGCTGTTAGGCGGTGTGCCACAGTTTCAGGCTGAACAGCTGATAGAATAACATGATGACTATCACACATAATAACGGCTCTAGTTCTTCTTCCATATGTAGCGTCGATCAGCATCCCTTGATCACGTGCTTCTTGGATAATTCTTTTGATTGGAGCGGATTCAGGACTAACGATTGCAACAATGCGATTAGCCGAAACGATGTTCCCAAAACCGATGTTAATAAGCTTAATATCCATAACGTTCCCTCCCATTATTTATTCGATATTCTGAATTTGTTCCCTTATTTTTTCTAATTCACTTTTGGCCTCTACGACCAAACGGGAAATAATCAGGTCATTGGCTTTTGAGCCAATCGTATTGATCTCTCTGTTCATTTCCTGGACAAGAAAGTCCAGTTTCCGGCCTATTGAATCCGAAGATTGAAGCGTTTTATTAAATTCGTCAAGGTGGCTTTTTAACCTGACGATCTCTTCTACGATGGAAGCCCTGTCAGCCAATAGGGCTACCTCCATCGTAAATCGAGTCTCGTCAATGGATGTATCACCCAGAAGTACGGACAAACGCTCTTTAAGTCTATCCTGATATTCGGAAACGACTTCAGACGCTCTTTCTTCAACCTGCTCAGTAAAGCTATAGAGATAATTCACCCGATCTTCCAGATCTTTTAAAAGCCTTTCACCTTCCGCGCCACGCATCTGCAGAAGCTGGTCGAGTGCAGTGCGGACGGCCGATTCCACCACCGGCCATAAGGCTTCCGTATCGACCTCTTCATCTTCAACACTAAGCACTTCGGGAAGGGACACAAGACGGTAAATATCAGTAATATAGGCTGTATTTAGCGATTGTGCCAGTTCCTTCAAAGAATTATCATACGACAGCGTTAATTCTTTGTCAACCTTAACCAATCTCTTTTTTTCTTCCGTTTCCTTAACATTGACGTATACTTCGATCCGTCCGCGATTGACCCGCTCCTGTATAACCTTGCGGATACTTTCTTCCAAAACATTAAGATATCTGGGTAACTTAACAACAATCTCTGAGAAACGATGGTTTACGGATTTCATCTCTATAGAAAAGTGATACCCCTGCCCGCTTGTTTCTCCACGTCCAAATCCAGTCATGCTATATGCCAAATGTACCGACTCCTTTTATTTCCATTAGTATAATAGCATTGTACTATGTCAGAAATATTTTGCAACGTCTAAAACTGCGATTACTTACATACAACTCTGACAAGATTGACAGGCTAATAGAAAAAGCAAGATGCGTAACACTATATGTTACGCATCTTTATATTATCCAACGGACCAAAAAATACCTATTTTAAGCCATTTTCGTTTTGATTTTTTCAATCGCCCTTACGGTGTTTTCTCGGGTACTAAAGGCAGTTAATCTGAAATAACCTTCACCGCTGGCACCAAAGCCCGCTCCTGGTGTCCCGACAACATGGGCTTCTTTCATCAATTTGTCGAAGAAATCCCAGGAAGGCATGTTGTTTGGTGTCTTAAACCAGATATAAGGAGCATTAACCCCTCCAAAGACTTTATACCCGGCTTCCTCCAGACCTTTTTTGATAATACTGGCGTTTTCCATGTAGTAATCAATGGTTTCCTTAACTTGTTTCTTTCCTTCTTCAGAAAACACCGCAGCAGCCCCCGCCTGAACAGGATAGGATGCACCGTTAAATTTAGTGGTTTGCCGTCTGAGCCATAGTTTATTCAGGCTGTGAGTTCCACCCTTGGAATCGTAGACGACAGCTTCTTTGGGGACAATGGTATAAGCACATCTCGTTCCCGTGAATCCTGCTGTTTTGGAAAAACTTCTGAATTCCACCGCTACCTCCCGAGCACCCTCTATTTCAAAGATGCTATGAGGTACGCCTTCTTCCCTGATAAATCCTTCGTAGGCCGCATCAAACAGAATGATAGATTTATTCTCTCTGGCATAATCGACCCACTGTTTTAATTCTTCCTTGGAAAGTGTCATACCAGTAGGATTATTAGGATAGCATAAGTAGATCATATCAACTCTCGCGGAGGGCAGGGCGGGTTTCATGCCATTTTCTTCGTTGCACTTAAGGTAAACGATATGATTAAATTGTCCTTTTTCATTAAAGTCACCGGTACGCCCGGCCATTACGTTACTGTCGACATAAACCGGGTATACCGGATCAGTTACTGCCAGGATATTATTGACACCAAATAATTCCTGGAAATTAGCTGTATCAGTCTTTGCACCGTCACTGACAAACACTTCGTCAACGCTCAGTTTGATACCTAAAGGTGCAAAATCATTTTCTATAATCTTTTCCGCCAGAAAACGATAACCTTGTTCGGGTCCATATCCTCTGAAGGTCTCGGGCTGACTCATTTCATCGACTGCTTTGTGCATAGCTTCTATTACCGCAGGTGGCAGAGGACGAGTAACATCCCCAATACCCATGCGGATAATATCTGCTTCTGGGTTTTGTTCTTTAAACTCACTGATTCTTCTTGCAATTTCTGAAAAAAGATAGCTTCCCGGTAGTTTCAAGTAATTCTCATTCACAAATGCCATTACTCAAACAATCCCCCTTATTTAGATAGTATTTTAATATTGTGATAATACGTTTTATTTGCCACCTATTATTAAACTAAGCATAGCCTACTCCAATAGGGTGGCTCGGAAAACATAAGCTGCCGGGCCGGTCATCAGTACCCGATTATCCTCAATCCATTCAACAAACAGATCTCCACCTGGCAAATGAACAGTAACCTTCCGTTCCGTCCGGCCTTCCAGTACAGCAGCAACCACAGACGCACACGCGCCAGTCCCACAAGCTAATGTAGGTCCAGCTCCCCGCTCCCATACTTTTACTGTAATCTCGTTCTGGTTATCGACCCGTACAAATTCGACATTTGTTTTTCGGGGAAATAGCGGGTGCTTTTCAATGGCTGGGCCCACTATGTCAAATTCCAGTCTCTCTAAATCTTTAACGAATATGACACAATGTGGGTTGCCCATTGATACAGCCGTAAAGAAAAATTTATGACCCCCTGCTTCAATGTCTTTTTCCACAACAATATCGCTGTCAGCGATAACCGGAATATCAGCAGGGTTAAGATGAGGCTCACCCATATTAACCGTGACACCCCGGACTCCGTTGTTATCCGTCTCCAGTTCTACGGAAAGAATACCTGCCAAAGTCTCCACGGTAAGGCAATTCTTTTTTATGTAACCTGTATCATAAACGTATTTGGCAAAGCAGCGGATCCCATTGCCACACATTTCAGGTTCAGAACCGTCTGGATTAAAAATTCTCATTTTAGCGTCTGCTTTCTGAGAAGAAAGAATAACGATCAGACCATCTCCACCAATGCCAAATTGTCTGTGGCAAAGTCGACGGGCTGTCTCAGCATAATCTATTTCGGATGGGAAAAGAAAATGATCCAGGCAAATAAAATCATTTCCCAGACCATGCATTTTTATGATATCCATGTGTTTTCCCCCTTTCCTGCCATTCGTACCATATCCTATGGGATACTTTCTTTAAAGGATACTATGTGGAAGTAAAAGGGTCAACCTTTTATCTTTAAGTATACATAATGTATGTTACTTCCATATCTATAATAAAAAATACCCTATAGCACAAACTATTTAGGCCATAGGGTATTATCATTATTCATATGATTTTATTACCGGAATTTCAAAAGGTTAATTTTAGAAAAATCAATACTGCCATTTTCGAGGATCAGTTCTTCTTGAGCATGTACATATTCAACTTTTCCAACGAACATTTCATGAGATCCTGGTTTGATCGAATCAAGCACCGTGCACTCGATATTCACCGGACAATCCAGAAGTATCGGAGCATTGACTTTGACCCCTTCCCCCACTTTCATCCCCAAGGACGCTAATTTATCTTCATCCCGACCGCTGTGGCTCCCAAGATAACCGTATTTCTCTCGTAAAGTCTCGGGAACGAGATTTACGACAAAGACACCCGTTTCTTTGATAATATTGTAAGAATAACGGGTTGGTACAATTCCGACCATTACCATGGCCGGATCAAGGCTGCAATTACAAGCATACCCAACCGCTAAAGCATTGTTTTTCCCTTCTTTGCTTCTGCATGATACCAGGATATCAGGCATGGGCTTAAGACATCCTTTAAATTCTGTTACTATTTTCGCCACATCAAAATCCTCCTTTAGTATTGACTTTTTTTATCAGGCTTTATTGCCAAACAACATTTATTATGATAACAAAAAACGTTTTTGTCAAATGCCAATAAATAAGTCTTTACTGTATTAACCGTTCTTTGCGCCGAAAGGTGCTTCTGAACAATCTGACGAGCCCAATAATCACGCTCGGACCTCCTGCGACGAGAAGAATAATCACCCACTGCCATGTGTGTAGAGCCGTGGTCTTAAATATGTTTTGTAAAAATGGAAGATATATAACACTAAGCTGCATGGTCACCGATATCATGACTGCAACCACTAAAAGCGGATTGGAAAAGATTCCAACTTCAAAGATTCCTCTTCGTTCAGACTTACAATCAAAGACATGGAAGAGCTGTGAAAAGACCAGTGTGGAAAATGCCATTGTCCTTGCTGCCAAAAGACCTACGCCATACCACAAACCGATAACGAAGACCAAGAGCGTTCCTAGACCAATCATGCTTCCCCTGATCAGAATCTTTCTTCCCAAGCCCCTGGCGAAAACGCTTTCATCAGGTCGGCGAGGGCTTCTCTTCATAATATCCGGCTCTGTTCCATCAACACCTAAAGCCATAGCCGGCAGTCCATCCGTTACCAGGTTAACCCAGAGAATTTGAATCGGTAATAGCGGTAGTGGCAGCCCTACCAAGGTACCCAAGAACATGGTAAGGACTTCTCCCAGATTACAGGAAAGAAGATACCTGATAAATTTACGGATATTATCGTAGATCCCTCTGCCTTCTTCTACCGCAGCGACGATCGTCGCGAAATTATCATCAGCAATAATCATAGATGATGCTTCTTTGGTTACATCTGTGCCTGTCTGACCCATAGCTACCCCAATATCTGCTTCTTTGACCGCTGGCGCATCATTCACACCATCTCCGGTCATGGCCACAATTTGACCATTCTTTTTAAAAGCTCTGACGATTCTGAGTTTATCCCGTGGTGAGACTCTGGCGAAAACGGAGATATTCATCACATGCTTGTCGAGCTCCTCGTCTGTCATCTGATCAAGATCTGTTCCTGTAATAACCAGCTGGTTCGGACCCCTGAGTATTCCCAGTTCTCTTGCTACTGCCTGGGCGGTCAGTTTATGATCACCTGTTATCATGACAGGTTTGATCCCTGCAGCCAGGCATACTTTGATGGCTTTGATCGCACTCGTTCGCGGTGGATCAATCATCCCCATCAATCCTACAAAAATAAGATCTTTTTCAACTTGACCGTTTTGGTCTCCTTCTTTAACGTCTTTGATTCCCAGGGCCAATACCCTCAAGGCATGAGAAGCCATTTCGTCATTCATGAAAAGGATCTGCTTCCGACGTTCGGGTGTTAATTCCACCACTCCGTTTCGGGTCAGTTCTTTGGTGCACAGACCGATAATAACATCCGGCGCACCTTTGACATAAGCTTTAAAACCTTCTTTTCCCTTATAGATTACTGACATTCTTTTGCGTTCGGATTCGAAGGGTATTTCTGCAATCCGTTGTTCTTTACGTTCCAGCCCTTCCCGCCACACTCCGGCCTTAGCGGCTGCAACCAATAAAGCTCCTTCGGTAGGGTCTCCGTCAATCCCCCAGATACTATCGTGCTTATTGCTTCGGAACAGACCTGATACTCTTAATCCTTTTTTGGTAAGCATCGCATTGTTACAGAGGGCTGCACATTTTAACAATTCTTTTAAAGGCGCTTTATCTTTATACGGATCTGCTCCATGATAATCCCCTTTAGGATCATAACCCTGGCCGCTCACCGTAATGACCTGGTCATCGCAATAAACTCGTCTTACGGTCATTTCATTCTGGGTAAGTGTTCCCGTCTTATCCGAGCAGATTACGGTGGCACAACCCAGGGTTTCGACAGCAGGAAGTTTTCGGATGACGGCATTGCGTTTGACCATACGCTGCACACCAATAGCCAGAGCGACCGTTACAATGGCCGGTAATCCTTCTGGAATAGCTGCTACAGCCAGAGATACACCTGCAAAGAACATTTTATAAAAGCTCTCACCTTGTAAGATACCGGTAATTACAACGACAACACACACAGCGATACTTAACGTGACCAACCATTTTCCCAACTGAGCTAATCGTTTCTGTAGAGGGGTCTCTTCATCTTTCACTTCCTGGATCATACCTGCAATGATTCCCATCTCGGTATCCATTCCGGTAGCTGTTACGATGCCGATTCCCCTGCCATTAACAACGACAGTTCCCATGAATCCCATGTTTTTACGGTCAGCAATCGGGGTGTATTCGTCGTTCAGCTCTTGACTGAATTTAGCAACGGGCTGAGATTCCCCGGTAAGAGCAGATTCTTCTATACGGATATTGGACGTCTTCAGCCAGCGGATATCCGCAGGTATACGATCACCAGCTTCAATCATGACAATATCTCCAGGAACCAATTCGGAAGCAGGAATTTTAAGCCCTGTACCGTTTCTTAAGACATTCGCTTCCGGAGCAGCCAGGGAACGCAGCGACTCCATCGATCTCTCTGCTTTGTATTCCTGAACAAATCCTAATACCGCGTTAATAAGAATGATGGCCAGAATAGTGACTGCATCCGCAATCTCGCCTAATAGTCCGGATATTAAAGTGGCAACCATAAGAACCATAACCATAAAGTCTTTAAATTGACCTAAAAACAAGAAAACTGGGTTGACCCCTTTTTTGACCGCTAATGCGTTATGGCCGAATTCTACGAGACGGCGGTTTACTTCTTTATCACTAAGCCCTTTTTCCGGGTCAACTCTTAACGTCTTGCAGACTTCCCCGTTATTTAAGATATGCCATATTTGCCGCTGCATGCCTTATCCTCCTTTTTCTATAGGCACTTATCTCCCTAGTACATGCTATTCAGCCTGTCCTGAAAAAATTACTTAAGATGTGCTATACTAAGATTGAAATTTTTGTTCTATTACGCTTTCTTAACTAGGTATATCATGTATAGAAAAGACAATTATTCCTCGTTAAGACATACCTTTACGAGAATAGGCATTCATCTGTTTGGAAAGGAGTCTCTGCATGGCTTTAGACAGCATCACGCTTTACCATCTCGTTCAAGAACTTAGCCCTACTCTCACCGGCACACGGATCGATAAGATCCAACAGCCAGAAAAAGAAGAGGTACATATACTCCTGCGCAGCACTGGCCGAAATCTACGTTTGCTTCTCAACGCGAGCAGCACCACAGCCAGAATCCATCTGACCGCTCAAACCAAAAAGAATCCTGCTTCTCCCCCGATGTTCTGCATGATCCTTCGCAAACACCTGGAAAGCGGCAAGATTACGGAAATACAGCAAATTGGCCTGGAACGGATTATACGGATTACGATCCAGAACTATAATGAGCGGGGTGATCTGCAGGATTATCATCTCTGCCTGGAGATTATGGGCAAGCATAGCAATCTTATCCTGATCGACCCTCATACTAACACCATTCTTGATGGTATCAGGAGGTATTCCCACCTCTTAAGCAGACATCGTGAAGTACTACCTGGGAGAGCCTATATCGCTCCTCCTGCTCAAGCTAAAGCCGAACCTGTCTCTGACGAAGAAAAGTTCATGTCCTATCTTCTGCACCATCATTTAGACCGCAGGGTCAGCGATTCCCTGGTCGAACTTTTTAATGGTATGAGTCCTGAACTAGCCAGGGAGATCATTGCTCGTTCCGGTCTTAGTCCCGATGCTGTGTTAGATAACTGCGGAGAGATTGATCTCAGCCGGCTCTTTCAAGCGTATTCTTTCTTCTTTGTCCATAAAGAAAAAGCGGACATCGAGCCTTCTCTTTATTATCAATCTCCAAGAGCAGCTCAACCGCCGTTGGCTTTTACTTTTACACCTTACGAGCAATATTCCGGACTTATCATTGAAAAAGCCAATTCCCTGAACGATGCAGTTAATCTTTTTTACCTCAAGAAAACGGGCCATAGTAATACGGAAGCGAAGCGGGGCTCACTGCGTAAAGTAGTTAATGATCACTATGGGCATCTTAATAAAAAGCATAATATCTATGAAGATACCATCGCCAAAGCTCAAAAAGGACTTGGATATCAAAAGTTAGGAGAACTCCTGACGGCCAATCTATACATACTACAACCGGGTCTTAAAGAAATTATGGTTGAAGACTATACTAATCCGGAATATAAGCCCCTGACCATTCCTTTAGACCCTGCTCTCAGTGGAATAGATAATGCCCAGCGCTACTATAAACTCTATAATAAAGCTAAGTCCACCATAAAAAATACTCAACCTCTCCTCCTGGCAGCCTCTGAAGAGATGGAATATATTCAGTCTCTAGCGCTAAGTATCGACCAGGCTGCCCGCAATGAAGAACTAAATGAAATCCACCAGGAACTCATCGACCAAGGATATGTTGCAGGAAAACATGACAAGAAATCTTCAGGGAAAAAGAAAGATCAAAGAGAACCTGATGATCATTCCCTGCCCCATGTTTATCACTCCAGGACCGGACATACGATTATCGTTGGTCGTAATAACCGCCAAAATGACAGGATGACATGGCGTGAAGCCAAGCCGTCAGATTTGTGGCTCCACGTCAAAAAAATACCCGGCTCTCATGTGATTGTCCCGCTTGACCCTGATGAGGAATTCCCGGATGATGAAACCTTATTGGATGCAGCAGCTCTGGCTGTTTATTTTAGTCAAGCTAGAGGCTCCTCACAGGTTCCTGTTGATTACACGCATGTTAAACAAATTAAAAAACCCCGGGGAGCAAAACCCGGGATGGTCGTGTATGATCAGAATTGGTCACTTCTTATTACTCCTGAGGAGGAAATGATTGAACGCCTTTTGGCTTCAGAGGCGGAGAATGAGTGATTTGAAGTGACTTACTGGCCACCATGTATCTGGGGCCAGTTTTCTTAACATATTTATACCCACTTCATTTTCCGATTCTTCTGTCCTACTTGCTTCCACGGCTCCCGGGTTTTTCCCAGGGCAGCCCTTGGGCACAGAGGGGGCAATGGTCAGGTTCATAAGCTTCAATATTTACCTGGAGCAAGCTGTTTAATAGTACCCCGTCAAAATCTGATTTTCCTCCGCTGCGGTCAACTAAAACACCCACCCCTACCGGGATGGCCCCAGCTTCCTTGACAATGGCGATAACCTCTTTAACCGAACCGCCTGTAGTGATCACATCTTCGACCACCAAGACTTTTTCTCCAGGTGAGAGTTTGAAACCTCTTCTCAGAGCCATCTCCCCATTTTGTCTTTCAGTAAATAACGCTCGGATTCCCAGGGATTTTCCGACTTCATGGGCCACGATAATCCCGCCCATTGCTGGACCGATAACGGTCTCAATCTCCACGTCTTCAAATTTCAATGCCAGCTCTTTCCCAAACTGTGCTGCTATCTTGGGGTATTGAAGGACTTGAGCACATTGCATGTATTGAGCACTATGTTTACCTGAAGTCAGTAAGAAGTGGCCCTGAAGCAAGGCTCCCGTTTCCTTGAATATTTCCATGATATCATTCTGATCCAGCCTTTGGTGACAATCACAATCACAAGACATCTATTATTCCACCTTCCATTATAGCTTTACATTTATATTTTTGCTCTTGCATCATTTTACCATTAACTCGCCGATATTTAAATTCAGATAATGATATCTTTTTTCTGATAAATCGATAAAGCTACAACGATAAGGAGCAGAGGCACGAGGATCAAATAAGCCATCCGCCATGGTTCAAGACCGTAGCCCGCTTCTAAGACGTTAATATTCACGAACTTAAATGGACTAATGTATCCGATATACTCCAATTTATCGGATAGTTTGGAAGCGGCATCAATTACATAAGCAGCTAATACTACGCCCACAGCAATGTTGCTGATCGGCCTCCCCCTTCTGATGAGGATTGATGCCAACAAACCAATAGCCCCAAATACCAGCATTAGCAGGAAACAATAAAAGGATAAGATAAAAAAATCTTTCTTATCATAAGCATAATAAGCATTTTCAACCATTCTTTTATCCCAGCCGAATTGGTTGATCGCTATCTGTAAGCCCTCCCGATCTTTGGCGTATTTTTGCATGAAATACTCCGGATCCTTCTCAAAGAACTGAATAAACACTTCAGGATCATTCTTGAATCCGGCCTTGAGGTTCTGATAATTCTTTTCTGATGCTGCAAATTCCTTGAGGAACTTATCTTTTTGTTCGGCAGGGATGTTCAACATCCTCATGTATTTATCTGGGTTAGACCTTATCTGCTGGAAAAGGTACTGGGGACCTTGAGAAAACTCACTTAGTAGTTCTTCCATAGTCTGCTGACTTATCCCTACTTTCTCGATCCCAGCTTGTTGGCTCTTCATCTCCGCTTCCAGCTGTCGGATCATCAATGCATCGAACATTTGATCATTGAGCTGAAATACTTGATGGATATTGCCAGGGTTATTCCTTAAACCGGTAATCAGCTGGGTCTTAGTGTCTTGCGTTAGGTTAAACTTCTGAGGGGCTTCGTCTTTAAATATTTCTAATGTCAAGTAGCCTAAGCCTGTAATGATCAGATTTAAGACCACCAGGAGGGATAACCAAACAGCTACCTTTGAGTTAAAAACCTCGGTGCGGTTTACCGGCTTTGTTAACAAGAATTCGGCAGTTTTTTCGTTCTCTTCTCTGGCAATGATTGTCGATGCCAAAATAATAGAAAATATACTTCCTAACAGTAGAATAAAGGAGATGTTTTTCGTCGCGTAGAAGCCCAAGATATCTACAAATGTGCTCGCATCTCCTCCACCAAACATTTCCATCATGCTTCCCATCATCGGACTTTGCAGGATAGATTCCAACTGGGCTGCATTTTCCACAATTGTCGGATAGAATATCATGGTCAGTATGATTAATAGAGACAAGATCGTAGCCCAAAGAACCAGTCCCATCCGGTACCTTTTCCACTCTTTCCAGTAAATATTGAAATTCATAAGTCATGCTCCTTTTATCCGAATATAGGCAAAAAGGGATGCTATGGGTATCCTCTTAAACCAATTCATATACATCAGGTGTAGTAGTGCATAAATATTTCTTCTAAAGATGATTCCTCTATCTCCAGGTTCTGTACATCATGGCGACTTAATAATCTGACGAGATCATTAAATTCTCCCGTGAAGACAAAGCTCATTTTATTATTCATGACTTCAAGCGAGGATACACCGTTTACCTGTTCTAATTCCGCTTTAAAATCTTCATGAGTTTCGATCCTGACTTTCTTTAACTGTTTATGTCTGAGAGTGGCAACGTCTTCTACCTGGATAATCTTTCCTTCCCTGATAATAGCTACCCGCTGACAGAGTTTCTGAACTTCAGAAAGTATATGGGAAGAGAAAAAAATGGTTGTTCCTTTTTGGTTCTCTTCTTTTAGGAGTTCAAAGAATTTAGCTTGCATCAGCGGGTCAAGACCACTCGTCGGTTCATCCAGGATTAGAAGCCTCGGTTGATGAATGAGGCTTTGCAGGATACTCACTTTCTTCTTATTGCCCAGAGAAAGATCGAGGATCTTTCTTTTCAAATCTATCTGAAAGAGGTCAGCCAGCTCTTTTATTTTCGACTCACAGTTCATATCATAGAACCGAGCAGAATAACGCAAGAATTCAAGTACCGTCATAGTGTGATAATAATCGATTTCCGCCGGCATATAACCAATCAGTCTTTTAATCTTCTTGGAATCCCGGACGATATCTAAACCGAAGATCTTACCACTACCTTTCTGCGCATAGATAAGGTTAAGCAGGATACGAATCGTTGTTGATTTTCCTGCCCCGTTTGGTCCAATGAACCCGAAAATCTTATGGTGCCCCCCGTTGTCAAGACAAATTTTTGGATGAGTTAAGTTAGGTCTCC
>CAYZDF010000012.1:0-55721 GCA_964477085.1 uncultured Gracilibacteraceae bacterium | reverse complement strand
GCTGCACCTGCTCTTTATCGCCAGAGGCTAACGGTCTGAAGGCAGGGGCTAGAAAGTACTGCATTTGCAGCATTTTATTCTGATCAAAAGCCTGTGTGGCTTGCTGAGTGCTAATGATGTTTTCTGCTTTGGGTAGGCTTAGTGTATGCCAGGTAAAGCTATAGGATACAACCTGGCCGCTATTGGCATCGATTTGAATCCAAACGCCATTGCCCTGAACAGCGATACCATTATCAGTTCTTTCCCAGCTGAAGCTGTAAGACGGGGAACCGTAAAGATCGAGGGGAATAATACTGTCAGTCTGGACAGACTTAAGCTTTTCATACTTCTCGCCGGTTAGTTTCTTCACCATGTTATCGGCGATAACCTGAGCTTCAGTCAAAGTAAGTGCGGGGAGTTTATATGATTGTTGATTATCATAGGGTTTATTGGCATAGATGTTTAGGATTTCACCGCTTGTCGCATCCACCTGGGCGGAGAAGCTTTTGCTTCTCTCAGAGGAGGAGTTCCAGCTTAAGGACCAGGACTGGCGATTGTTATAGTCGCTGAAACCGGAAGTAAATTCGTTTAGGGTTTCCGGGATTTCGAAATATCCTTTGACAATTTTAATGGCTTGTTCCAAGGTTATGGTTGGCTGCTGTATTTCGTTCGTACGGTCTGCAGCCAGAAGGGGAGGCGTGACTAAGACATGGACAATCAGGATTAAGACCAAAGAGAAGACTAAGAGGTGCTGACTATACTTTGGCATTCTATAATTGACACTTCCTTTCCAAAATTTCTCTGTATAATAAGACGAAAAAAACGGAAAATAAATGACGCTGAAGACAGGGAAAATTTACAATTATTGTCTGATTAGAGAAAGAGTATTGATGGTTTTCCAAACAAAAAAAGGCTCGGCGAAGCCCTTTCAGCAGATAAATTATATGTTATTATACTCTATGACTTAGCCTCCAGCAGGTCCAGTCTGGCGGCAACAATACGATTAGTTTCAATCTGGCTCTCTCTGAAATCGAATAAGGCCTTATTTTTCCCTGATAAATCTTGCTCGACACGTGCCTGGCTTTGGCGGATATACTCTATGTCCGATTTCATTGTTTGAATATCCAGCTGCATTTGTTCCTGGCTAAGAGCAATAGTATCTACGCTTGTCCAAAGATTGCTCTGGCCCAATTGAAGTCGATGGATGTCTGTGCGTATTTCATCGATGTCTGTGCGCATTTCCTTCATGTCTGTACGTATTTCTTTAAGTTCAGAATGAAAATCCACCTGCTGGTTTTCTAATCGATCCATTCTATTGCCAAGTGAACTCAATTGCTCCAGTACGAGTTCCTGAAATCTGCCGTTATCCATCTGTTTTCCTCCTTTCATTGAAGGATTGTGAGGTTTCTCAATATCCATATTATACCATATAAAGTCAAGAAAAAACATATGTTTGTGTTTGTTTCTATATCATTAAGTAAGTTTATTGTACATGGTTTCTACCATGATGAAAACTAAAAAAATGATTGAACATACCAGCAATAAAAGGATGCAGCAAATTTAAAGGAAAATCAAAGAAAGATGTGGAATGAATACTGGAGCTGCGCTTATCTTCTTAACGGCTGCGAATCTTAGGCCGTCCATTTATCACTCTATGAAAGGAATGAGGAGGAAAAACGATGACCAACCAAACGTATAGATATTATATACCGACAAGGGTGATCATGGGCAGGGATTGTATTCAGAGAGAGTGCGAGGTCTTTAAAAGCCTTGGTCGGAAAGCTCTGATCGTGACCGGAGCCCGTTCAGCAAAGATCAACGGTTCGGAGAAAGAAGTCAAAGCAGCGCTTGATGCTGTGGGTATCGACTACCTGGTCTTTGATAAAGTGATGGCCAACCCGACTACCGACTGTGTCATAGAGGGCGCAAACGTTGCCAGGGATAATGGGGCAGACTTCATCATCGCCATTGGCGGAGGGTCTCCTATGGATGCTGGGAAAGCCATCGCCTTACTGGCAGCCCAGGATATCCCGGAAGAAGATCTGTTCTCAGGTTCCTATGAAAACAAGGTCTTACCCATGGCCCTGGTTCCGACGACGGCGGGAACTGGCTCAGAAGTAACCCAGTATTCGATCTTAACTAATGACAAACTGCAGACCAAAACCAGTATCGCTTCCGACCTTTTATTTCCGAAGGTAGCTTTTCTGGATGCCAAATATACGGAAGAACTGCCGGTTGAGATCACTATCAATACAGCCATTGATGCCTTATCCCATGCCGTGGAAAGCATGCTGACGGTGAGAGCATCCGCTTTTTCCAATGCGTTGGCAGAAGAAAGTATCGGTATGATCATGGACTGTATACCGGAGATACTGGGGGTTTTAGAGACTGAAAATGCCGGTGGTCAGGGTCGATTGAATTGGGAGATCAGGGAGCGTTTACTCCAGGCCTCCACCATGGCAGGGATGGTTATCGCCCAAACAGGCACCGCAGTCGTTCACTCCATGGGGTATTCCCTGACCTACTTCAAAGATATCGATCATGGGAGGGCCAATGGTCTCTTATTAGGCGAATACTTACGTCTGGTGGAAAAGGAACAGCCGAAGCTGTTGACCAATATTCTGGAAGCCATGAATCAGGCGACGGTTGGTCTTTTCCAGGAACTAATGGACAAACTATTGGGAGAGAAAGAAACATTTACAGCTCAAGAGCTGGAACAATACAGCAAGATCGCCATCAAAGCCAAGAACATTGCTAACTGTGTGGTAAGGCCGAGCCAAGAGGATATTCGCGAGATGTATGTGAGATCACTTTTGCCAACTTCATAAATTTCCATGTATAATATACTTATGGCTATAAACATCGTCTTACCTGCTCTAATATACACGAAAGGATAATCCCGATGACTGACACCAGACATTCCGGTCAAACACCATCTCAGTCTAGGAATGGAAGACCAGATCGGAAACCAAGAAAGAAGTCGAGAAGCGCATTTATCATGCTGCTGGCACTTTTACCTATACTGACTATTTCCGGAGTAGCTTTAAGTGTTTACCTCGGCCGTCCGCCGGAGTTGCCACCACCTGAAAAGGGAGAGACAGGTGCAATAAATGAAGGACAGACAAAGGGAACAGACGGCAGGACTGGAGGTTCAAGCTTGGAACCTACCGAAGGCACAGAGAGCAGCGAAAATAAGACCGAAGAGAAGCCCAAACCTCCTAAAAATTTTAAAGAGAATTTTTACACGTTCGTGCTTACCGGCATTGATTATGAGGGTTATCATTCTGATACCATTATGGTAGTCTCTTTGGATACAGCTGCCAAGAAAGTAAACCTTATTTCCGTGCCCAGAGACTCGCAAGTGGATGTACCCAGGGAATATAAAAAGATCAATGCAGCCTACGCTTACGGTGGGACTAAGGAATTAAAGAGAGAGCTGGAGTCCATCCTGGGATTCGCACCTCAGTATGATATCAGGGTGGATCTTGAAGCTTTCCCCAAATTGGTGGATGCCGTAGGGGGAGTGGAATTTAACGTACCCCAGAATATGAATATGGATGATGACAGCCAGAACCTGCACATCCATCTGGTCAAAGGCCCCCAGCTTCTGGACGGGGATAAAGCCTTACAGCTTGTAAGGTTCAGGGGTTACCCCAGTGCAGACCTCGGACGGATGCAGACCCAGCAGAAATTCCTGAAAGCCTTGGCCAAGAAGGCAATGTCGCCTGCCAATATTCTTAAGATCAACACCTTCATCGATATTTTCAAACAGGATGTCAAGACTGATCTGGGCTTAAGAGATATCCAGTGGTTTGCCAAACAGGTGATCAAGCTCGACCCGGAAACCGATATCACCGTCCAAACCCTTCCCCATATCGATGACGGCAACTATAAGGGGCAGAATTACCTGTTCCTCTCGCCCGAGGGCGTAGTCGAGATGGTCAACAGGACGGTTAACCCCTATACAACTGACATTACGCTGGAGGATATTAACATCATCAGGATAGAAGACGGCGATATTAACCTCGAAGATATTACCTATGAAGAATCCCCCTATGGGATGGTCAGGAATTGCGAGATTTTGTATTAGTTATGGGTTTAAATAATTGACACAGGAGCAGCAGATGAAATCATTGGTATTGGCAGAAAAGCCTAGTGTTGCCCGGGAAATTGCCCGGGTTCTTAAATGTCATACAAAGAACAAAGGATTTATGGAAGGGTCTAGGTACGTGGTGACTTGGGCGTTGGGTCATTTGGTCACGTTGGCGGAACCCGAGGATTATGATCAAAGATATAAAGTTTGGAGCTTGGAAGACCTTCCTATGCTTCCTGACCAATTGAAACTGAAAGTCATTCGTCAGACAGCTCACCAGTATCAAGTAGTCACCAAACTCATGAAACGTACTGACATTGGGGAACTGGTGATTGCCACGGATGCCGGGCGAGAGGGTGAACTGGTAGCGCGTTGGATTATGAAGCTGGGCAACTGGCATAAACCTTTTAAACGCTTATGGATTTCCTCTCAGACGGACGCTGCTATTCTGGAAGGTTTTTCGAAGCTGAAGCCTGGTCCGGACTATAATCCTTTGTATGATGCCGCTGTTTGTCGGGCGGAAGCAGATTGGCTCATCGGGCTTAACGTAACCCGCGCTCTGAGCTGTAAATTTAATGCCCAACTTAACTCGGGAAGGGTGCAGACCCCCACGTTGGCCATGATTGTTAAGAGGGAAGAAGAAATTCAAAAGTTCGTGCCTGTGGATTACTGGACACTAAGAGCTGACTTTGGAGATTTCTTTGGAGACTGGCGTGGCGCGGAGGGTAACCGGATTTTTGATTACAGCCAGGTTGAAACCCTGTTGCAGAAGGTGCAAGGGAAATCTGGAAGAATAATGGATGCCAAGAGGGAGAGCAAAAGTGAACCTTCCCCCTTAGCCTACGACTTGACAGAACTTCAGCGGGACGCCAATCGACGCTTAGGTTTTTCCGCTCAGAAAACCTCTGCTACCCTGCAAAACCTGTATGAGCGGCATAAATTAGTGACCTATCCGCGGACGGATTCCCGTTACATTTCCTCAGATATTGTACCAACTCTTACGGCCAGGCTTAAAAGTCTTGCCGTCGGACCCTATGCTGAGGCGGCCAGGAAACTTCTGACACAGCCCATAAAACCGGGCAAACGCCTGGTTGACGACAGCAAAGTGACGGATCATCATGCCATTATTCCTACGGAACAGCCTTTAAAAATAGGTGAACTTACTTCCGATGAAAAGTCTTTGTACGACCTGATTGTGCGCCGTTTTCTGGCCGTACTGTCACCGCCTTACCGCTATGATCAGTTGACGGTGGTAGTCGGAATCAATGGCGAAAGATTCTATGCCAGGGGTAAAGTGGTGAAAGATCCGGGATGGAGGGCGGTGACTTCGCATGGTACTGACAACGATGAGAGGAGGGAGGATGCTTTGCCTGAGCAAACCCTGGCTAATCTAAACCAGGGTGAAGAACGGACGGTCAAGAGCATCAAGCCCCAGAAAGGGAAAACCAAACCCCCGGCCCGCTATACGGAAGCGACCTTACTCACGGCTATGGAGAATCCTGGTAAATTTATCGAAGATGAGGAACTGCGGGAAACGATGAAAGGCAGCGGGCTGGGTACTCCGGCTACCCGGGCTGAGATCATTGAAAAACTCCTGCATACCAGCTATATCGAACGCTCAGGAAAAGAATTAGTCCCGACATCCAAAGGCAAACAGCTCATTCAACTCGTAGCGCCTGAACTCAGAAGCCCGGAGCTTACGGCACAATGGGAACAGGCTCTGACGGATATCGCCAGGGGTAAGGGCAGCAAGAAGGCTTTTATCGAAGGGATTCGTGAACAGACCGTTCAACTGGTCCGGAGTGTGGCGATGGACAATTCCACCTACAGGGCGGACAATATATCCAAGACCAAATGTCCGCTTTGTAATAAAAATATGCTCGTGGTCAACGGCAAACGGGGTAAGATGCTGGTGTGTCAGGATCGTACTTGCGGACATCGGCAGCCGGAAAAGGAACGCGACTTTAAATTCGGCAGTTCCAAAAGAGCCAGCCAGATGAATCAGAAACTTATTGCCCAATACAGCGATAAACAGGATATCGGCAGTAATATGGGCGACCTGTTGAGAGAAGCACTGTCCAAACAGAAGAAAGAAAAGAATTGACGTATAAGATAAACATCCGGCTTTATATTCCATAACGCCTTTGTCACAAAAACAGACACCGCTGCCGGTGTCTGTTTATTAATACACGGATTTAATAAGAACGCCCACTTGCGCTATTCACATAAACCAGGTTTTACTCCAGCCCCTCAAACTGCATGTTATAGTAATGGGCATATATGCCGCCTTTAATGATCAGGTCTTTATGCGAGCCTCTTTCTTTGATGCCTTCATCCGTGATAACGATGATTTCGTCCGCGTTTTTAATCGTACTAAGGCGATGGGCGATGACGATTGTAGTTCTGTTGCGGGAAAGCTTCTCCAGAGACTGCTGAATATAGCGTTCACTCTCATTGTCCAGGGAAGATGTTGCTTCATCCAGGATCAGAATAGGGGGGTTCTTCAGGAAGACGCGGGCTATGGAGAGGCGTTGTTTTTGTCCGCCGGAGAGTCTTACGCCGCGTTCCCCGACCAGAGTATCATAGCCTTGTTCGAGAGATGTGATGAAGTCATGAATATTGGCGTTTTTAGCGGCTTCAATGATCTCCTCATCAGTGGCGCCTGCTTTACCATAAACGATGTTATCTTTGATGGTTCCGTTAAACATATAAACATCCTGCTGCACGATTCCGATCGCATTGCGTAGGGACTCCAGAGTGACATCCCGGATATCCTTGCCATCGATAGTGATCGAGCCGGCGGTGACATCGTAGAAACGGGGGAGAAGCGAACATAAGGTGGTTTTACCACCACCGGAAGGACCTACCAGAGCCACGTTTTGGCCTGATTTGATCTGGATGCTCACATCATGTAAGACATCATAATCATTGTTATAACGGAAGGAGACATTCTTATATTCGATATCTCCCCGCACCTGGGTCAGGGTGATGGCATCAGGTTTATCTTCAATCTCGGGAGCAGTGTTCAGAATATCAACGAAGCGCTTGAAGCCTGCAAACCCTTTCTGGAACTGTTCCGTGAAGTTGATCAGGACTTCTAGCGGACGGACGTACACATTGATGTAAAGGATATAGATAGCCAGTTCAGCAACTCTGAGAGTCCCTTCCGCGATGAAGAAACCGCCGGAAACAATGACGACAATGTATAAGAGGCCTGAGAAGAAAGAGTTCCAGGCAAAGTAACCGCCCATCATCTTGTAGCTTCTGGACTTGGAGGCCAGAAATTCCTGATTGCTCTTCTTGAATTTCGCTCGTTCCACTTCTTCATTGGCGAAGGATTTGACTACGCGGATACCGGCCAGACTGTCCTGAAGGCTGGAGTTAACTTTAGCGATCTTGACCCGATTATCCATGAAGACCGCTTTCATCCTTATATTACGATGGATACTGAAGGTAACCATAACCATGGTGACAAAGAATAATATTAAGGTCATTTTAACGTTTAACATCAGGAGAAGAATGAAGGAGCCTACAATCTTTAAGGCCGAGATAAAGATGTTTTCTGGTCCGTGGTGAGCAAGTTCGGAGATGTCGAAAAGGTCTCCGACCAGTCTGGACATCAGATCCCCGGTATTATTCTTATCGTAGTAAGAGAAGGACAGGCGTTGGAAGTGATTGAATAAATCCTTGCGCATATCGGTTTCCATCCGGGCCCCCATGATATGTCCCCAGGATGTGATATAGTACTGACAGAAATATTTGATGACATACAATACCAGTAAGGCCAGCCCAACGTAACCAATCGTCCTGAGAATGATCTCTTTATCCTGGGTGAATAAGTTTTTGCTTAGATAATTGAGGATTTGGGGGAAAGAGAGATCTACCGCCGAGACGATCACGGCACAGAGCATATCTGTATAAAACAAAAAACGGTAAGGCTTGTAGTATTGGATAAACCTTTTTAATATCTTCATCATTTACTTCCATTCTTAATATCATTATTTACTATACTCACAATGATTTATGGACTATATCGTATTATTTTTCGCATTGTCAAAAATAAAAACCTGCAACGTGATGCAGGAAATTAAGGTGATTCCTTGAAATTATTATAACATAATTGGTATTGGAGTAAAAATGCAGGAAAAAGTTTTTTCTTATGACTGTACAAAGCAGAAGATTCTATATAATTAGGAGTGAAGAGGAAGATGAAGATGAAGAGAACTGAGAGACGCCAAAAAAGAGGAGACCAACCAAAAGAAATGATTATGAACGGGAAGCGAACCAAGAATATGAGAAGGGCGATTAACGGCTTGATCATCATCATGATTATCCTAAGTCTTATGCTAACAGGCTGCAGTAAGACCGAACCAAGTCAGCCTGCCACAACCTCACCGGCTGAAAAGTCTCAGGTGACGGCCCAACCTGTTGAGGTCTTGTATAAAGTCTATACAGAAACCATCAAAGATGAAGACGGCACATTATTACTTGAGGCCAAAATCGTTTATCCTGAAGTCAATAATCCTGCGCAGAACCAGGCCCTGGCTGCTATTAATGAATACTACAGTATTCAATTTGATGATTTTGTAACTAATGTGATTTCTGAAGGACAGGAAAAAGCCCTTGAAGACAAAAAGGCAGCTCTGGAAGGAGAGTATCCTTTCCGTCCTCACGCTTATGGACGTGATTTTACAATTGAATACAACGGCAATAACCTTCTTTCTGTACTTTGTCAGCAGTATGAAAGCACCGGTGGTGCTCATCCCAATACGTTCTGGCTTTCGCAAACATTTGATGTAACGACGGGTAAAAAACTTGCCCTCACAGACTTCTTAGTGGGAAGTAAAAACGAGGCCTTAGAAAAAGTCTATAACACTGTCCTGGCTCAGATTAATGAGAAAGAAGGTACGAATGATTTTGTCTTCAATCCCAGCTATGCCGAAGATGTCAAAAAATATTATAACGAAGAAGATTTTGTTCTGACAGATAACAGCTTCAAGATTTACTATCAGCTATATGCGATTGCGGCATATGCTACTGGTTTCCCCCAATTCGAGATTCCTTATGATAAGGAAGGCGTATTTGTCAAAGCTATTCCTGCACTTCTTGCCAATCCGTTGGAAAAAGAGATTTATACTCAGGCCAGTCAATTGATCGATCGCAATAAGACCATTTTCTTTGATATCTTCTTCCTGAAAATGCTGAACTTAAAGATTCCCGAAAACGGGGTCGGGAACGAGACCGTCTTCCCAGTCGATGACGAGCGTTTCATGACCTATGCTGATTTGGAGAATTTCATCAGAAGCACCTATGTAAAAAGTGAAGCTGATTCGCTGCTCGGAACAGGCAGGTATTTGGATAAGGACGGGAAACTGTATGGGGATATCACTAAAGATGGCGGTATGGGCTATTACGTAGTTTGGAATAATTACAGCTATGAAATCACCGATATCACAAACCATAGTGCCACCTTGAAAATCTATACGGTTGATGAATCCCCAGCTGGGAAAGAGAATATCACCATTAATGGAAAGATGATCAAACAAGACAGTACATGGCTGCTAGAAAAGATTCTTCAATAAGAAAAAGAATCCAAGGAGAATGTAAGTATAGAGAACTCGGTTGAATCAGCCTATTTCTACTCTATTTCGATTGGTGCTTTTTGCTTTGTAAAGCGCGTCGTCTACCCTTTTTATCCAGTTGTCGATATCTTCATTTTCTTTTAATTCAGCTACTCCTATGCTGACAGTAATGTGACCAACAAAAGAGAAAATATGACTTTCTACAGCTTTTCTAAGCCTTTCTGCATAGTCAAAAGCTCTTTGGGAATCCAAACCGGGAACCACAATGAGAAATTCCTCTCCACCCCAGCGCGTGATTGAATCTGTATTTCTAATATTCAATTTAATTAACTCGGTAAATTCAATCAGTACTTTGTCTCCAACCTGATGACCATACCTGTCATTCACCTTTTTGAAGTTATCAAGGTCTAAAATTAGGAGAGAAATCTTCTCTTTCTGCTCTTGGATTAAATCCAGTTGAGCATTGATATTTCTTGTAAGGCACCTGCGGTTCCAAACATTCGTCAGTTGATCGGTATACGCCGAATTCTCCAGTTCTTCATTTACTTTTCTTAATAATTCTTCCGTTTTTTTATGATTCTCCAATTCTTTTTTCAACATGCAGTTCATCTCAGTGATCTCATTTTCACGCTGCAGTCGCTCAGTAATATCACGTACAAAACAAATTCCTACCTCTGCTTCTCCTGTAGCTGATACACTGGCACAAACGATTTCAACCGGGAAGATATGTCCGTCACGGTGTTTATGGTATGTAATGAAACTCGTGAGTTTTCCTTCGATGACTAAATTCGCTAATTGTCGGAGATTGTCCGGAGATTCATATTCTGGCGAACCAGTGATTTGCATAACAGTCATTCTGGTTAATTCTTCTTTAGAATATCCCAACATTTTGCATGCTGCCCTGTTGACATACAAAATCCTGGAATTTTCATCTATCCAAAACACACCGTCAGGAATATTTTCCAAGCTTCTCATTGCATACGTATACTGTTGGTAGCTCTTTTTAAAAACTTTTTTGAATAATCCTTGTACATAATAGAATAAATCCATTTAATTACCCCTCTGCTATTTAACTTCATTCACTAATCCACATACGCTATCATTATTACCGGCAAGAATGGAGATCATTCCAATTAAACGGGTGTTTCTTCCCCTGAATGAGAATATGATATAATATTAATAGAATCATTTGCAATCCTAAGATCGGTGCGAAAGTATGGTATAATATAGAATAATACATACTAAGGGGAGAGTAAGAATGAAGATTATTAGCGTCGGGATTGTAGGTGGCGGGCAGGGGGGGACCTCAATACTTCAGAGCTTAAACGACTTGGAAGAAGTGAATGTCGTCGGTATTACTGATATCAATGAAAGTGCACCCGGTATGTTTTTGGCAAGGGAATTAGGAATATTCAATACCACGGATATAACAACGCTTTTATCCCGTAAAATGGATCTAATCATTGAAGTTACCGGTAATGCAAAGGTTGAAGAGTTAATCAACCAAAATAATGTACATAATGCCCGAGTTGTTTGCAGTGATATGGCAGCATTAATGATGATCCTGGTAAATCACCAGCATGGGTTAACCCAACGATTAGAAGACCAGATCACAGAGATTAAGAATATCAATGGGGTAACGAAGGCAGGTGTCGATAAGATGAGGGAGACTATCGATAATACCCAGATTTTAAGCCAGGACTTAAATGAATTTGCTGCAGCAACCATGGAGCATGTCAGAGAAACTGATCAGATTATTACTTTGATCGATCGCATAACCCAGCAAACCAATATTCTGGGACTTAACGCCTCTATAGAGGCTGCCAGAGCAGGCGAGCAGGGAAGAGGTTTCTCGGTCGTAGCCAAGGAAGTGCAGATGCTTGCGAGTAACAGCTACGACTCTACGAAAAAGATTGGAAAAATCTTATCTCAGATTAAGAGCGAAGTAGTTAATGTCACTGAAAAGATTAAGATACTAAACACTTTGGCTGAAGAACAAAAAATGGTTGGGGAAGACCTGGAGAATGCAATAAACCAGTTAACAATTAACGTTGAAAGCCATTAAACATCATTACAAACTAACTTTCCCATTTTAACTCCATCGTGTTATACTACTGTAATGACTGTTAAGATGGGGTGGCATTGTTGAAGGACAAAAAAAAGATATCCAATTCTGTTGTAAAACGTATGCCGAGATATTATAGATATCTTACAATCCTTATGCAAATGGGTATTACCAGAGTATCTTCCAAAGATCTGAGTAATCGTATGGGCATAACATCGTCCCAGGTCAGACAGGATTTCTTCAGTTTTGGGGGAAATGGTCTGCAGGGATACGGATACGATGTTGAGTATTTGCATGGGGAAATACGAAAGATCTTGGGATTGCATACCCAACACCCAATGATTATTATTGGAGCAGGCAGTTTAGGTCATGCCTTGGCTAAACATACCAACTTCGAACAAAGCGGGTTTAAAGTCATAGGTGTCTTTGATGTTAACCCTGAACTTGTAGGTGAAAAGATCAATGACCTGGAAATCATACACATAGATAAGCTGCCGGAATTTATTCAGAATAACCAGGTAAATGTTGCAGTACTCACTGTCCCAGAAAGGTATGCTGTGGAGGTAGCCAAACTGGTAATTGGTCTTGGGATAAAAGCGTTATGGAACTTTTCACCGGTAGAATTGATTACACCTGAAGATGTTATAGTAGAGAATATTCATATGATAGATAGTCTAATGGTACTTGGATTCAATCTGAATGAAAGTAAATCATAACCCGTAATATTGTCATATTCAGTTTTCATGATTGGAAATGAATTATCTAAATTGAAAAGCAATACAGAGTATTGCCGTGAGTTATATATAATCTCCGTAAATAATGCGGAGATTCTTTATTTATTAATATTTTTTGTTAAATATTTAACAATGATAAGCATTTTATTTTAATTTATATAGATTAAAGTTACTATTCTGTCAAAAGAATAACTATTCTTGATCTAAAAATTAAATGAGTATAAACTTTACAAGTAGTTACCCTGAACGCTCATCAAATTACCGTTCGATTTTTAATCTACTGTGATACATAACCCTCTGAGATATAGTCTGTGGCTGAAGGCCAGTATGTGAAAGGAAGATGGATATATGGACAGTATCACATTAAATTTATTAAAAGAAAAAAACCATGATAATCTGCAAGAAATTACTGATCTAAGCGGAGTTGAAGCAAAGAAATGCTATCAGTGCGGAAAATGTAGTGCGGGATGCCCAGTAGCGTTTGCGATGGATATTACTCCGCGTAAGATAATGCGAATGCTTCAGTTTAGTATGGTAGATCCGGCACTAAAATCTAAAACGATTTGGTTATGTGCCAGCTGCCAGACGTGCTCAGTTCGTTGTCCAAAGGGAGTCGATATCGCGAAGGTTATGGAATGTTTAAGGATTCTAGCAAAAAAGAAGAAATATATTTCTGAGAAAGATATTGATCTTTTTCATGATCTTTTTTTGAAATCAGTAGAGAAATACGGTCGCGTTCATGAAATGGGGTTAATTTTGGGAAGTAATATTTTCAGCAAAAAACCTTTGAAGGATGCAGAATACGGATTGCCGATGTTCTCTAAAGGAAAATTAAAACCTCTTCCCCATACCATTAAAGACAATGGGGAAGTAAAGAAGATCTTTGAAAATGTGAGGAAACGGGGGATGAAAAAATGAAATATGCTTACTATCCTGGCTGTTCCTTAAGTTCTACAGGAATTGAATACGATATGTCAACAAAAGAAACAGCAAAAATACTTGGGATTGACCTCTGGGAAATACCGGAATGGAACTGCTGTGGTGCTTCCAGTGGACACCTTACTGATCATCTTCTTTCCTTAGCTCTGCCTGCCAGAAATCTGGCGATCGCTGAAGAAGCGGGACTGGATGTGGCCATTCCCTGTGCTGCTTGCTATGCGCGTTGTAAGGCGAGCGAAGTGGCAGTTAAGAGTTCTGAGGAAATGAAGGATACGATTGAGCAGGTCATTGAACGAAAATATGAGGGTAAGACCACAGCCCGGTCCATGCTTGACGTGCTTGCCAATGATGTCGATCTGTCTGTGATCAGAGACAAAGTGACTACCCAGCTTGGTGAAATCAAAGCGGCCTGCTATTATGGCTGTCTGTTGGTTCGCCCGTTGGAAACCGGATTTGATGATCCGGAAGACCCTCAGTCCATGGATCAATTGCTCAATGCCTTGGGTGCAGAAACAGTTGAGTGGTCCCACAAGACCGAGTGCTGCGGTGCTTCTCACCCCACCACCAAGTCTGAAATCGGATTAAAGATGTTGGAGAGAATCCTTTCTGCTGCCAAAGAGGCTGGTGCCAACTGTATCGTCACAGCTTGTCCGATGTGTGTCAATAATCTGGATATGCGACAGGGTCAAGTCGAGAGGACGTTTAAAGAAAAGTACGATCTACCCATTTTCTATTTTACTGAACTCATGGGTTTAGCTTTTGGGGTTGAACCGGTTCAACTCGGTCTCAATAAACACTTTGTGGATGCCATATCTTTAGTAACAAAAGTAATCCAAGCAACTGGCAGGAGGGAGTCAGCGTGAAACGAGTAGGAGTATTTATTTGTCACTGTGGTACCAATATCGCAGGCGTTGTTGACTGTGCCAGTGTTGCGGAGAAAGCTAAAGATTATCCGGGTGTCGTCTATTCCATCGACTATAAATACATGTGTTCAGAACCAGGCCAGGAAATGATCAAGAAAGCCGTTAAAGATCATAAGCTTGACCGTGTGGTTGTAGCATCATGTTCACCTCGTATGCATGAGACCACATTTCGTAGGTGCTTAGAGAATGCTGGTCTGAATCCTTACTATGTTGAGATGGCAAATATCAGAGAGCATTGTTCCTGGGTTCATGCCAATGATAAAGAAGGTGCTACCGAGAAAGCCAGTGATCTGGTTAAGATGGCTGTGGCCAAAGCGATTAAAAATAAACCACTGCAGAAAGCTACGATCCCAGTAACTGACAGAGCACTTGTCATTGGTGGAGGGATCGCAGGAATTCAGGCAGCGATCGATCTGGCCAATGCCGGTCATGTTGTGGATATCGTGGAACGTGAGCCTTCGATCGGCGGCAAAATGGCTCAGATCGATAAGACTTTCCCGACACTTGATTGTTCAGCTTGTATTCTAACACCCAAAATGGTAGAAGCATCGTCCCATCCCAATATTAATTTATTAACTTACTGTGAAGTGGAAAAAGTGGATGGGTTCGTTGGTAATTTTGATGTAACGATCAAACAAAAGGCCCGTTCTGTGAAATTAGATATTTGTACAGGTTGTGGTGTCTGTATGGAGAAGTGTCCTTCCAAAGTTGACAGTGAATTCGAACTGGGTATGTCCAAGCGCAGAGCAATCTATACTCCTTTCCCGCAGGCTATACCCAACAAGCCGGTTATTGACCGAGAAAATTGTACGTATTTTAATAACGGAAAATGCGGGATCTGTTCCAAGGTCTGTGCAGCTGGCGCGATTGATTATACTCAACAGGATGAACTCATCGTCAGAAGATACGGTGCCATTATCGTGGCTACAGGGTTTGAACTGTTTGACTATTCCGTATACGGTGAGTATGGATATGGTAAATATCCTGATGTCATCACAGGTCTGCAATTTGAGAGATTGATTAACGCCTCCGGTCCGACTATGGGCAAGATCAAAAGACCATCCGATGGCAAAATACCCAAAAATGTGGTCTTCATCAAGTGTGTCGGTTCCAGGGATGAAGCCAAAGGGAAGAGCTATTGTTCCAAAGCTTGCTGTATGTACACCTCCAAACATGCTACCCTTGTCAGCGAAAAGATAGAAGATTCCAATGTCTATGTCTTCTATATGGATGTTCGGACAGCTGGAAAAGGATACGATGAGTTCTATAACCGGACAAGGGAGCAATATGATGCTCAGTATATCAGAGGTAGGGTATCCAAGATCTACAAAAAAGGGGACAAGTTGATGGTAAGGGGAGAAGATACCCTGCTGGGGATGCCCGTCGAGATCGAAGCCGATATGGTGGTCTTGGCAACAGCTATGGTTGCCCAGCCGGATGCTTCTAAGCTTGCTCAAAAAGTGGGTATCGGGCATGACAAAGACAGCTTCTTTACTGAAGCCCATCCCAAACTTGCTCCGGTCGAAACCCATACCCAAGGGGTATTTTTGGCCGGTGCCTGCCAAGGACCAAAAGATATACCTGAGTCTGTGGCCCAGGCCAGTGCAGCAGCGGCCAAAGCCTGTGCCCTGCTGTCCAAAACCGAAATGCTCACAGAACCTATCATATCTGAAGTTAATGAAATGATGTGTGCGGGCTGCGGTGCCTGTGTACCGATTTGTCCCTATAAAGCGATTGAACTCAAGACCATTACGGAGCGTGTCCATGGTAAAACAGTTGAACGTAAGGTTGCCAGTGTCAATAGTGGTCTATGTCAGGGTTGTGGGGCTTGTACAGTCGCCTGTCGTTCGGCTTCTCTCAATCTGAAACACTTCACGGATGAACAAATCTTAGCGGAGGTGAACGCTTTATGTCTGTAAAAGAAACAGAGCAAAATTGGCAGCCTAAGATCCTCGTTTTTGCTTGTAACTGGTGTACCTATGCCGGTGCAGACTTAACCGGACTCAGCAGACTTCAATATCCTCCTACTGTCAGAATCCTACGCGTACCGTGCTCCGGAAGAGTTAATCCTCAGTTTGTGATAAAAGCCTTCCAGAAGGGTGTCGATGCTGTACTGGTAGCAGGATGTCACCCCGGTGATTGCCACTATACCTCCGGAAACTATTTTACGCGACGCCGGTTTTTGCTGATGAGAAGAATGATGGAGTATATCGGTATGGAACCTGAAAGACTGCAGACTCGTTGGGTTTCAGCAGCAGAAGCTCCGAAGTTTCAGCAAGTCATCACTGAAATCTCAGATCAAATAAGAGCTTTAGGGCCAAACAGGAAGTTGAGGGATGAAGAATGGGAGATTTGACCTTAGAGGTTAGGAAAACAGCCAGAGACGTTCTGGAAAACGGTCAGGCTGATATCGTCATAGGCTGGGAACAAGGTGCTTTTTGGTATTCGACCACTCCTGTTTTCATCACCAAGCCTGAAGATGCGGAAAAGTTAATCTGGAATGAGTACTGTACCAACAACTTAGCAAAGTATCTTTTGGATTACCGCCAACACGAGGGAAAAGTGGCGATCTTTGTCAAGGGCTGTGACGCCAGAGGGGTAAACAGGCTCATCCAGGATAAACAGATTGATCGCGAAAAAATTCTCCTGATTGGATTGTCCTGTCCGGGGATGAAAGATGAGAAAAAGGCCAAGAAGTTAGGAAAAACCGCTGATATTCCCCTCGCTAAGAAGTGTGAGGAGTGCCGGTATCCAGATCCGGTTGTCTTTGATTTGTTTGTTGGAGACAAAAATCTCAAGACTCAGATTCCTAAAACAAAGAATTATACGGATGTTGAAGCGATTGAGGAATTAAGTCCTGATGCTAAATACACTTTGTTTGAGAAAAACTATGAGAAATGTCTGCGTTGTTATGCCTGCCGTAACATTTGTCCAGCTTGCAGTTGTCGGGAGTGCATCTTTGGCGACAGTTCCAAACCATGGTCTGCCAAGTCCAATAATGTATCCGAGAACATGTTCTTCGCTATGACCAGAGCCCTGCATGTGGCAGGAAGATGTATTGATTGTGGTGAGTGTGAACGGGTTTGCCCGGTGGGTATCCCGATTATGCTCCTGAACAAGAAGTTTAACAAAGATATTAATACGCTCTTTGGCGATTATGATGCCGGTCTTGATACTGAAGGAAAGCTTCCCTTAGGCGGCTTTGAGTTTACCGATCCGGAAGAATTCATGTAGGGAGGTGGAGAAATGTTTGTTGCTGATCTTTCCAAATTAAGAGAGATTTTGGGATTGCTTGCTAAAGACTTTAAAGTTTTGGTCCCAAGCAAAAAAGGTGATCAATCTGGTTTTGTAACTTTGAGTGATGATACCGAGATCTTTCTGGGTGAGAATGTTTATCTTTCGCCGAAGGAAGTATTCTTCCCGCAGACCGAAGGAATGTATTGGTTCAAAGCTGTGAAGAATTCGGTTCAGATTGAGAGTGCCCCAGAACATCAAGAAAAGCGTATCCTGTTTGGCGTCAGATCATGTGATATGAAGAGTATCCGCTGTCTTGATGAAGTATTCTTAACCAAAGGGTTTGTGGATAACTATTATAAGATCAAAAGGGAGAATACCGTCATTATCGCCCTTGGCTGCAGTCAACCTGGAGAAACGTGTTTCTGTAAAGGAATGGGGGTCGATCCTCAAAAAGCAGAGGGTGCCGATGTTCAAGCTTATCTCTTGGGTCATCAACTAGGGCTGGAACCCGTAAGCGAAGAAGGACATAAAGTGATTAACCAGATCAAGTCGGCCTTGAGATCAGAAGATGTCCAAATCCCAGCTTGTGGGGAATTCAGTCTTAAAGTCAATGCTGAAGGAGTACCAGAGAAACTGGCCAAGATGTTCGAGTCCAGTCTTTGGGATGAGGTAGCACGCAAGTGCCTCAACTGTGGGGCTTGTACCTATATCTGTCCAACCTGTCATTGTTTTGATATCTCGCAGGATGTCAGAGGAGAAAATGGAGTGAAATACCGCTGCTGGGATTCCTGTATGTTTAGAGATTATACCCAGATGGCCGGTGGACATAACCCCAGACCGGGTAAGAAAGAAAAGGTTCGCAACCGTTTCCTCCATAAACTTCAGTTTTTCCAGGAGAGGTATGGTATGTTGTTATGTACCGGATGTGGCAGATGCATCAATGTCTGTCCCGTCAACTTGAATATAACCTCCGTTATCAACTCCATAAAGGAGGCACAGATCGATGTGTGAATGTGGCCATAACCATGATCACGAAACGCCACTCGTGCCGATACAAGGTAAAATCATCAAGATAATTGATGAAACACCGGATACCAAAACGTTCTATATCAGTACGTTAAATGATCAGAAACCGTTTGACCCCATGCCCGGGCAGCTGGGGATGCTTTCTCTGCCTCAGGTGGGAGAAGCGATGTTCTCCGTCACCAATAAAGGTGATAAGCATATCGAGATGTCCATCAAGGCTGTTGGTGAACTGACCTATGCCCTGCATGAAGTTGAAGTCGGACAGGAAGTGGGCATCAGGGGACCCTACGGCAACGGATTCCCTTTGGACTATTGCAAAGGTAAAGACATCCTCTTCATCGGGGGAGGAATTGGTCTGGCACCTGTACGCAGTCTGATCATGCATTGCATCCGCCATCGGGAGGATTTTGGTAAACTTACCGTTGTCTATGGGGCCAGATCGAAAGCAGATCTCACCTTCAAAGAAGATTTGTTCACCAACTGGACCAAGGTTCCCAATCTGGAATTATACGTTACCATCGACAGAGCAGAAGAAGGTTGGGACGGCCATGTCGGGTTTGTACCTTCCTACGTTGAGGAGCTCGCCTTTAAACCTCAGGTAACCGTTCTTTGCGGACCTCCAGTCATGATCAAGTTCACCCTGCCTGCCCTGCAAAAAATGGGATTTGCTGATAAAGATATTATCACGACGTTAGAGATGCGGATGAAATGTGGCATCGGTAAATGTGGCCGATGCAATATCGGTTCCAAATATGTCTGTCTGGATGGCCCCGTTTTTACAATGGAGGAACTCAAAGACTTGCCTCCGGAGTATTAGAGACAAGGGGAGACAAGGGGACGGTTCTTTTGTCTCACTTTTGGCTCAAATTATAAACTAAAAACCACTGGATCGAACTGATCGACCGCAGTGGTTTTTTTGTGCTTAGATTTTCTGTTGTAAGGACTCAAATCCTTGGCTCCCTTACCTTTCTTAGGAGGGATCACCTGAGTGCCCATGGGAACTTTGAAGAAAGCACGTGGGAACTTCGGTTTGGCTTTCTTTGGCATTGTAATGACCTCCATGCTGTTTATTTTCTATTCAATTATGAATACCACCAAGTATTATTATATCCTATCTGACACTCCGAAAGTAACCGGATTTGCCAGAATAGACATCAAGTTTTGTTTCCAACCGTTCCAAAGAAGAAATTATCTTTTGCTGAGCTTCTTTTTCTTTTTGATTTTCCATTTTCATCACTGTCCGGCGGAGTTCAGATATTTCGTCACGGATTTGAGCAATTTCGTCCTGCATCTTGCTTTGGCCATCTGCCAGGATACCGAGTTGATGCAATACCAATTCTTGAAACTTTAGTTCTTCCATCATTTATCCCTTCCCTTTAATAAATAATAGAAATACTCCGTGTTATCTCCAGTATATACGATATCAGTTCCCTAAAGAAGATATCTTCGTTATTAATCTACTGGTATTTTCAACAAATTATCGTAAAATAAAAGTAATACCCAAGGGATTATGGCCAAGAGGTTGTGCAAAGGAGATTGTTTATGATCAGGCAGGCGAAAGAGGTTTTACAACAGTATTTTGGTTATCAGGACTTTAAGGGAGGCCAGGAGAAGGTTATCCAAAGTCTTTTGGAAAATCACGATACATTAGCCATTATGCCAACAGGAGCAGGTAAATCCATTACTTATCAAATTCCGGCGCTTTTATCGGAAGGCATTACCCTGGTCATATCGCCCCTGATCTCCTTGATGAAAGACCAAGTCGATAACCTTGTGCAAACAGGGGTTCCCGGAACCTTTATCAATAGCTCCCTGTCACGCAAAGAGACCTGGTCACGGATGCAGCGGATAGAACGAGGGGATTTCAAACTGGTGTATTTAGCGCCGGAACGACTGGAATCTGAGGAATTTCTGGAGATGCTTGTTACATTGCCTATCGGTTTTGTCGCTGTGGATGAGGCTCACTGTGTTTCACAATGGGGGCATGATTTTCGTCCCAGTTACTTAAGGATTAATCAATTCTTGCAGCTTCTGCCTGAACGGCCTCTGGTCGGTGCTTTTACGGCAACGGCCACCGAGGAAGTGAAGGAGGATATTGTCAAGCGGTTGGGTTTAAAAGCTCCCAACATATTTATTACGGGGTTTGACCGCCCCAACCTCAAGTTCACCGTTTTAAAAGGCGAGAATAAAAAATCGTTTGTCTTGCATTATATGGAATACCACCCCCAAGACTCTGGGATTATCTATGTGGCTACCCGTAAAGAAGTAGACAAGCTGTATTCCGTGCTGAAGGATCGCGGGTTAGCGGTAGGGCGTTACCATGCAGGGATGAATGATCAGGAAAGAAAAGATAATCAGGAAAAATTCATCTATGATGATATTGCTGTCATAGTGGCTACCAATGCCTTCGGGATGGGCATCGATAAGTCCAATGTACGCTTCGTTATCCATTACAATATGCCTAAAAACATGGAATCGTACTATCAGGAGGCAGGGAGAGCAGGACGCGATGGGGAAGCATCAGAATGTATCCTGCTTTACGGGCCTCAGGACGTTCAGATCCAGAAACTATTAATTGAAGAAAGTATAAGCAATCCGCTGCGCCAGGCTAACGAATATAAAAAGCTGCAGGCCATGGTGGACTATTGTCATGCTTCGCGCTGTCTCAGGAAAACGATCCTCGAGTATTTTGGTGAGGAAAATGTTTCGGACCGATGTGAGAACTGCAGTAACTGTGAGGAACAAAAGACAAAAGTTGATGTCACGGTTAATGCGCAGAAGGTTCTTTCCTGTGTTTATCGTCTTCAGGGCAGATTCGGTATGACCATGGTTGCAGAGGTTCTCAAAGGCTCAATGAACAAGAAGATCGTGGAAATGAGATTCGACAGGCTATCCACCCATAGCATCATGAAGGATATGCCCTTACAGGCTATTAAAGACTTGATCAACTTCCTGGCAGCTGAAGGATATCTTCAGGTTTCTGCCGGTCAGTATCCTGTCATTAAGCTGACGCAGAAAGCTGTCCCGGTACTTAAGGGGGAGGAAAAAGTCTATCAGATTCAGCTGGTCTCAGAGGAAAAAGCAAGTTTAGATGATGCGGAAAAAATCTTTGAAAGACTTCGCGCCCTGCGTCGGATTATTGCTCAAGAGGAAGGACTGCCACCCTATATGATCTTCCAGGATAGTACGCTAAGGGAGATGGCGAATATCTGCCCTCAAGATAAGCATGCGATGCTGAAGATCAACGGTGTAGGAGAGCGGAAACTGGTAAAGTATGGTGAAAAGTTTCTGACGGAGATAAGAATGGCAAAAAGCTCCTGAATATCATGCGCGATAAATTAACCTATCCTTCATTTCTTGAAGATTCTTTCTAGAAGTATAGATTTTAATACAGGTAAGCTGCTGAGATTGGATGAGACCGTCCGCTTTTTTATGGCGTTTACTTAATATTAGGAGGTCTAAGTTTACTAAACCATTGATAAAATGTAAGATGAAAGAAATTATAGTGTCATTTTATGACGTATATGATAAAAGATTAAGATAGTATTGTAAAAGATTATAAATAATCAAGGAAGAGGTTTAGATGCAAATACTCGTTGATGCAGACGCCTGTCCGGTGAAAGATATCATAATAAGGATAGCCAAAAGATACAAGATTCCTGTGACGATGATCATCGATACATCTCATGAACTGCGGGATTCCTATTGCATGATTATTACCGTGGAAAAAGGCAGTGATAGCGTTGACTTGGCCATCATGAGGCTGTTAACCAAGGATGATCTTGTTGTGACGCAGGATTATGGACTGGCGGCACTTGTCCTGGGAAAGAAAGCCAAGGCTTTGAATCAAAATGGCCTTGTATTTTCCGACTACAATATCGATAAACTTCTCTTTGAACGCTTTCTCGGCCAGAAGGTACGTCGGGGAGGGGGAAGGACTGCAAACCCCAGGAAGCGGACCAAAGAGGATGATCAACGTTTTGAATCGGCACTCGTTGAACTAATTCAAGGATTTACCAATAATCAAATTGAATAAGACAATATAACATCAAGACTAACGGGCAGTTAATGACTCAAACAATAATAATTTGCGTCTTAGAATAACAGTGAAAATTGACAAAGAATAATGAAAATGGGAGCACGCTAAAACGTAATGCTCCCATTTTTTTGTACCTTTTTTGTGTCATTTTTTACTTGCGTGTTTGCTTTAAAAGTTTGGCCATTTTTCGTCCTAAGGTTTCAAAGGTAGCCATACCTTCAGTATCTTTTTGCACATCCCCTGGTTGAAGTGACAAAGTCATATTCCAATAACTTGAACTTGCGATCGTCATCTCGGAGATCCCAAAGAAAAAGTTGATGGCAGCGTAAGTGAAATTGGCTCCGGCCCGGCGAGCTGATACGACGGCTGTTCCAACCTTGTCTCTGAGCATGATTCCTCCATTGGATCTGTTGACATAACCACAGCGGTCAATCAGAGCTTTGACCTCTGTGGTTACATTGCTGAAGTAAGTCGGAGAACCGATGATAATACCGTCTGCTTCCTGCATCTTTTGAATAAAACTATTCATCTCATCGTCTTTACGCACACAGAGATTGTCTTTATTCTCCCGGCACTTTCCACAAGCCAGACAGCCAAATACCTTCCGTCCGCCCAATTGAACGAATTCCGTTTCGATCCCTTCTTTTTCTAATTCGGCCAGTACTATCTTAATACTCTGAGCTGTATTACCGTTATGTCTGGGACTACCGTTAAAGGCAACGACTTTCAAACCAATTACCCCTTTTTAATTATAATAGATTGTTAAAAGAATCTGATTCTTCTTTTAAGGATAATACAATACAAGTGTGAATCACAAGTACTTACTTTGTCGTTTTAATAAAGATATGTCAAAATTACACGTCAATAAGGTATAATTGAGGGTATAAGAATGGGGAGAATACGATGAAAAAATTAAGGATAATTTATGGAAGGTCAGGTAGTGGCAAAACCACATACGGCCTCAAGGAGATAAGAAAGAATCTGGATGGCGGAACTTCCTCTCCTTTAGTCTTATTAGTACCTGAACAATATACGTTTCAAGCTGAGAGAGATCTGATCAAGGTATTAGGAACAGGCGGCATCATGACGACCGAGGTTCTCAGTTTCCGTCGTCTGGCCTTCAGGGTATTTAACCAGGTAGGTGGTATAACCTATCCGCATCTCCACTCGGCGGGCAAGTGCATGATTCTCTATCGGATCCTGGATAAGTATAAAGCCAATCTGAAGGTATTCGGCAAAGCAGCCAACCGTGAAGGTTTTGTCGATACGATATCCACGTTGATTAATGAGTTCAAACGGTACGATATTTCGCCTGAAATTCTGGAGAAAGTGGCTGCAGATCTGGAGGAAGGCGATTTTCTGAAAGAAAAACTGACGGAGATCAGTATAATCTATGCTGAATATGAAAATATGCTCTCTGAAAGATATAGGGACGCCGATGATGATCTGGGTCTGGCGGCCAGGAAAATCCCGCTAACAGATATTTGGGATAATGCTGAGATTTGGATTGATGGATTTTCAGGTTTTACCCCTCAGGAATATAAAGTCATTACCCAATTGCTCAACAAAGCCAAGAGGATTACCATTTCCCTTTGTACAGATTCTTTAGAAAGAACAGCCGAAGCAACGGATGTTTTTTCTGCTGTCAAGAAGGCTTACAAGAGACTGATAGCTATCGCCCAGGAAATCGGAGCAGAAGTGGAATCATCTATCGAGCTGAAAGGACAACCTTTACCGCGTTTTATGGAAAGTCCCGAACTTTCCCATTTGGAACGTTACTTTCAGGCTTTCCCCTATCAGATTTACCAGGAGATTACAAGTGATATCACTTTGTTTTCCTCGGTCAATCCCTTCTCGGAGATCGAAGCAATTGCACGAAAGATCGTTCATCTCTGCAGAGATAAGGGACTACGGTATCGGGATATCGCGGTTGTCACCGGCAATCTGGAGGGTTATGAAGGACTGATCCGGGTTATTTTTGACGAGTATGAGATACCGTACTTTTTAGATCAGAAGGTTGCTATTACCGACCACCCTTTGGTTCAGATGGTCCTTTCAATGTTAGATATCTTTAATGAGCAGTGGTCTTATGAAGCTGTATTCCGCTATCTGAAGACAGGACTGACGGGGATTAAACGAGAAAGCATTGATCGAATTGAAAACTATGTCTTAGCCTGTGGCATCCGAGGGAATCGCTGGACCAAGGATGAAGAATGGAAGATGAGTCCCGATCTGATCCCCGATGAAAGAGATCTGGAAAAGAATAAGGAAATGTTGCTGGAGATCAATCAAATCAGAGCAGAGATCACTTGGCCGTTGCTGGCATTTAGGGATAAAACACGGGGCAGAAGAAAAGCTTTAGAAATTTGTACTGCTTTGCATGAGTTCTTCTATTCCATCGGGGTGCCAGCCAGGATTGAGGGTATTATCGAACAATTTCAGTACAATGGACAGTTGGAGCTGGCTAATACGTATGCCCAGATTTGGAATATTATAATGGACGTTTTTGACCAGACTGTTGAAGTTATGAGTGAAGAAACCGTTGGCTTGGAGAGATTTAGCCAAGTGCTTAAGATTGGCCTAAGCCAGTATCAAGTGGGACTTATACCAGCTTCTCTGGATCAGGTGCTTGTCGGCAGTGTAGAACGTTCCAAGAGCCATGATATCAAAGCCTTATTCCTGATGGGTGTTAATGATGGCGTCTTTCCCTCCACGATTCTGGAAGAGGGCATCCTTTCAGACTCGGACAGAGCTATTCTGAATCGGGCAGGTATCGAACTGGCCAATGATACCAGAACCCAGGCCTTTGAGGAACAATATCTGGTCTATAAGACCTTAACCACCTCCAGTCAATATCTTCATATCAGCTGGCCTATCGCTGATCAGGAAGGCAAGAGTATGCGCCCTTCCATCATCATCTCCCGCCTGAGAAAGCTTTTTCCCCGCGTATCAGAGACCAGCAACATCCTGGCGCCGATATCCACTGAGGGAGAAATCGAATTGGTTGCAGGGAAATCACCTTCTTTTAAACTTTTGGTCAGAGCTTTAAGGCAGAGAGCTGAAGGGAAGGAGATCCATCCCATTTGGCAGGATATCTACCGATGGTATACAGCTCAAGAGGGATGGTTGGACAAATGTACATCTCTTAAGAAAGCTGTGCTTTACCGTAATGTTGCGGACGCTGTCAGTTCTGACAAGGTCATGGCTTTGTACGGTAATCCCGCTCAGGCCAGTGTTTCCAGACTGGAAAAATACTCTCATTGCCCGTTTGCCTTCTACGTTCAATATGGATTAGGTGCCAGAGAAAGAAAAATCTATCGGATGAGTTCACCTGATGTCGGAACCTTTATGCATACAGTGATTGAAAAATTCTCCTTATATGTCACTGAAAACAACATCTCCTGGAGAGATTTTGATCGAGAGTGGTGCGGTGAAAAAGTATCTCAGATCGTTGATGAGATCTTAGAAAAAATGGAAGGTGCAGATTCGGGACTGACGACATCTAAAAGATATTCTACGCTCATCTTACGGCTCAAGCGCGTCGTGACTAGAGCAGTATGGCTCATAGCGGAACATATCCGGCGCAGTAATTTTGAACCGGTAGGCTATGAGCTGGGTTTTGGGGAGAAGGAAAAGTTTCCTCCCATTGTCATTGAACTGGAATCCGGGCAGAAGATCAATCTGATTGGCAGAATTGATCGGGTGGATGCTTTACAGACGGAAGAAGGAACATACTTAAGAATTGTCGATTACAAATCCGGTAACAAGGATTTTAAACTAGCCGATGTCTACTATGGTATTCAAATCCAACTTTTAACGTATCTGGATGCTTTGTGGGATGGTGAGGTTGGATTAGGGACGCCGCTTCTGCCTGGAGGGGTACTGTATTTCAGAATTGATGATCCCATCATCAAAGCCAATGGTAAGCTGTCGGAGGAAAAGGTTGAAGAGGCTATCATGAAGCAGCTTCGGATGAAGGGTCTGATCTTGGCCGATGTGAAACTGGTCAAAGAAATGGACAAGACCATCAACGGGTCATCGCTTATCATTCCTGCAAGGATCAACAGAGGAGATATCCTTGGGAAGTCATCTGCAGCTACGCTGGAACAATTCTATCTTATCCGGAAATATGTGCGCAAACACCTGCAGAATCTCTGTGATGAGATTATGCGCGGTAATGTTGCCATCCAACCTTTTAAGAAAAAGAAAGAGACATCCTGTAAGTACTGTCAGTATGCTGCTGTCTGTCAGTTTGACACGACCCTAAAAGAAAACACGTTTAAGTTTCTTCATGAACACAAAGATGAGATCATTTGGGATTTGATGGCTCAAGAAGGCGGTGATCAGTAATGGGTGATACGACATGGACGAAAGAGCAGATGGAGGTTATCGCTGCCAGGGATTGCAACCTTATTGTGGCTGCCGCCGCCGGTGCCGGTAAAACAGCCGTACTCGTAGAAAGGATCATCCAGAAGATTACAAGTGACCCTGAGCCGATTGATATTGACAAACTCCTGGTGGTTACTTTTACCAATGCTGCAGCCACCGAAATGAGAGAGAGGATCGCCCAGGCCATTTCCGCTGCCCTGGAAAATAATCCGGAATCCAGGCAGATTCAACGGCAATTAACTTTGCTCAATAAAGCCAGTATTACAACTATTCACTCATTCTGTCTGGAAGTTATCCGGAGTCATTTTCATGAACTGGATATTGATCCCGGTTTTCGCATCGCAGATGAAACCGAAGCCTCTCTGATGAAGATGGAAGTTCTCCAGGAGCTTTTTGAGGAGCAGTATGAGGATGTAACCGGCAGCGAGGATTTTTTTGAACTCTTGGAGTGGTATGGCGGAAACAGAGATGATCAAGTCATCCAGGAGATGGTTTTAAATCTATATCATTTTACCCAAAGCAGTCCACAGCCGGAAAAATGGTTAAAAGAGATGGCTGACCGTTTTGGCAGAGCTGAGGAGATTGATTTTGCCACAACACCCTGGGGTAAGGTCCTGCTGGAATCGGTAAAGATCTCTCTTGAAGGGATAAAAGAAAATATGTCTAGGGCGGTGGATATCATCCTGAGTGACTCTGGTCTGGACCGATACCTTCCCGTTTTCAGCGAAGAACTCTCCGTGATCACCAAGATTGTGGATTTGTGTACAGCTGAAAAGGAGTACCAATGGGATGAATTTTTTGGTACTTTTCAAAGCCTGGAATTCAATAAACTATCACCCGCTGGGAAAGACGCCGATAAAGAAAAACAGGAGTATGTGAAAACGATCAGAGATGACACCAAAAAAAGATTAGGTAAGATAAAGGATCGTTATTTCTGGGCGGATTCAGATGTAATATGGAGTGATCTGCAAAAGCTTTATTCTGTCCTGCAGTCTTTGACCCGCTTGGTTCTGTCTTTTAGTGAGAAATACGCTGCGAAGAAGAGAGACAAATCCATTGTTGATTTTAATGATCTGGAGCATTATAGCCTTCAGATCCTTACCCATGAGGACGAACAAGGCGAGATGAGACCCTCTAAGGCTGCCTTAGGCTATAAAGAGCGTTTTGCTGAGATTCTCGTCGATGAATATCAGGATATCAACTTCGTTCAGGAGGTTATTATCAAGATGATCGCCAAGGACCAGCCAGCGGTTCCGAACGTGTTTATGGTGGGCGACGTCAAACAGAGTATCTATCGTTTCAGGCAGGCCAAACCGGAATTATTCCTGGAAAAATACCATACGTATTCTCTGCAAAAGACAAGTCTCTATCGTAAGATTCTTTTATTCAAAAACTTCAGAAGCCGTCAAGAGGTCGTTAGCGCTGTCAATTTTCTCTTTAAGCAAATCATGTCGGTTACTGCAGGCGAACTTGATTATACCGATGAAGAAGCTTTGAACCCGGGAGCTGTCTATGAAGAAAACCTGGAGGAAAACCGGACGGTTGGAGGAACAGCCGAATTTCATCTGATTGAAACGGGTGACCGTCACGCTGAGCTGACTTCTGAACTGGGTCGCCGGCAAAACGTTGAAGACGAAACGGAAGAAGTACAAGGCGGGGACGACACTTCTCAAGATGATGATCTGGAAGAAGAGATGCTTGATAGCATCCAGTGCGAAGCGCGGCTTGTAGCACGGCGAATCAGGGAACTGATGCAACCGGATGATGAAGGTAGGATTTTTTCGGTTTACGACAAGAGGGCTCAAAGGTACAGGGAAGTGGCTTACAAGGATATCGTTATCCTGTTACGGACGACGAAGAACTGGGCTGAAGTATTTCAGGAAGAATTGGCTGGAGCCGGGATACCGGCATTTGCAGATACAGGTACCGGTTTTTTCAGAACGGCAGAAATCCAAGTCATCTTATCTCTTTTACAAGTCATCGATAATCCGCTTCAAGACATTCCCTTACTGGCGGTGTTGAGATCTCCGCTGTTCTCTTTTACAACGGATGACCTTGCTGAGTTACGCTTAACGCTGCGTAAGGGGCCTCTTTATGATGCCCTCCAAACCCTGGCAGACCGTTCCAATTCTATTGATACTGGTCAGTTGATGTCAGACCAGGCTCTTGAGACAGTCCTGAAAGCAGCCAGCTTTGTGAGCAAGCTCAGACAGTGGCAGGAAATGTCCTTCTATATGTCCACTGACCAGCTATTATGGCATCTGTATACAGACACCGGCTACTTCGGAATTGTCGGCGCTATGCCCAATGGCGAACAACGGAAAGCCAATTTGCGGATTTTGTTTGAACGAGCCAGACAATATGAAGAAACAAGTTATAAAGGATTATTTAACTTCATTAACTTTATTGATAAACTCAAATCCAGCAAAGGTGATATGGGAAGTGCCAAGATTCTCGGCGAAAATGATAATGTCGTTCGTATTATGAGCATTCATAAAAGCAAAGGGTTAGAGTTTCCGGTGGTAATTCTTGCCGGCTGCGGCAAAAAGTTTAACCTTCAGGATATGAATAAGAGTATTTTACTCCATCAGGAGCTGGGGTTCGGACCTGATGTCGTGGATCATCGTTTGAGGCTGGCTTATCCATCGCTGCCTAAGGAGGCCATACGGGAAAAAATCAAATCTGAGACCCTTTCGGAAGAAATGCGGATACTCTATGTTGCTTTAACCCGAGCCAGAGAAAAGTTGATTGTTACCGGTGCTGTAAGTAATGTGCAAAAGGCGGTAGAGAGATGGAATGCCTGCACTGCTGTAGAAGGGGATAAGCTTCCCGCCTATGAAATAATCAAAGGTGAAAGATATCTGGACTGGATCGCTCCGGCACTGCTCAGATACCCGGAAACCTCAGACTGGACGGTTCGAACCTGGGGGAAACGAGACGTGTATTGCCGACGGGTTGAGGATGAGATGTCGGATGATTTTCTGACATGGCTTGATGGTCTGGATAGCATAAGTTGGACGGAAGAGGCAATCAATCCTGCTGAAGAGAGAAACGATTATAACTCATTGCTGCAGGTTGCCATCCGAAAGCTTTCCTGGGAATACCCTTATTCCAAGATTTCCAGGGTACCGGCTAAAGTATCCGTGACCGAGCTGAAAAGGCGTTTCGAGGAAGAACAAGAGCCTCAAACCCGTAATATCAAGATGAAAAAACCCTTATTCCTTGAAAATAAGAAAGGTTTAAATGCTGCCGAAGCTGGTACGGCCATGCATTTTGTGATGCAGCATTTGGATCTGAGGAACAGTAATGTGGAAGAACAGATCAAGCAGATGGTTGAAAAGGATCTGCTGACCAGGGAACAAGCGGCAAGTGTCGATCCTGATCGTATTGATAGTTTCTTTAATTCCCTTTTGGGCAAAAGGATGCTTCTTTCCGAGATTGTTCAGCGGGAAGTACCTTTTAACCTGGAGCTTCCGTGTGGCGAAGTTTTTCGGGAAGTGGATGGGGAATGTTATCAGGGCGAGAGCGTTCTTCTGCAGGGGGTTATCGATTGTTTCTTTGCAGAGCCTGACGGGTTGGTTTTGATTGACTATAAGACCGATTTTGTCCCTGAGAACGGAATGGAGGTAATTGCCGAAAGGTATCGGACTCAGATTCAGTATTATGTACGTGCTTTGGAAGCTCTTACAGGAAAAAGGGTTAAGGAGAAGTATATTTATCTGTTTGATAATAGTGAGATCATTCGCTATTAGTGGTTTTTCATCTATGACCTGCTATTGGTCAGTTTTTCTCTGATACATGTTATTGCCTTCTGTTGACATAATAGGAATGGAAGTTTTCTTCATCCTCATCCGGAAAGGTGATAATAATGGATAAAGAGCAATTGATTTCTCGCTTAAACTGGTTTTACAGTCTGGAGCTGAACCAAGTTGAACTCTATAAGTCTCAAAGCAAGGCCTTTAAAAATGAATATGCAGGTCTAGTTTTTGATAGACTCTCTTTAATTGAACTAGGACATGTTCAAAATATCGGTACTAAGATTAAGGAATTAGGAGCAAAACCAACTGCTATTGGTGATGTTATCTCTCCCATGATCGGGCATTTAGCCGGTAAAATAATCGGTTCTGCCAATCTGGCTGAGGTTCTCAAAGTAAATACTATTATTGAACAAAAGGCCATGAAAGATTATCGGGAGCTTATCGAAAACCTTAAACAGAGTTCTTATGGAAGCAAAGACCTAGTTAAAATCCTTCAGGATAATTTCATTGATGAGAATCTCCATACCGAGTGGTTCAAGACCAAGATTTCTGAACTGCAGACCAAGGCCTTTTCCCTGGAACCTTGGGATGAGATGATTCCATAATACTGATCGATTTATTGCATCGAATTTATGAGCCAAATGATGAACCAAATATTAAGGTAAGGAGATACCACAGACAAGAAATTCGCTATTTTTTGGATATTTTTTGGATGAGGTTGGAATATGCTTCTAGTATGATTAAGGGATGGATATCCCTTCTACTAGGAGAGTGTTTCAATTATGCAAATCGACCTTCACTATTCGGCGATCTATGTTCTCTGTCGCATAGCGGGGATGAAGAGTCAATACGCCGAGATCGTAGCCTATGCATCTCAATATGTCGATGATGCAGTGCATAGACCTGCCCTGAAATTTCGCAACGGTGGTTTTTTTAAACAAACCCAGACTGCCCACAAACTCCTCTCACCCAGAAATTACGATATCAATGAGGCTTTGGAGATCTGGATTCCTTTCCATTATCTTCCCCAGGGAAACAAAAATAAAGATCCTATGGTCGTTGCTCCAGATTCCAAGGTGATGGCCTTGTTGCTTGAAGATATCCGCTGTTCAGCAACGTCTCACCTCTTATACCGATTAGGTATTGGGTTGCATTGTTTTGCTGATTCCTTTGCTCATCAAGATTTTAAAGGCTTATATAATTCGCATAACGATGTTCAGCTTATTTCCGGTGTTGATGGAAAAGGGTATAGGGATAACGTCTCTCGGTTACCTTTGAAGCTTCTGGACCGATGGAGTACGGATTGTTTTGCTATCGGTCACGGAGAAGTTTTAACTAATCCGGATATCCCCTATGCACAATGGGGATATAGCAGAAGTAAAAAGTCTTTTTACGTCAATAACCTTGAAGAGAGATACTTGCCAGGGGTAAAAAATATTTATGAATATCTCGTTTATTTCTTGGCAAAGAATCTACAATATACATCAAATTTTAAAGTCAGACCTTTCGACGATTATCTGGAAAGATTTCGTCAGATATTATCCTTCCAGGGGAATAAAGAGGAACGATATGAAAACTGGCTCAAACGAATCAAAGAAAACTATTTTGAGTTTAAAGATTTTGATGATACGGATCGTACTTTGGCTTATAATGATAAACGATGGTTCAGTGAGGCGGTCGAAGCAATAAAAGTTCCTAAAGCCACTAATCTTCATTACCAAAAATACAATTATCACGCTTTTCGGAGAAAAGAATCATTTGAGGAGTCGCACTGGGTTAAATTTATGCAAGCTGCTGCAGAACATCAATTCTTAGTGATTCATTGTCTTCTGCCTGAAGTGGGAATAGTAATTGGATAGTTGTAAAAAGAGAAATTAAATAAAAGAAACCGTTTAACAAAAAAAGATATAAGCTGTAAGATAATGTAAAAAACTATTATTGAAACTGGCGACATTATTTGACATAAAACGGTAGACAAGAACCATCATTTTTAAATAAAATGCATATGGAATTAGAAAAGCACAAAAAGTGCTTTTTTCAATTATCATGTTGGTATTTTTGAGGAGTTATGAAAAATAAAGTTTCCGAGATAGGTTTCAACGATACGGAAAAGCTGGATGAGGACAAGCTCGATATTCTCAAGGACGAAATCGCAAGTTTTGAGATTCTGATGCTGGTTAGCGAAATAGCCGAGATTATTAGTCATGAGATCAGGAATCCAATGACTACAGTCCGAGGTTTCTTGCAGATGTTTTTACATAAACCTTCTCTCGCCACCAATAAAGAATACCTTCAAATGATGATTGAAGAACTGGATGGTGTTAATGCCATTATAGGCGGATTTCTGACAGTTAATGGCGGGTTAGACAGTAAGGTTGAACTATATGACCTAAATGAAATTATCACTTCCATCATTCCTTTGGTTCAAGCCATGGCTGAAAAAGAGGGAAAGTTCTTAGAAACGAACCTTGAAGTCCTGCCAAAAATAATGATAAGGATGAAAGAGATCAGACATCTCATTCTAATTATGTGCCGCAACTCTCTGGACGCGATGGAAAAAGGCAGGAGTGTGATTATATCCACAGCTGTTCACGATCAAAGAGTCATTCTCAAAATTAAGGATGAAGGAAGAGGAATCAATCCTGAAGTTCTGGAACTGATCGGGTCACCATTTTTGACTACCAAAGAGAGGGGGACAGGATTAGGTCTGTCTGTCGCTTATAGTATCTGTAAACGGCACGAGGCTCAGATCGAAGTCTATACTAGTCAAAAAGGAACAGTATTTACAATCGAGTTCAAAATTCCGAGCATCAAGGGGTATTGAGGAAATATTTAACTACGCAACGTAAAATTATGATAAAAATGTATGTTATTTTACAGTAGTTTAACATATAATAGAAATTAAATAATGAACAGGGCTAATTTAATATCAATAAATCATTGACAGAGCTCAAATCCTTAAGTATAATGAACAAAAATTAGTTTTCGTTCGATTGGGAGAATCACAATGGAAATGCTCGATAAGAGAACCGAAAAACAAGTTAATAAGTTTAGCTTTTACTTTAACTTTAGCCTGTGCTATTTTTACTTTTATTTTAGCACCGGCTATTTTTGCTTGTTTTACAAAAGAATACAGGAACTCTTATCTAATGGGCTTAGAGGGAGGATTCAATTAACCACTTGATAACTCCTTGAACCTTACAATAAAGCTGGAATCTTAAAACGCTACTGTTTAAGAAGGCTCATTAGAAAATGAGCCTTCTTTTTATTAATCTTAGTTAATCGTTTTTGAAGTATGAGTTCTGACGGAATTCCGGAAGCCGTCTGAGCAAAACTTCAAGGGAAGTACCGAAGCAAATAGCAAATGCTTCAAACAGGAATGAAATGACAAATTGATGGAGGTAATTGAAGTGATAATTGTGATGAAACCTAAAACTTCAGAAGAAGAAATTGAGAGAATCAAGTGCCGAATAACAGAACTAGGATGTGGTATTCATGAGTCCAAGGGGGTTAATTACCATGTTTTCGGTCTGATCGGTAATACCAATACCGTAGATGCCGACCGCATTCTCGCGATTGATAGTGTAGAGAAAGTGATCAAGGTTCAGGAACCATATAAGATTGCCAACCGCCTGTTCCATCCCGAAGATTCTGTGGTTGAGATCGCCGGCAGGAAGATTGGCGGCGAGCACTTCGCAGTGATCGCAGGCCCGTGTTCGGTGGAAAGTGAAGAACAGATTACCAGTATCGCTCACGATGTTAAACAGGCCGGAGCAGGGTTATTACGAGGAGGAGCATTCAAGCCAAGATCATCACCCTACAGTTTCCAGGGGTTAAGGGAAGATGGCTTGGAATTGCTTAAGTCAGCCAGAGAAAAGACGGGACTTCCCATTGTATCTGAACTCATGTCAACTGAACATCTGGAAAGGTTTATTGAAGACGTCGACGTTATTCAGATTGGTGCCAGGAATATGCAGAATTTCGAATTGTTAAAAGAAGTGGGTAAAATTCAGAAGCCTATTATCTTGAAGAGAGGTCTGTCAGCCACGATCGAAGAGCTTTTACTGGCAGCAGAGTATGTACTGGCTCACGGCAATGAAAATGTCATACTCTGTGAAAGAGGAATCAGAACATTTGAGAATTACACTCGCAATACTCTGGACCTTTCTGCCATCCCGGTAATCAAAAAACTGAGTCATCTGCCGGTTATTGTTGACCCAAGTCATGCCGGTGGTCTATGGTGGCTGGTGGATCCGATGGCCAAAGCAGCTATGGTCGTAGGGGCTGACGGAGTCATGGTGGAGGTTCATAATGATCCTGTCAATGCTAAATGTGACGGTCAGCAGTCCATCAAACCTGAACGGTTCCGAACACTCATGGGTTCATTGAAGGAACTCGCCAATATTCAAGGAAAAGTTATCGATTATAGCCAGTGAATGGTTTGAAATAATTTGCAGTAATGAGGTGGATATCTTGGAAGAACCGGACTTTAGAAATATGGAGATTACGATCGTAGGACTGGGGCTGATTGGGGGATCAATGGCTCTGGCTCTAAGAAAGACTAATCCCCGGAAGATTTGGGCCATCGATATCGATCAGACAATTCTGAAAGAAGCATGCGTTGGAGGTATCATCGATGGTGGTTGCAGCGATGGAGCTGACATCTTGAAGCGTTCTGACTTGGTGGTGATCTGTATATACCCAGGGTTGGCCGTTCAGTTTATCAAAGAGAATATGGCCAATTTCAAAGCAGGAGCGGTCATCACCGATACCGGAGGCATCAAGGAAATAATAGTGCGAGAAATCAGGGAGGTCCTGAGGGAAGATCTTGATTTTGTGGGCGGACACCCCCTGGCGGGCAAAGAATGCAGCGGATTCGCTCATGCTTCTGCCGACCTTCTCGCCGGGGCTAATTATCTTGTTACCCCCGTAGATAAAAATAAGAAAGAGAGTATCGCCTTAGTGGAAAGGATGATTTGCTCTATCGGCTGCCAGAAACCCATCTATATGAGTCCGGAGAAACATGATGAGATCATCGCCTTAACCAGTCAACTGCCTCATCTGATAGCCACCGCCCTCATGAATAGTTCCGCCTATCATGATACCGATAAACTGATCGGTGGAAGCTTCCGGGATGCAACCCGGGTTGCCAAGATGAATGTTAGACTATGGAGTGAACTTTTGGTGGAAAATAAGGAAAATGTTTTGACACAGATCGATATATTTATGGATAATATAACAAAAATAAAAGATGCACTTTCTCAAGGTGATGATGATTCGCTAATTCAACAGCTAAACAAGGGAAACCAAGCGAGACAACAATTCTAAGGAGGTTCAGTTTTGCAAAGGATAAATATTAAACAGTCAATACTCCAAGGAAAGATCAGAATACCTCCTTCCAAAAGTATCAGTCACCGTGCCGTTATCTGTGCTGGTTTGGCTGAAGGAATAAGTAGAATTGACAATGTCGTATTCTCCCAGGATATTTCGGCTACCTTAAAAGGTATGAGTGTCATGGGAACCAATGTTTTCAATACTGATGCCAAAGAAGAAGGGGAGCCTTGTACCATCAAGATCAAAGGATCACCCAATCTGAGACTTTCTTCTGATACCATTGATTGCCATGAATCAGGTTCTACCTTAAGGTTTCTCATCCCCCTGGCCTCGAAAACAGGGGATAGAGTAACGTTTACCGGGCAGGGGAAACTGATTGAACGTCCGCTCAATGCCTATTATCAAATGTTTGAGGAACAAGGAATCGCTTATCAAACAAGGGGAGGATTATTACCTCTTACTATCGAAGGCAGCCTCAAGCCAGGAACGTATCACCTGGAAGGAAACGTCAGTTCACAATTCATCACAGGCCTCTTATTTCTTCTGCCTTTACTCGATGATGATTCCAGGATTATCGTAACAACGGAGTTAGAATCCAAAGGATACGTTGATCTTACTATTGATGTCCAGCAAAAGTTTGGTATCAAAGTTGAGAATAACAATTACCGGGAATTTTACATCAAGGGTCAACAACACTATCAAAATTGTGATTATAGAATCGAAGGGGATTATTCTCAAGCTGCATTTTGGATCGTAGCCGGTACTTTAGGTGGTGAAATCACCTGCCTGGATATCAATCCGAATTCACTGCAAGGAGATAAAGCGATTCTGGATATTGTTCAAAACATGGGAGGAAATATCCGAGAGAATGATCAGGGCTTAGATGTTCTTCCTGCTCAGACCAAAGGGACGGTAATCGATGCCGGACAATGTCCTGACCTTGTTCCCGTATTGGCCGTTCTAGCAGCTCTCAGTCAGGGGAAGACTGAAATTGTCAATGCAGCAAGACTTAGAATCAAAGAATCGGATCGACTTAAGGCGATAGCGACAGAGTTAAATAAACTGGGGGCCAAAGTTCAGGAACTTGATGAGGGACTACTCTTCGAAGGTGTGGAAAGCCTTAACGGTGGTGTCGTGGATAGTTGGAATGACCACCGGATCGCCATGGCGTTGGCTGTCGCTTCCATCAAGTGTAAAGACCCTATTGTAATCACGGGTAGTGATGCGGTTAAAAAATCTTATCCACATTTTTGGCGGGACTTTGAGAAGATGGGAGGTAGAATTTCATGAGTGGCATCTGGGGTGACTATTTCAAACTATCGATATTTGGCGAATCCCATGGCGCTTGTGTGGGGATCCTGATTGGAGGCCTGCCGGCGGGTATTGCGCTGGACCAAACCCTTATCGGCCGGGAACTCAGCAGAAGAGCTCCTGGAAAATCACCACTCGCCACAGCCAGACAAGAAAACGATGACTTTCAAATATTAAGCGGTGTTTTCAATGCCCATACAACGGGAGCCCCACTCTCTATCATCATCTGGAATAAAGATCGGCAATCCAAAGATTATAATGAGATCAAAAATCTGATGCGTCCCGGTCACGCCGATTTCACGGCCAGAGTTAAGCATTCCGGGTTTAACGATTATCGGGGAGGAGGGCATTTCTCGGGAAGACTAACCGCTCCACTAGTGATAGCCGGGGCCATAGCCAAACAGGTTCTCAATAAGAGGGGAATCACGGTAGGCAGTCACATTTTAAGCATCGGTGATATCGAGGAGCGCAGCTTTGATGCGGTAGGGGTTAATTCAGGGCTGCTGTCTGAAATGGTTGAAAAGTCTTTCCCTGTTTTAGATCCGGCTCAGGGACTGTTGATGGAGGAGCAAATCCTACAGGCCAAAACCGAACAAGATTCGGTAGGAGGTATCATTGAAACTGCTATTACTGGTGTATCCGTTGGTATAGGCTCTCCTTTTTTCGATAGTGTAGAAAGTAAATTAGCTCACCTTCTTTTCTCCATACCTGCCGTCAAAGGAGTGGAATTTGGTGCAGGGTTTGCTATTACGAGAAAGCGAGGTTCTGAGGCTAACGATCCTTTGGCGCTCCAAGATAATGTTGTCAGGATGGTTACCAATCATAATGGGGGTATTCAGGGTGGCATAACCAATGGAATGCCGATTATTTTCCGGACGGCGATTAAGCCAACTCCATCGATTGCTCGTGAACAAAGAACGGTCGATATGGCTAGTCTTACGGAAGTAGAGATTAAGATCAAAGGAAGACATGATCCTTGTATCGTTCCTAGGGCGGTACCCGTGGTGGAAGCGGTCGGAGCGATAGCCTTACTGGAACTAATGATAGAAAAGGATGGGACCTCATGGATGATCTGAATAAATTGGAAATCCTTCGCCAAGGGATTGATGAAACAGACGAAAAGCTAATAGCACTTTTCCAGGCCAGGATGACAAAAGTCTTAGAGATAGCTGAGTACAAGGCAGCAAACAATCTTGAAATCCTTAACGAAGCCAGGGAGAAAGAAGTACTGGAGAAAATTAACCATATCCAGGACATAAAGCTTAGGAGCTATGCTGCTGAGTTTTTTAGAGCATTGATGGGAGTAAGTAGAAGATATCAGTCTGATCAAATTAAGCAAAGAAAAAATAATTATTCTGGTTGTCCAGCCAATTCTAATCATCCCCTAGAAGACGTTAAGGCATTCCTTGCGCTTGGTCTTTCTAACCCGGAACTGAATCAAGCCGATAACCCTAATGGACATGATAGAAAAGAAGCAAGATCTGTAGGATTTCAGGGATTAGAGGGATCATACAGTGAACAAGCACTAAAGCAATACTTTGGAGAGAATACGACTGGCATAAGTTATCAGAGTTTCGAAGATGTATTTAAGGGTCTGCAGGAAGATAAGATCGACTTCGGTGTACTGCCGCTGGAGAATTCATTTACGGGTGGTATTGCTGAGGTTTATGACCTTCTTTGTGCTTGCGGTTTTTATATCGTTGGTGAAGTCTGTGTCCAAGTAGATCATAACCTTCTGGCCCCTCAAGGAACCCGCTTGGAAGATATTCGGGAGATCTATTCTCACCCACAGGCCCTGCTCCAGTGCAGTCAATTCCTAAAGACACATCCCCAGTGGAATCAGATCCCATGCAGCAATACAGCCGTCAGTGCCAAATATGTATCTGACCTCAATACAAGTAGTAAAGCCTCCATTGCCAGCAGAAGGGCGGCGGAACTTTATGGTCTTTCCATTCTTGCAGACGGTATTAATAACAATGAAGAAAATTTTACCCGCTTTATTATTATCGGCAGATATCCAGTGTTAAGTACCAAGAACAACAAAATTAGTTTAGCTGTGGCTATCACCCATGAACCGGGTTCCTTATATCGGATTTTAAGTCATTTTGCCAGGAACAGTTTGAATATGTTAAAGATTGAATCCAGACCCATCAAGGATAGAACCTGGGAATATCTCTTTTACATCGATTTTGAGGGCAATCTCGAAAATCAAGAAGTTAAACAGGCTGTCAATGAGATCAAAAATGACAGCACCTATTTCAGATTACTCGGAAATTATCGTGCTGCTAAGCTCAATCACAAATAATGCTATATAATTATTGAGATTTCGAATATAATAGGTGTACAAACTTTTTCGGTTGGAGGTAGCCTGAATGAATCAAAGCAGCAAGGACAGATATCTTTCTCAGAAAGGAGTTTCCAGAGATAAATCGGGAGTCGCTTCCGTACACGGCAAGAAAGGATTAGCTCCTTTGGAAAAACTCGTTCTGCTCCTCGTGTTCATATTTTTAGTCGCTTCACCCTTGGCCTTCCTGGTTAATAAACAAATTATGGTCTATGTCGGCCTTATTAATTATTTCATTCTCGGTTTTGCGATAGCTGTCAAGCCTGACCTCGTGATTGAGATTATGCGTAAAAACCGTACCAAATTTGATGAGACTTACAGCCAACGCATGGGGAAACTTAATTTTACAATCAGGGCGTTCGGCGTTCTCTTTATCGCCGTTGGTGCTTTATTCTTTTATTTATTAGTTCTTCAAGCGTAATAATTAAGTTGGAGTTGGAGTAATAAACCATCAACAAAAACCCTCATTCCACTTTTATAGTGAATTGAGGGTTTTTTCGATGATTCTATCCACTTTTGATTTTTCACTTCAAGTTTTGATATAGCCCTAGTACCGTAACGTAGGTTACCGCTCTTTTGGCCATAATACTTTATATTAGACTTATTAAACGAAAATATTCAAGAGAAAAGGTGATATAAATGATTAGAAAAATTATTGAAATCGATCAAGAAAAGTGCAACGGCTGTGGAATTTGCATTGATGCTTGTCACGAAGGAGCACTTCAGCTGCAAAATGGCAAAGCGGTACTGATCAGTGATGAGTACTGTGATGGATTAGGAGATTGCTTACCGGAGTGTCCCACAGGTGCTATCGAGATTATAGAAAGAGAAGCTGCAGACTACGATGATGAGTTGGTTAAGGCCAAACAGCAAGAAAAACTCGCAGAGAAGAAAGCAGAAAGTGAAAAGACAGTTTCAGAGAGCCAACCGTCAAGATCAGGTTGTTCTTGTCCTGGGACAAGAGCTGCGATGATCAAACCGACTTCAACAACTGTACAAAACGTCAGGTCCGAAGTGGCGGAGAGACCTTCTGAGCTTAGACAATGGCCTGTCCAGCTGAACCTGATCAACCCCCAGGCATCCTACCTGCAAGATGCGGATATCCTCATTGCAGCGGATTGTACAGCTTTCGCCTGCGCATCCTTCCATGAGAAGTTCATGAAAAACCGAATCACCTTGATCGGCTGTCCAAAACTGGATGACAATGAATACTATACCGAAAAAATCGCAGAGATCCTCAAAAGGAATAATCCCCGCAGTGTAAAGGTTATCAGAATGGATGTGCCGTGCTGCAATGGTATTGCCAGAGCGGTAAAAAATGCGATGATCAACGCCAGAACCATTGTCCCTTACAGTGAGGTTACGCTTAATTCTCAAGAACAGATCATCAGAGAACAATAATTTCCACTGCTCAAAAGAAAAAATGGTATAATACTCTGGAGAAATAGGTTAGGATCAAACCATACTTTGAAGGAGTGGAAAAAATATGAAAGCAACCGTTGACCATGAGCAATGTATCGGATGTGGCGTCTGTGAAGCAGAATGTCCGGAAGTTTTTGAGATCAACAATGAAGGTATGGCTGATGTGATAGTCGATGAAATTGGTGAAGATGTCCTAGAAAAGGCTAAAGAGGCTCAGGAACAGTGTCCTGTAGAAGCTATCGTTATTGATAATTGATAAACGCCCCAAATGAAGAAACAATCAATAGTGAACCCTCAGTTACTCTAGGTAAGCAATCGCTTAGCAAAAAGATTAACCGAGGGTTCTTAATTTTATGAGAAGTGGATTACGCTCTTATTGGTTTGGTGTATAATTTTTAAGGAAAAAATATAATGAGAAAATATTTTTTATAATGTGAAGTACATTTCTTTTAATTAGCGTCTATTAGAATGGAGGAAAGGAGGGGAAGACGATAGACCAAGACATGATTATCCGAAGGGCACTAAACGGCGATCAGGATGCCTTCCGCTCCTTAGTGGACGAATACAAAAATTTAGTTTATGTGATTTGTCTTAATGCCGTACATGATCCGTATGAAGCGGAAAATTTAACCCAGGAAACGTTTTTACAGGTCTATAAATCCCTCTCCAAGTACGAATTTCGAGGCCTGAAAACCTGGATCAGTAGAATAGCCCTGAATAAAGTCATCGATGACAAACGCAAAATCACCAGCAGGATGGCCAGGGATAGTATCGGTCTTTTAGAGATAGACAAATTAGCCGATGATAAGATGTCGGTACAGGATCTGGTGATTAAGGAAGAAGAAAAAGCCTTGCTTGCCGAGTGCTTACGGAGGATCCCTGAACACTACGGAACAGTGATCCGAAAGAGCTATCAAGAGAACAAGACCAGTAAACAGATCGCTATGGAAGAAAACATCAGTGTGAGAACCGTAGAAACGCGATTATATCGTGGCAAGAAGATCCTGAGAGAATGCTTTGAGGAGTTGAGCAAAACATGAGTGAAAAAGTAAAGAGTGCTCAATGTTATGACACAAAAGCATGGCAAGCTTATCAAGCAGGAACTTTAGGTGAATCTGAGATGAGAGCGCTGGAAGAACACCTTTCCTTCTGTGAAAGCTGTTTGGAAAGATACTTAGAGCTGATTGAAAATGGATTGAGCAGTGGAGACATTCAGGGACTTGGAGAGGATTTTACCGATCAAGTCATGGCTCTTATTGAGCAAGAGCAACGTTGGCAAAAAGCTTCCGTTCCAGTTGTCAATCTTAGAAGTCAGAAGAAGAGTAAGGAAACAGTTCATATCAAAGCTGCCCTGTTAATCTCCTACTGTGCAGCAGCCAGTATTGCTATGTTCTTCTGGATAGGCGGGTATTTTGATGGTTTAGCCGGCAGTCTTTCCAAAGGAGTTGACTACATCCGTTCTTCGGAAGTAGTGGAGACTAAGGTTCAACCCCAAAAAGGTTTTATACAGACCGGATGGACTCAGAAAGTGATTGAAGAAGAACGTCCATCATTTATTGAAAATCTGATACCTAAAAAGGAGTAGATGTATGAAAAACAAAAGTAAGTTCCTGACATTCTTATTATCATTCGTACCTGGCCTCGGACATATCTATCTTGGCATGTTACAACGGGGCATGGTATTCTTACTGGCAACCGGGTTTATCTTTATCTGTGGATTATTTTTCTCGATGCTGGGAATCTTTTATGATCCCGTACCTTTTATTGCCTTACCTTTTATCTGGCTGGCAGCTCAGGTTGATAGTCTTATCCTGGCAGGAAGAATCAATAGTCAGATTATTGAATCGAAGACTACCGGTCAGGATGTGAGTTTGATCTGGAGGACGATTGAAGACGAATTCAAACCCCAGAACGGAAAAATTCTCGCCCTAACTTTTTCGGTCATACCTGGAGCCGGACATATGTATGTCGGGCAGATGGAGAAGGGTATCCAATTGATGGCAGCTTTCTTTCTAACCTTGTACCTCAGCGATTTTCTCAATATCTCTCTTCTCCTGATGTTTGCACCGATTCTTTGGTTCTATAGCATTTTTGATATCCTGCATAAAGTTTCTAACCCCGATACACATCAGGAGGTCACATTCTTAACCAACTTTTTTAAAGAGAACCACTTTTCAGGTAAAGCCGGCAAATACATCGGGATTGGACTTGTGGCCGTGGGTTGTCTGATGATCTTTGATAAAATCGTCATGCCATACATCTCGATCATGTTTAGTGATCAATTCAGAGAATATATTCGAACAGGAGTTATTGCCACACTGTTCATCGCGGGTGGGTTTAAGCTCATGCTAGGCAGTAAAGAAAAACATGTTGTGGCTACACCGGTGGAAAGTCAACCGCAGAATTCTGAGATTCCGCAGATAAAGGAGTAGTGAAAATGAGAAAATGGAGAGTTGGAACCATTTCCATGGGCATCTTGTTGATTGCAACAGGGCTGGTATTTTTTATCGGTGAAATTAACGGTTTTAATGGAGCCAGCATGATTTTACGTTGGTGGCCAATCATCCTGATCGTATTGGGTCTTGAGATCCTGGGTTATATCATGTTCTCAGGTGAAGAACAGCCGAAGATAAAATTCGATGGGTTGAGTATATTTATGGCTATCTTCATCATCCTGGTCAGTTCAGGCGTCTATACCGTAAACCGATTCATGGAGAGCGGTTTCTCCCAAGGGATCTTCGGAGATATGGGGTACTTTAAAAACGAATCGATCGTCAATAAAACTTACGATCTTGATGCAGCAAAGGTCAAGACATTACAGATTGATAACAGTAAAGGCCAAATCCAGGTTAATCAGTATGATGGCAGCAAGATTAAGGTTGACGTGGCCGTCATGATCAAGAATAACGATGAAGAAGCTGCTCTCAAGCTGGCTCAGAATCTGGTAGAGGTAACCGAAGGTGAGACACTGACCCTGAACACGAGAAATGTAGGAGTCCTCCAGGATAATAAGAATTATCAAATTACGGTCAACTATGCGGTTAAGGTACCAAAGGCTCTTGAATATAAGATTAACAACAAATTCGGTGAGATCACCCTTGAAGATCTCATCGGTAATGTCCAGGTGGACGGAAAATTTGGCAAGGTCGAGCTGGATAATATCCAGGGTAATGTTAAGGTGGAAAATGCTTTTGGGGAAACACGAGTGGATAACGTTACAGGCAAGGTTGAAATTGACAATGAGCACGGGGAGATATTCTTGAGTAATAAGCAAGCTGCCAAAAGCGACATTAACTTGAATTGTAAGATGGGTGGGATCACGGTCGAACTACCGCACAATCAACAGGGAAGATTTGATGCCTATACCAAGTTTGGTGGCATTACGTTTGAAGGTTTTGATACTAACCTCTCTGTCGAACAAGATACTACGGTACAGGAGGTTAAAGGTACGATTGGTTCAGCTTCTCCTCTTATCACTGTGAATGCCAGTCACGGTGCGATCAACTTTAATGGCCAGTAATCTTTTTCCGTGTATCTGATAAGGCTTTGTTATTCTACAATATCGGTTATTCAACAGCAAAGCTCAGTACCACTCGCCCCCTTGGGGCGAGTGGTACTGAGCTTTTGTATTAATGCTTGTTTTTATATCCTTTTAACTGCTCTCTTTGGACAATTCCTCGATTGCCAAAGCGTAAATCTCCGTGCATTTTATAAGGTGCTCGATCTCCATGTACTCATCGGGCTGATGTTCAACCTTTGCCATGCCTGGGAAGGAGGGTCCGAAGGCTACCGCATGCTTAAATGCTTTGGAGAAAGTTGTTCCGCCCATCCCCAGGGGCTTGGCTTCCTGATCTCCCGTAAAATCGCGATACACTTGCAGAAGGCTGCGGATATGGGGGTCATCTTCAGGGAAGCTAAGAGACTCAAGTGAATCGATGATGGTCATACTGCCTTGAAAAACGTCAAAAGCTTTTATAACCTTTGGTTTCATTTCATTCAGCGTCTGACTGGATGGAAATCTGATATCCACTTGAAGAGTAAATTGTTTGTCATCAAGCGAAAGATAACCGGGGCTGACAGTCAGGTTTCCCGTTAAGTCATCTTCAACGGCAAGTCCTAAGGACTCTCCATCATACTCTATTCCGATCTTTTCGGAGCAGGTTTGAATAAAGTCTTTTTGTTCGTTTGTTATATCCAGTTGGGCCAGAAAAAGGATTAGTTGAGAAATTGCGTTTTGCCCTTCTTGACAATTAAAGGCATGACCGGATTTTCCTCTGGAAATAAGCTTCAAGGTAGAATTGTTTTGAGCTGGTGAATTCTGATCGAGTTTAATATCATACTTAGTTTGATGAGTAAAGTCCGCTAATCTTTTCATCAATTCAGCTGCTTGGCTCTGGGTTGCTTGGAGTGTCACTTCGCAGTGATCCGGTACGATATTGAGAGAGTCTGTTCCACCGCCAATCATATTCTGAATAACGATCCCCGAGTTGTACGGCTGATCCGAATGGTTGCTGCTGGCGAAATTTCCATTGACTTCTATCCAGATCAGACCTTTCTCGGCGATGATGATCGGAAACTTGGAGTCCGGCACAAATGAGAAATCAGGTTCTTTAATCTTTTCCAACATCTTTGGCGTGGTATTCCAGACACTTTCTTCATCAATGCCGATGATGATCTGTATTTTGCAATGGGGTTTTATACCCGATTCTTTAAATGCTTTTAAGGCATAAAGAGCTGAAATGGCTGGCCCTTTATCATCGATAGCACCCCGCCCATAGAGCTTACCATCCTGGATTTGACCATCAAATGGAGGGAAATTCCAGCCTGTTCCTTCAGGTACAACGTCAAGATGAACGATCATCCCTATCGTTTTGTCTCCCTCACCATATTCAATGACTCCCCCCAGGTCTTCGATGTTGGTGGCTTTGAACCCCATATTTTGCCCCAGGTCAAGATAAAACAGAAGTGCCTTTTTGGTTCCTTCCGAATTTCCCGAAATACTTTTGATTTTGACACACTCCTGGGCAGATTTGATCAAATCCTCCTGGAAAGACTCAATAATCTTTTTATAGTCAGTCATATGTACCTCCATCTAACCCTCGCGGAAAAAAGTATTATCCTGTTACCCTAATATTTTAACCCAAGTGTCATCTTTCATATTTACTCCTCAAAAGTTTTTTAGTGTATTTTTTAAGCAAAAACTCAGGAAGTTTATGTTACAATAATTGTGTTTCTTTACTATTTATCTAAAGTCTAATCTCAAGGCGATTTTTCTGGCTTAGTATATAAGATCAGTTAAAGGTATCCTTAACCAGTTGTTATTAGGAGGAGAGAGAAAGATGAATGGATTGCGTTATGTGATAGGATTATGTATCCTTATTTTTACTGTTATTGTTGGTCTTCAGGGAGTAGGAGGTTACGAGAAGAATGAACATGAGCTTCTGAGGACGACGAATGTAGCAGAAGCCTTCTATCAAGAAGGAATTGAAATCAGTCTGGCTCAAGATTTGTCTCCGCAGGATTTTATCCTGGAAGGCAAACTGCCTGTGATCTATGGTTTTCCTGGTAGTGAGGAAAAACTATTCATTTACGAATACCAAAATGTGGAGCAAAGAAATAAAGCTTTAACAGGAATTCATAATAAAGGTACTTTGGAAAAAACCAAGGGATTTAGTCATATGGTCCATAAAAAAGAATATTTGATCAACACCCTGCAGGCTAAAAATGTTTTACTTATTTATGTCATTAAATTCGATTCTATGCTCATTAACGAAATCCAAGATAGACCTTCACTGGACAAATTCATGCATATGTTTGCCCCGAATCTTGAGAACATTAAGGAAATTACCTTCTCCAAGCTTAATCAAGGGGTAACCATGGAATACCGGGGTAGCGGCCAATTCTGGGAAGGAAAGGCCCTGCTCAAATACTACCAGTATTTTTGGAACGATGAAGATGGAAAAATACATTATGAAAGCTGGAATAATCAGGACTTGTTGATTCGTTATGCCGGTAAGACTACGGATACAATCGGTGATATCATGTATCAGTACGATGGTCCAGCAGGTGGCGGACGTGGTGTTGTCCCGCAATTTGATGATTTAGCGGATCAGCATAACTTTATAGCGGTTGGTTCCTCAGGAGGAAATGGTGCTCTTAACATCAATAGTATCTATCACTTGACGATCCGCTGGGGAGATAAATGGGAAACGATCGTCTTGGAGAGGGTTAAATAGTGGATCAATTCATGATTCCAATCCATTAGTTCATAGAAAAAACAAAATATCAATGTTATGCTAATAGTTTCTACATAAGATATGATTAAATGCTATTATTTTTTAGCAGGATTTTGATCCTCCCCAAGGTTACTTGCCAGAGCATTCTTGAGGATAGTTAAACTTTTGATGATCGATTCCAGATCATTTGGCGGGATATCGGTCAGGATGCCATCAAAGTATCTATCCAGATTTTCGTAAATATCCTGATTCTTTTTTTTATGTTCAGGTGATAATTCTACATATACCACGCGCCGATCCTCGGTACTTCTCTCACGTGTTACGACACCCTGATCTTCAAGCCTATCCACGATTCCCGATACGGTACTGTTCGTAAGTCCCATCTTTTTACTAAGTTCACTTATTTTCATATTGTCGTTTTGAGTAAGATAATACATAATCATGGCCTGAGGCATGGTATAATTGCCAAGATTAAGCTTTGTTTTCAAGCATTTATCTATTAGAGACCTTATTTCCCTAAAGAGAATCAGGATAGATTGTTCTGTTTGATTTCCCATAAGCGAACTCCTTTACACATTGCTAATTTCATTGTTTGCAATTTATACAAAAATATTATTTCTAAAATATAAATATTACTCACTCAACTTTCGGTACGACCGGGCAAGCCCGTGTAATTGAACACACTAAATATCCGCAAAAAAAGAAGGTCGATATATGGGATTTACACATTATGGCAGTTAAGAATGTTACGTTTTATACCATTCTTAAACTGCCATTATTCCTTAACAATCGCATTCGTAACAGTCACATAGGAGATTAGCACGTTATTTTCATCGCGCATTTCAATACCCCAGACATGGGATGTCCTGCCCTGATGCATAAGTACCCCTTTAGCAATAATATATCCTTCTAATTTTTTTGCTTTCAGATGATTGGCTGTAATGGATTGACCTATGGCTTTATGATCTTTATCGATTATTTGATTGGAAGCTATGCCTGCAGCAGTTTCGCCAAAGGCAATTGTAGCGCCTCCGTGCAAATAACCGAATACCTGGCTGTGAAAATCGGTTAAATACATTTTCGCTTCCAGGCGATCTCCTTCCACATGTACGTATTGAATATTTAAACCTTCAATTATGTTCATCCTATTCACCGCCTCGTGCAAAGTGGTCGATTGTATAATGATTTAAGGTTTCTTCGTCAATCTCTACCCCTGAACCCCAGCCTTTGGGAACTGTTATCATCCCATTAGTGACCGTTATTTCTGGGAAAATGATATCTTTTGGGAAGTACCTGCTTGATGGGGATAAATCTCCGGGGATATAGGTATCCGGCAAGCTGGCCAAATGAACGTGCAGGATTTTGGAAATACCGCTTTCGACCATACTCCCGATCCAAAAGTGTATTTGATTCTCCCTGCACAATTCAATCATTCTCTTCGCATAATACATTCCGCCAAGACGGCCTGCCTTGATATTAACAACCTGACACGCCTTTAAGCGAATGGCCGTCTTTAAGTCATCCACAGTTTGAATGCTCTCATCCAAACATACAGGTGCTTTTATTTCTTCCTGAAGTTTTTGATAAGCCGCAAAATCCATTATGGCAAGCGGTTCTTCAATACAAAGCAGATCCAGTTCATCCATTTTTTTCAGTTCAGGAATCTGCTCAGCTTGATAGCTTCTGTTGGCGTCGGCTAAAAGTTGAAGATCAGGGTACTTTTCTCTGACGGTCTTCAACTTCGAGAAGCCGTCTTCCGGTTTAATCTTTATCTTAAAACGGCGATACCCTTCCTCAATATATTGATTTATTTGTTCCAATAAGCTTGCCTGGTCCATATCCCCCAGGACAATTCCTGCGGGTATGCTGTCTCGGGTAGGTTCGGCAAAGACAACATCCATCACCGGCCTCTTTTCACGTTTAGCGTACAAGTCCAATAAGGCATTTTCCAAACCGGCCAAGGCCATCGGATAGGTCAAGTCCGCCCATTCATGGATATCAAAGGGGTGCTTGATTTCCCGCTGCAATACCTTGGGGATATAATGATTAATTAACACGTTCTTGGAATCCATCAGTGTTTCGTCACTGTAGAACGGTTCGTTGAAGGACACAACTTCCCCATACCCCGTGTTCCCCAGCTCATCTAAGGCCCCGATGACGATGGTCTCCCGGTGGCGCAGGGCAGTTTGAGATGTTGTAAAGGTGAAATTCAGCGACATTTGAATGTGATGAAGCTCTATTTTTTGAATCCACATATTATTCTCCCGGTTATACGATAAACTTCTATATGTTCTAACTCTGATCATTGTATACGCGGAATTAAGTCCTTCCTGACGATCTTGCCTAATGCATTTTTAGGAAGCTCATCCAAATGGATAATCTCCCGCGGAAGTTTATATTTGGCAATTTTTCCTGCAAGATAGTTGAATATATCTTCTTCATTCAATTCGGATACAACGAATAAGACAGGAACCTGTCCCCAATTCGGGTCATTCCTCCCTACGACCGCACATCCCGATATCTTTGGATTGGCATACAGAATATTTTCGATTTCCTGGGGGTAGATGTTTTCTCCGCCCGAAATAATGATATTTTTGCGGCGATCCAGGATATATAAAAAACCGTCCTGATCAATATACCCTACATCTTCGGTATTAAATAATCCGGATATTTTCTCTTTGCCCAGATATCCATCCATCAGCATCGGACTTTGGATCAGGACTTCACCGATCCCTTCCTCATCAGGGCCCTGAATCCGTATGGTTACTCCCGGCAGCGGGACTCCGACCGAATCTATTTTTTGGGGATACTTTAAGACTGGAAACGTCACGGACTGGCTGGTGGTCTCCGTCATCCCATAAGTCTTATAAATCGGAATATTCTTTTCCAGACTCTTTTCTATCAAGGTCAGTGGAATGAATTCGCCGCCAACCAGAACGACACGCAGGTCATGTCTCTCTATGCGGTCAATGATTCGAACGAGCAATGTCGGAACGATTGACAGCATGTTAATAGCTTTACTATCAATCAGCTCAAGAACTTGTTCTTCATCAAATCTTTCAATAATCGTTGTGCTTGTACCGTTATACAAGCTTCGCAAAAGAATAGTTAACCCGCCGATATGATACATGGGCAAGACCATCAGCCAGTTATCGTTCTCAGCCATTCCCAGACTTTGCGCCGACGCTTTGACATGGGCGTCAAACTGCTTCCAGCGCAAGGGCACGGATTTAAACTTGCCGGTTGTAGCACTGGTATTCATGATGACTGCGATTTGTTCCGGATGAAATTCTCTGGCTATACGGAATTTGTCCTGCCTGTCATTCTGATATACTTCCTTAAATGAAATAAATCTGTTGTTTTGAGAAAAGACAACATGAATACCTAAAGCACCTAACTGCTTGTTAATCTCATCGTCGGTCAGGCGAGTATTCAGCATTAATACTTCTATTTCCAGCACCTGCAAGGCCAGGAAGAATATCGCCGTATCCTCAGAGTTATTGGCGCAGAGGGCCACTCTTTTCTGGTTTTTTATATAAACACAGAGTCTTGAGGCCAAATCGGTTACCCGCTCATAGGTTTCCAGAAAAGTCAGGTTATTAATGAATTTCTTATTGGGTGTTTTCCTGCTTTGCCTTTCCAGCCAGTTCATTTCCAATATCCTTAATCTAATTACGGGAACTTAGGAAACTGTTTGAAATCCGGGGTGCGCTTTTCTTTAAAGGCATCGCGTCCTTCTTTAGCTTCATCGGTCGTGTAGAATAATAATGTTGCATCTCCCGCCAATTGCTGCAGCCCGGCTAATCCGTCCGTATCAGCATTAAACGAGGCTTTAAGGAAGCGGAGTGCCGTTGGTGAATGCTGCAGAATCTCTTTGGCCCATTTTACGGTTTCCTCTTCCAATTGCTCAAAAGGCACAACTGTGTTGACCAAGCCCATCTCCAGGGCCTCCCGGGCTGTGTACTGCCGGCACAGATACCAGATCTCCCGTGCTTTTTTATGACCAATGATGCGGGCCAAATAACCGGCACCATAGCCTGCATCGAAAGAACCTACCTTAGGTCCTGTCTGGCCGAATCTCGCATTTTCAGAAGCTATGGATAAATCACATACCACATGCAGGACATGCCCCCCGCCAATCGCAAAGCCATTGACCATGGCAATTACAGGTTTGGGGATAATGCGAATTAAATGCTGCAGATCCAGTACATTCAAGCGGGGGATTTGATCTTCACCTACGTACCCCCCATGTCCGCGCACCCTCTGGTCTCCGCCGGAGCAAAATGCTTCTTTGTCCTGACCTTGACCGTGATTGGCACCGGTTAGAATGATTACCCCGATATCCGCATCTTCACGGGCAATGGTAAAAGCATCAATGAGTTCCGTAATCGTTTTAGGGCGGAAAGCATTACGGACTTCCGGACGGTTTATCGTAATTTTAGCAATCCCGCTATAGCTTTCATAAATAATATCTTCATAATTGCGGTTTAATTTTTCCCAGGGAAACTTAGTCATATGTACGACCCCTTTCAATTTTTATCTAAAAATTTTTTTATAACATTTTTAAAATAATCGGGCCTTTCGATATGGGTATTATGCCCCGCTCCCAGAATGATTTCATGCTCAATATTTGAATTAAGCAAGGTAAATTCCAGACTTGCCTGTTTATATTTTTTATCGTATTCCCCATTAATGCAGAGGACAGGCATGGAAAGTCTGGAGATTTTATGTTTCAGACACGGTATTTTCCCTTGCCCGCTGCCTAACAAAGTATTGGAGAGTGCATGCGGAGTATTACCTAAACGTCTGAGGCTGATTTGATCAATTACTGCCTGGGGTAAATGCGCCTGGGTAGCAAAGATATCTTGTTTGGACCAATAACTGTTAAACCATTCGATCCCTTGATGCCGGATATTCTCCGCCAGCTTGGAATCATTTCTTCGCCGTCTGAAGCGTTTGATCATTCCGCATTCTCCAAAAGAAGCGCTTTCCAGGATCAGCGTTTCAATCTCAGCGGGATAAGTCAGGGCATAGGCTAAAGCAATGCGTCCGCCCATGGAATACCCCAGCAAAACGTATTTCCTATGCCCCAAGTGCTGGATGAGCTCATGTAAATGCCGTATCATGACTTTCCAACGGTAAGGCTGCTTGGAAACCGGTTTATCACTCTTGCCGTGACCGATCAAATCAACCTGAATCATTTGATAGCCTGCGATATCTATCGATTCCCACGTGCTTAAATTTTCCGAGAAACCATGCAGGCAAATGAGAGGTTTTCCTTTCCCTTTAATTTCTACGTGATATCTTATCTGGTCAATGGTAATCCACATGTTTTATACTCCTGAGATTGATTTCATCTATATCAAATTATGGCTCCCGTTAACAGTGTTGATCAAGTCGGAAGTTTGGTATATTGATCGTGTAAGTCTTTGCTCAATTCCAGATCAATTTTAATCTCTATGAGCTTAATTCCTCCTAAAGTTAACGCTTCCCGAAAATCACGTTCAAATTCATCCGTGTTCCGAGGCTGAAAACAGGTTACGCCATATAAGGTGGTGAGCCCCGTAAAATCAATTCCGTGAGGAGTCAGGAACAGGTAATCGAAATACCTTTCCCTGCTTTGTGGCAAATACCTAAAAATTCCTCCCCCATTATTATTAAATAAGACAATCACAGCATTCAGATTGTGTGTCTTTCCAATTAATAATCCGTTTGAATCATGGAACAACGCCAGATCACCTGTGACGAGGACTGTCGGTTTGCCTGAGATGGACACCCCCAAGGTCGTCGAAACAATACCGTCGATGCCGTTGGCTCCTCTGTTGCCGAGGACTTTTATCTTCTGTGCGCGTGCTTCAAAGAAATAATCAATATCGCGAATAGGCATACTGTTAGCCACAACGAGCCGACTGTCATCCGGCAGGATCTCCTGCAGCCTCTGAATGATCTGTCCTTCAAACAATCCTTCTGCTTTCCCGGCATCTTTTAAGCGTTGGCGCATTTGTTTCTGATAGGTTTGCCACTTGCTTAAATAATCTGTTATGTTATTCAGAATATTGATGGACAGGGCAAACGTTTTTGGGGATGAAAGAATATATTTTCCAGTAGTAAGGGATGGATTACGGTATTCAAACGACTTATCGACTTGAACATACAGCACATCCTGATGTAAAGTCAAAAATTGCTGCAAACGCTTGGATACAGGGACTTGACCAAAATGCAGGATGAAATCAGGCCTTAGCTCTTGTTTAATAGCATCATCTTTAAGAAAAGCATCATAACTGTCAATGAGCAAATCATGGGCGTAATTGCGAAAATTAGACAAAGGATCGGCTAAAACCGGTGATTTCAGCCGTTCCCCAAGCTCAAGGACATCCTGATGATAGTCGGCATAGGCATCCGGACCGCAGATAATCATCCCTTTTTTATTTTGGAAAATATCGGCTTTAAATGTGTATTGCCCTTCGGTCTCGATGACCGCAAACTGATCATTTGACCGTCCTAAGGCAAAATTAAGCTTATTGAAGTCCGGAATAAAAGGTTCACGCAGCGGTACATTGATATGTGCAACCCCGTAACTCCCAGTCATGGCGCCGGCATAGGCCTTTTGCATTACAACCCGGACATAGCGGTACATGCTTTCTCTTTCTTCAGGCAGCGCCAATTCTTCATAATAATTTGCATAACCACCATAGATTTTGTTTTGATCAATAGCCTGAGGAGCTCCAACATGGCGCAGCTCATGGGGACGATCAGCGGTTAAAACTATTAGTGGGACTTTTGAATACTTCGCCTCAATCAGCGCCGGAAAATAATGCACCACAGCAGAACCGGAAGTGCAGACTAAGACTACGGGTCCGGCCTGTTCTTTGGCTATGCCAAGGGCCAAGAAAGCGGCGGAACGCTCATCAATATTTAAAAATACTTTAAACCGGTGTTCACAGAATAACATCGCTAACGGAGTTGAACGTGAACCGGGGCTGATTACTACTTCACGCACACCAAGCTGATACAATTCATCGACTAAAGCAGCAATATAATCGGTCATTCCTATCACCATTTATTATAAGCTTTCCAGGATCGTTCGTAATTTATTATTGGTCTCCAGATATTCATCTTCACATTCTGATATTTCTATTATACCACAGCCGGTGTAGGCAGATATTTCTTTTCCTTGAATCAAGGCCGATCGGATTCCTGCCACAAAAATACCATCCCCGTTCTGCTTAATGACCCCGATGGGGGCAGCATACAATCCTCTTTCGTGTCTCTCATACTTAGAAATTAATTCCAAAGCTCTATGTACCGGATTTCCACCTAAGGCAGGGGTAGGATGCAAGCGTGAGACCCACTCCAATAATCCTCCGTCATCCTTAGAGGTAATACGGGTTTGAAGGTGATACAGATTTTTGAGGGCCAGGATTTTGGTCTCATCTACAATGACTTGATGACAATAGTTTTTCATTACGTTGGCGATAGCATCAATCACAACCTGATGTTCATAACGGTTTTTACAATCCTCAAGCAATTTTGTCTTTTGTATCATATCATCCCGATAATCTCTCGCAATTGTTCCAGCCAGAGCGTAACTGATAATTGAGTCTTTCTCCTTTTCAACCAAAACCTCAGGTGTTGCGCCTAGAAAAGTTTTTCCTTTTTTGTAATACGCAAAAATAAAGCTGTTTGGATTCTTGTTCAAAAGATTCATTATTATGCTTTCGATATTTACGGTTGTCTCACACTTAATTCCTACTTCTCTTGAAATAACAACCTTATTGACGTTTCGCATGGAAATTTCGCGATATACATTCCCGAATAACTCTTTCCAATCCTCATAATCGTCCGCAGATATTGTGTAAGCATGCCGGCAAGATTCTATTTTTCGGTTGGTTATTTTCGGAGGATTTTCATTGTAATAATCGGTGTAATAAAAAAACTGATCGCCGTTTCTTTCAACAAGATAGTTTTCAAAAGCAATCGTTTCGTTTCCAAAATCCTGCCACTTCTGCTCTTTAAGTGTTGGCAAAAATGTCCTTGAAGAAAAGACATAGGGGTAACCTGTGAAGCTCTCTCCCTCGGCAAAGGTTTTCAGTCGTTTCGCCCCAATAATTAGTTCCTTGCAGAATGGATTATATAATAGAGCGCGTTCTTCCCCATCAAAATGCTGCCAGAATGAAAGAGCATGGCTTAACCTGATTTCTTTTTTCTTGTATTCCAACTTAGACATCTCCAAAATTTTGCTTATGAACTTTTAGTATATAACATTATTACTCCGGCAATAAAACATGCAAATTAAGCCTATACTACAAT